>JAEZQR010000009.1 GCA_023413015.1 Pseudomonadota bacterium
CGAAGGCGTCTTCGCCCTGCTTCTGTTCCTCCCGCGGTCCGGTGAGCTGTTCGACGAGCTGATACGGCAGCGACGGCTGCACCTCGACGTCGACGACACGAACATTCTTCGGGTCGAGGCCGGCGCGTTTGGCGGCGGCCGAGATCGCAGCGTCGAGGCCGCCGAGACGGCTTACGAGGCCCAGCTGGTGCGCGGTGCCGCCAGCCCAGACATGGCCTTGCCCGACCTGATCGACGCGGGCCACCGGCAGGTTGCGAGACTTGGCCACCAATCCGGTGAAGCGATGATAGATATTTTCGACGGAGGCCTGAAGGAGGGTACGGACATCCGGCGTAAGGCCCGTCAGCACGTCGGGCTCGCCGGAGTAGGGCGTGCTCTTCACGCCATCGGCGCTGATGCCGAGTTTGGCGAGCGTCTGCTGGAAGGTCGGGATGATCGCGAACACGCCGATCGAGCCGGTGATCGTCGAGGGTTGGGCGAAGATTTCGTCGGCCGCCGTCGAGACCCAATAACCACCCGAGGCCGCCACTGAGCCGAAGGAGGCAACGACCGGAATGCCGTCGACCTTGGCATCGACAAGCGCTTGCCGAATCTTTTCCGATGCCGTCACCGAGCCGCCGGGCGAGTCGACACGTACGACCAGCGCCTTGATGCTATTGTCGGCGGTCGCATCCGCGATCAGGTCGGCGATGGTGTCGCCGCCGGCAGTCCCTCGGGGTGCTTTGCCGTCGATGATCTCGCCCGCGACGTAGACGACGCCGACCGCAGGGCCGCCGGTGCGGCGTGACGATGGCGTCGCGCGCAGATAGTCACGGTAATCGATCTGGTTGTACGAGCCCGGCCGACCATCGTGACCTTTGCCGACGCGCTGCGCCATCTGGCGACCGAAATCCACAGAGGTGCCAATCTTGTCGACAAGGCCATCGGTGACGGCCTGGCGGGCGAAGTCGCCGCCGGCTGCCTGCACGCGGGCAGGCAGGTTGCCCAGGATCGCGGCCACCTTTACTTGGGGACGTGCGGCCTGCACGTCGGTGGTCCACATGTCCCAGAGCGTATCGACGAGCGCCTGGTTGGCAGCTTGGGCGGCAGGCGAGGCATCGGAGCGGGTGAAGGGCTCGACCGCCGACTTATAGGTGCCGACCTTGAATACGTTTACATCGACGCCGAGCTTGTCGAGCGCGTTCTTGAAGTAGAGGCTGGACCCGCCGGGGCCCGTCAACAACACCGCGCCGAGCGGATTGAGCCAGCTCTCGGTCGCGTTCGCCGCGAGATAGTAACTGTCGTCGAGATAGGCGCTCGAATAGGCGTAGACCGGCTTGCCGGCCGCCTTGAAGGCTTTCAGCGCGGCCCCGATCGACTGCAGATTGGCCATGCCGGTGCCGTAGAAGCCGTCCAGCTGAAGCACGATCGACTTCACCCGGTCGTCGGTCCGCGCCCGGTCGATCGCCTCGATGACGTCACGCACCTGAACCTCGGGGATGAAGTCGGAGCGCCCGGCCAGAACCTCGACCGGCGAGCGCTCGCTCGCCTGATCGACGATGACGCCGTCGATGTTGAGGACGAGCGCGGAGCCTTTCGGGACGCTCATCGGCGCCGTGGCGTTCAGGATCGCGAACAGCAACAGGAAGAACAGCAGCAGGAACAGCAGGGCGAGCGCGTCCTTGACGCCCACCAGAAAATGCCACGCGCCGCGCAGGAAACCCATTCGCCCATCCTCGGTTTCTGTATGAGACGGATATAGCGGGGGGGCTTAAAAGTCCATGTGGCGTACTGGACCAGCGCCTAGCGCCCGGCCTATTGAAGTCGGGACGGGCGCGCCCGACGTTAGGGGCGTCTTCAAGGGAGAATTCCGCACATGATCGATCCGACCGCCGGTCTCGTTCCCATCGTCATCGAGCAGTCGAGCCGCGGCGAACGCTCGTTCGACATCTACTCGCGCCTCCTGCGCGAGCGTATCGTCTTCGTCACCGGGCCGATCGAGGACCACATGGCCTCGCTCATCACCGCTCAGCTGCTCTTCCTCGAGGCCGAGAACCCGAAGAAGGACATCTTCATGTACATCAACAGCCCGGGCGGCGTGGTGACGGCCGGCATGGCGATCTACGATACCATGCAGTATATCCGTCCACGCGTCGGCACGGTGTGCATTGGGCAGGCTGCCTCGATGGGCTCGTTCTTGCTGGCAGCCGGCGAGCCGGGCATGCGCGTCGCGCTTTCGAACGCGCGTATCATGATCCACCAGCCGTCGGGTGGCGCGCAGGGTCAGGCGACCGACATCGAGATCCACGCGCGCGAGATCCTTCGGATCCGCGAGCGGCTGAACGAACTCTACGTCAAGCACACCGGCCAGAGCCTCGATGTCATCGAGCGGGCGATGGAGCGCGACAAGTTCCTGTCGGCTGAGGAGGCCAAGGAGTTCGGCCTCGTCGACGAGGTGTTCGAGAAGCGCCCGGCACCGGCCGAAGGCGAGATGAAGGCGGCCTGACTGGGACGTTAGGCCTCACCGCAACAGCGCGCCATCCGACGCGTTATGCGGTATGAAGGCGTAATAGGTTAGTATCTATTGTTGCTCGCCTGTTGCGTCGCAGCCCGGTGCCGTTCCGTCGAACTTTCCGCTTTGCGGATTGTCCCGGACGGAAACCGGGATAGGATGCAGGTGAGCGGGCCGGTGTATCGGCCGGGAAGGGTAAGAGATGACGAAGCTCAGCGGCGGGGACTCCAAGAACACGCTCTACTGCTCGTTCTGCGGTAAGAGTCAGCATGAGGTGCGCAAGCTGATCGCGGGTCCGACCGTGTTCATCTGCGACGAGTGCGTGGAGCTTTGCAACGACATCATCCGCGAGGAAACCAAGACGGCGCTCGTCAAGACCAAGGACGGCGTGCCGACTCCGCGCGAGATCTGCAAGGTGCTCGACGACTACGTCATCGGCCAATTCCACGCCAAGCGCGTGCTGTCGGTGGCGGTGCACAACCACTACAAGCGCCTCAACCACGGCGCGAAGGGCGCCGACGTCGAGCTCGCCAAGTCGAACATCCTGCTCGTCGGCCCCACGGGTTGCGGCAAGACGCTGCTCGCCCAGACGCTGGCGCGCATCCTCGACGTGCCGTTCACCATGGCGGACGCGACGACGCTCACCGAGGCGGGCTACGTCGGCGAGGACGTCGAGAACATCATCCTGAAGCTGCTCCAGGCATCCGACTACAATGTCGAGCGCGCGCAGCGCGGCATCGTCTACATCGACGAGATCGACAAGATCAGCCGCAAGGCCGACAATCCGTCGATCACCCGCGATGTGTCGGGCGAGGGCGTGCAGCAGGCGTTGCTCAAGATCATGGAGGGCACCACGGCCTCCGTGCCGCCGCAGGGCGGGCGCAAGCATCCGCAGCAGGAGTTCCTCCAGGTCGACACGACCAACATCCTGTTCATCTGCGGCGGCGCCTTCGCTGGTCTCGACCGGATCATCGCCGACCGCCTGCAGGGCAAGTCGATCGGCTTCGGCGCGCATGTCGCCGCGCCCGAGGAGCGCCGCACCGGCGAGGTGCTGCGTCAGTGCGAGCCCGAGGATCTGCTGAAGTTCGGCCTGATTCCCGAGTTCGTCGGCCGCCTGCCGGTGATCGCGACGCTTGAGGACCTGGACGAGCCGGCGCTCATCAAGATCCTCGTCGAGCCGAAGAACGCGCTCATCAAGCAGTATGCCAAGCTGTTCGACATGGAAGGCGTGAAGCTCACCTTCGCGCAGGATGCGCTCTCGGCTATCGCCAAGCGCGCCATCGAGCGCAAGACTGGCGCCCGCGGCCTGCGGTCGATCATGGAGAACATCCTGCTCGATACCATGTTCGACCTGCCCGGCATGCAGGGTGTCGACGAGATCGTCGTCGACAAGGATGTGGTCGGCGGCACCAAGGAGCCGATCCGCATCTTCAGCCAGCAGAAGGAAAGCGCGGGCGACGCGGCGTAACGAACGCTTCGCTGCATGATTAGGAAGGGCGGTCCGGCGACGGACCGCCCTTTTTCGTTGACGCTTTTGCTTTCGCGGGCTGCGATGGGCGTGTTAAGCTTCGTTAGCCGGCGCTGCGGTTCGGGGGAGAGGCGCGTGCCGGCGCGGGGGGCACGTTGATGCCGGGGCATCGCGCGCCCATATTGCTTGTGGACGGGGGGCGTTCCGCTCCCCGGAGTGGAGCGTGTGGATGTCTCAAGTTTTTCCCGTATTGCCGCTGCGCGACATCGTGGTGTTCCCGCAGATGATCGTGCCGCTGTTCGTGGGCCGTGAGAAATCGGTCCGCGCGCTCGAGGCGGTGATGCACGGCGACAAGCGGGTCTTCCTGCTGTCGCAGCTCAACCCCGGTGATGAAGACCCGGGCCGTGAACAGCTCTACGAGGTGGGCACGATCGCGAGCGTGCTTCAGCTGCTAAAGCTGCCCGACGGCACCGTGAAGGTGCTGGTCGAAGGGCAGCAGCGCGGCCGCGTTGCCGAATTCGAGGCCGGCGACGACTATCTTCAGGCGGGCGTCGAGCTGCTCGATGACGAGGCGCCGGCCGGTACCGACCTCGAAGGACTGATGCGTTCGGTCGCGAAGCAGTTCGAAAGCTATACGCGCCTCAACAAGAAGGTCGCGCCCGAGGTGGTGGTCCAGGTCGGCCAGATCGAGGACCCGTCGCGCCTCGCGGACACCGTGGCGTCCAATCTCAACCTGAAGATCGCCGACAAGCAGGCGCTGCTCAACAGCATCGATGTCGCCAAGCGGCTCGAGATGGTGTTCGCCTTCATGGAAGGCGAGATGGGCGTGCTCCAGGTCGAGAAGAAGATCCGCAGCCGCGTCAAGCGCCAGATGGAGAAGACGCAGCGCGAATATTACCTCAACGAGCAGTTGAAGGCGATCCAGCGCGAGCTGGGCGAGGGCGACGAGGAACGCAACGAAGTCGCCGAGCTCGAAGAGAAGATCGCCAAGACCAAGCTGTCGAAGGAAGCTCGCGAGAAGGCGATTGCCGAGGTCAAGAAGCTGAAGGCGATGTCGCCGATGTCGGCCGAGGCGACCGTCGTGCGCAACTACCTCGACACGCTGCTCGGCCTGCCGTGGGGCAAGAAGTCGAAGGTCAAGAAGGACATTCGCGTCGCTCAGTCGGTGCTCGATGCCGACCACTTCGGCCTGGAAAAGGTGAAGGACCGCATCGTCGAGTATCTTGCGGTGCAGGCGCGCACCAACAAGCTGAAGGGGCCGATCCTCTGCCTCGTCGGCCCGCCCGGTGTCGGCAAGACCTCGCTCGGCCGTTCGATCGCCAAGGCGACGGGCCGCGAGTTCATCCGCCAGTCCTTGGGCGGCGTGCGCGACGAGGCCGAGATCCGCGGCCACCGCCGCACCTACATCGGCTCGATGCCGGGCAAGATCGTGCAGAACCTCAAGAAGGCCGGCACGTCGAACCCGCTGTTCCTCTTGGACGAGATCGACAAGCTCGGGCAGGACTTCCGCGGCGACCCGTCGTCGGCACTCTTGGAGGTGCTCGATCCGGAGCAGAACGCCAAGTTCAACGACCATTACCTTGAGGTCGACTATGACCTCAGCGACGTGATGTTCGTGACGACGGCGAACTCGCTCAACATGCCGCAGCCGCTGCTCGACCGCATGGAGATCATCCAGCTGTCGGGATACACCGAGGACGAGAAGGTCGAGATCGCCAAGCGCCACCTGCTGCCGAAGCAGGTCGAGGCGCACGGCCTCAAGCCGCACGAGTTCTCGGTCGGCGACGACGCGCTACGCGACATCATGCGCTACTATACCCGCGAGGCGGGCGTGCGCACGCTCGAGCGCGAGCTGGCGAAGCTCGCTCGCAAGTCGCTGCGGCGCATCCTCGAAGGCAAGGAGACCAAGGTCGAGATCACGGCCGAGAACCTCGGCGACTATGCTGGCGTGCGGAAGTACCGCTACGGAGTCGGCGAAGCCGAGGACCAGATCGGCGCGACCACGGGGCTTGCCTGGACTGAGGTGGGCGGCGAGCTGCTGACCATCGAGGCGGTCACCGTACCCGGCAAGGGGCAGGTGAAGACCACCGGCAAGCTCGGTGACGTGATGCAGGAGTCGATCCAGGCCGCCTGGTCGTTCGTCCGCGCCCGCTCGACGCAGTACGGCATCAAGCCGTCGCTGTTCGAGAAGCGTGACGTGCACGTCCACGTGCCCGAGGGCGCGACGCCCAAGGACGGCCCGTCGGCCGGCATCGCGATGGTCACCTCGATCGTCTCGACGCTTTCCGGCGTGCCGGTACGCAAGGATGTGGCGATGACCGGCGAAGTGACGCTGCGCGGCCGCGTGCTGCCGATCGGCGGCCTCAAGGAGAAGCTGCTCGC
>JAEZQR010000034.1 GCA_023413015.1 Pseudomonadota bacterium
GCGATGATGCCGGTGCCGCGCGGGCCGAAGATCCATTTGTGGCAGCCCGACATGAGGAAGTCGGCGCCAAGGCCGTCGAGCGTCGCGTCCTGGTTGCCGAAGCCGTGCACGCCATCGACGCACAGCAGCACGCGCTCCTCCGGCGACTTGCCGGCATTGCGCTTCGCCAGCCGCTCGCCGATCTGCCCGATCGGCATCTTGAGGCCCGTGCTCGAATGCACCCAGGTGAGCGCCACGGCGCGCGTGTTCGGCCGGATCTCGCGCACGACGGCGTCGGCCAACGCATCGGCGGTGATGCCGTCGAGCGTGTCGTAGAGCTCGATCTTGCGCACCTCGGCATCGCCGCGCGCGACCGCCACCCGCAGCGCTTCGTGCGTGACGTAATAATCCTTGGCGGTGGTGAGCACTTCCTGGCCGGGCTTCAATCGCAAGCCGCGGTACACCAGCGCGACCGACTGTGTCGTGCTGTCGGTCAGCGCGACATTCTCGCCGGCGACCCCCAGATAGCGTCCCGCCGCCGCGCGCGAGGCCTCCTGCAGCCGGTCGTTGTTGTCGCGCAGGAACACCACCGGGTTCTTGTCGAGCGCATCGCGGTAGCGCGCCACCGCGTCGGCCACCGGCTTGGGGTGCGACGTGAGCAGCATCGCGCTCATGTCGGTCCACTCGGGATCGAGCGCGAAGAGCGCGCGCACGTCGTCCCAGTCGCCGCCGCCCTTCATCAGTCGCGCGAGGCTTTCCTCGGCGCGGTCGCCCCGGGAGGCGCACGAAGCCAGCACGCCCGCCCCCACCGCGAACGCCGTCGCGCTCAGGAAATCTCGCCTGTCCACCGTCATATGCTCACGCCCGCTGTAGGTTGCTTATAGGTTCGGGACAGAACATTAACGAAAGTCTACTTCGTCCGACACTCCGTATCGTCTTGACGGCGAGGCAGGCTCAAAGAACAGTTCGCGGATGGCATCGATCTCCGATCTGTTCGACGGCACGCACGCGCTGCCCGATCCCATCGAATGGCCGCGTCTGCCCGGTGCGCAGCGCAACTTCGCGCTCGTCGTCGTCGGCGTGGTGCTGCTCGGCCTGGCGTCGACCGCGCTCGTCGGCTGGACGGTCGGTGCCTGGGACGTGATGGCCTTCTACGGCGCGCTCGTGCTCACCTCCGCGACGGTCGCCTATGCGGCGGCGCTCGGGCGTGCGCGGGGCGCCGGCGGTCGTGTGGACTGGGCGCTGGTGCGCGCCGCGCTGGATACCCGCCGCGATGCGCTCGCCATCACCGACGGCGCCGATCATCTCGTCTGCGCTAACGAAGGCTATGGTGCCTATTGCGGCGGCTATCCGTCGCCGGTGGAGTTGGGCGGCTCCGATCCCGAGGCGCGCGCGCGGCTCGAAGGGCTCGCCCGGCAGGCGCGCCGCGACGGCGCGGGGGCAGCCGAGATCATCGTTCCCGTCGCCGGTCAGGCACGCGGGCTGCGCGTCAGCTGCCGTCCGGCCGAGCCGAGCCGGCGTCATCTCCTATGGACCGTTCGCCGCGCATCGGCCGACAGGCTCCGCGACGAGACGGTTGCCCAGATCGAAGGAGCGTTCGGCTCATGGCTCGGGTCGGCCGGCATGATGGCGGTGATGACCGACCGGGGCGGCCGCGTGCTCGCCGCGAACACCGCCTTCCGGCAGACGGCCTGGCCGGACGGCCGCGCGCCGCTCGACCTTTCCGAGGTGCTCAGCGTCGTCGACGGGGAGCCGAAAAATCTGCATTGCCTCGACGGCTCGACGAAGCCGGTGCGCATCACCGAGCTTCCGCTGCAGGATGCCGCCGAGGATCTGCCGGATGCCTATCTCTTCCTGCTGCAGGAAGAGACCGTCGCGGCAGCATCGGCGACCGCCCAGTCTTCCGATCCCGCCCTGATCACGGACAGCGTGCCGGCCTTTCTCGGTGCGCTGCCGCTCGGCTTGGCGCTGGCCGATCGCGACGGGCGGCTTTCGTTCATGAACACCGCCTTTGCCGAGATCGCCGGCGCGAGCCAGGGCGCGCCGCTCCTCTATCCGACCGAGCTCGTCGAGGACGAGGACAAGACCATGGTGTCCGACGCGGTCCGCCGCGCCGCGGGCGGATACCAGAAGCCGCGCGACCTGCGCGTCCGCCTCAAGAACCGGCCGGAGGAGCAGACGATCCTCACCGTCGCGCGCGCGCCCGGCTTGGGCGACGCCGAGGTTATCCTGTCGCTGCGCGACAATCGCGAGCAGATGAAGCTCGAACGGCAGATCGCGCAGGCCACCAAGATGCAGGCGGTGGGCCAGCTCGCCGGCGGCGTCGCGCACGACTTCAACAACATCCTGACCGCGATCATCGGCTATTGCGACCTGATGCTGCTGCGGCACACGCCGGGCGACTCGGACTTCGACGACATCAACCAGATCCGCCAGAACGCCAACCGCGCCGCCAACCTCGTCCGCCAGCTGCTCGCCTTCTCGCGCCAGCAGACGCTGCGCCCGCAGATCCTCCAGGTGTCCGACGTGGTCGGCGAGCTGTCGCACCTGCTCAAGCGTCTGCTCGGCGAGACGGTCAGCCTCTCGGTCAAGCATGGGCGCAACATCGGCGCCGTCCGCGCCGATCCCGGCCAGCTGGAGCAGGTGATCGTCAATCTGGCGGTCAACGCCCGCGACGCCATGCCGGACGGCGGCGAGCTGACGATCTCGACCTATGCGGTGCCGGCGGCGGACGTGAAAGGCCTCGGCTACGAGATGATGCCGGTCGCCGATTACGTCGCCATCACGGTCAAGGATACCGGCACCGGCATCCCGCCCGAGATCATGGGCAAGATCTTCGAACCCTTCTTCACCACCAAGGAATTCGGCAAGGGTACCGGCCTGGGGCTCTCCACCGTCTACGGTATCGTGAAGCAGACCGGCGGCTTCATCTTCGCGGATTCGAAGCCGGGGCAGGGGACCGCCTTCACCATCTATCTCCCGCTCCACGCCGAGGTCGCCGAGGAAGCGACCGGCGATGCCCCCGCCGAGGCGGCCGCCGACCTCTGGGGCAAGGGCACCATCCTGTTGGTCGAGGACGAGGGCATGGTGCGCGCGGGCGCCGAGCGCGCGCTCACCCGCAAGGGCTATCAGGTGCTCTCGGCCGCGCACGGCGAGGAGGCGCTGGAGATACTGGAGGGGCGGGAGCAGGGCGTCGATCTGCTGATCTCGGACGTGGTGATGCCG
>JAEZQR010000053.1 GCA_023413015.1 Pseudomonadota bacterium
CAGTAGGACAGGGTGTCGGCGTTCGGCGCCCCTTGGCACGAGGTGCCGACCCGAACGTAGATGCCGCGCACGAGCGGCAGCGCATCGGCGGCGAGCACCGCCGAGCCCGTTGCCACCGGAGCCGCGACCACCGCCCAAGGGAGAAGCCACCGGAGCGCGGCCGTCCGTACGTCTGCTTCAGTCCGGACGGTCATGGTCGCAGCCAAGCTGTCAGTGGATCCGGCCGTCCGGGAGCAGCGTGCGCTCATGGCAGCTCCGGCCCTCGGGTGCGGGTACGTTTGGGGGCACGATGAAGACCACGACCGGGCCGCACAGGTCTGCCGGCATCCGGAACCGGGATTGAACCATGTAGATCGGTCCTGCCCGCTTGCGCAGCTCGCCGATGACTCCAGCGGGCTCCCCGCGTTGCTTGGCCAATTCAAGGCGAGCGTCGAGGTCGGCGCGGGTGGCCGGCTTGATCTTGCGGTCGGCTACGAGCTGCTCGAGCCCTGCCGTGCTCGGCAGCGTCTCGTACCGGCTGACCGGCACATTCGACACCACCGCGGCTGGATCAAAGCGCTTCACGCCGCCGGGGTAGAGCCGCAGCGGCACCGCCGGGTTGGACGGACGCTCGGGCGCCTTCTCAACCGCGACGCGCGTGTCCGACACCCGCGCGGTCGCGAACGCGTAGTCGCCGCCTCCGGCTGTAGCGGCTTGGCCGAGCCCGGCCCGCCTCATGAACAGGTGGAACGCAAATCCCGCAATCGGCGACTGCACCAGGTCCCAGGAAAAGCCGCATGCCTCCTGGGGGACAAAACTCACGCGGGTCCTTGGCAGGCCGGTCGCTCCCATGCCGCTGCGGGAGGCGGAGGTCATGAGCGCCAGCCGCTCGATGCGTGAAGTCGCGCCCCGCAGGTTGACGACGAGCTGCTCGCCGCTTGCCACCACGAGATAGATCGGGCGAGCGCCCGGTTCGACGACGACATCGATGGCGCGGGTCGCAAGGCTCGGCCGCCCGAGCGCCACGCTCGAGACAGCCTGTCCTTCGCGGAGCCCGAGCGCGACCACCGCCGCCTGTGGCGAAGGGGGCGGTAGCACGCATGCTGGCGGCGCGGCCGCGGTGCGCGGAACGGCTCGCGGTTTGGTCGCGGGGGCAGGACCGGGTGCGGGTGTTGCGGCGGCACCCGGCTCGGGGAGCGGGGGCGGGTACACGACACGCGGTGCCTCGGGCGGCGGCGGTACGGCAACCCGTGGCGCTTCCTGCGACCACGCCGGTGCGGCAAGGATGACAGCCAGCAGGAAACGGGCAAGGCGCATGCGCAAGCCTCCAGCGTTGAACGTCGTCCCGCCGGGGGCAGCTTAGCTCATCACAGGGTCGATACCAATGGGGGCGACATCACGCGACGGCTACGTCATGGCCGAACGTCGGCTTTCGACCCGTTGCGGACATTCGCTACTGCAGCCGCGGTTCGGACTGCTGCTGGTTCCGATAGCGGCGGTGGATACAGCAGCCACCGCAATCGTTTTAGCGAGATAACAAGGGCTCACGGTTGGCGACGGGCAAACAACCCGCCGGGCAAGAGTCCAAGCATAGAGACGGACGCATGATTGACGATCCAGCGAAGGACTGGGGCGCACCCGAAATGTCAGCACCATGGCTGCCGACGGCCGTCGTGCTGAGCAGCGGGCTGTGGGGCATGATTGTCGGGGTATTCCGTTACGCAATTCCATGACCACGCTGATGCGCTTCGAACCCTGGCATCGGTGCGCACCGATACCCCACCCACTATCGACCCATGGCTGACAACCAGGGCGTTGTACGTGATCTGTCGGGTGCAACGCCCGTTGCGTAGCCAAGGCCATTCATTGATAATCAGGTCGCCTCGCGGGTGAAGGAAGCCCGATTGAAAGCTGAAGCGCTCAGCAAGGTTCCGGCGGTCACGCTCGGCTTCTGGATCATCAAGATCCTCGCCACGACGCTCGGCGAGACGGGCGGCGACACGCTCACCATGACGTGGCTCGGCGAGACCACCGATCACCCGGTACCCTACGGCTATCTGATCGGCACGGCGATCTTCGGCGCGCTTCTGCTCGCGCTCGTGAGCGCGCAGATCCGCGCCCGCGCATTCAATCCGTGGCTCTATTGGGCAACGATCGTCGCTTCGACGACCTGCGGCACCACGCTCGCCGACTTCGCCGACCGTTCGCTCGGCATCGGCTATCCGGGCGGCTCCCTGCTGCTGCTCGCCTGCGTGCTCGCTTCGCTCTTCGCCTGGTGGCGCACGCTCGGCACGATCGACGTGAACACCGTTTCCGGTCCGCGCGAGGAAATCTTCTACTGGATCACGATCACCTTCTCGCAGACGCTCGGAACCGCGCTCGGCGATTGGATCGCCGATGCGGGGCTCGGCTACTCAGGTGGTGCCTTGGTGTTCGGGGCAGGCCTTGCCATTCTCGCCCTTCTCTACATCAGCACGCGGGTGTCGCGCGTGTTCCTGTTCTGGGCGGCGTTCATCCTGACGCGTCCGTTGGGCGCCACCGTCGGCGACTACCTCGACAAGCCCCTGGCGAAGGGCGGGCTCGACATGAGCCGGCCAATCGCCACGGCGGTGCTGGCGGTCGTGATCATCGGGCTTATCCTGATCCTCCCCCAGCGCCCCGGCCGCCATCCCGGCGCCACGGAAGCGCAAGCGTGAAGTTCGTTGGGTTGGTCGCGCTCGCGAGCGCGGCTGTCCCCGCCTACGCCGGACCGCCCTATCTGACCGACGATCCCGAGCCGACCGACACGGGGCATTGGGAAATCTACGCCTTCGCCGCCGGCGAGGGCCGCAAGTCGACAGCTGATGCGGATGCCGGATTCGACCTCAACTATGGCGCCGTGGAGGGCGTCCAGTTGACCGCGACGCTCCCGCTGAGCTTCTCCCATGCTCCCTTGGAGGGCTGGCGAAGCGGCACGGGCGACGTCGAGCTTGGAGTCAAATACCGCTTCTTCCACGACGAGGCACGAGGCCTCTCGGCCGCCATCTTCCCGCGCTCGATCTTGGCGACGGCAGCGCACAGCGCTGGCGAGAAAACGCGCTTCCTGCTGCCGGTCTGGATCGGCAAGGATTTCAGCGGTGGCACAAGCGTCTTCGGCGGTGGCGGCTACCTGATCAACCCCGGCCCCGGCAACCGGGACTTCTGGCAGGCCGCGGTCGCGGTCACCCAGGATCTGGGGAGAAGCGTGTCAATCGGCGCGGAGATTACCGAACAGGGGGCCGACACGCCCGGCGGCACCGCGCAGACACGGATTGGCATCGGCTCGGTGATCAGACTGTCCGGCCATCATGCCCTGCTCTTTTCCGGCGGCCCGGCCTGGGCCGGCCACAAAACCAGCTACCACTTCTATGGCGCCGTGGGGCTGAACTTCTGACGGCCGCCGAGGTCCGCTTTCCACCCGTTGCGGACATTGGGTCGCTGCTGAACCAAGCGGTCTGTTGCTGCTAAAGAGTCATCTTGGCGCTTAACTGATGCCGCTCTTCGGGGGAGCCTCACCACATGCCGACGATTGCCCTGCTTGTCGCCTCCAACCTGTTCATGACCGCTGCCTGGTACGGACACCTCAAGTTTCCCGATGCGCCGCTGTGGAAGGTGATCTTCCTCTCGTGGATGATCGCCTTCGTCGAATATTGCCTTGCGGTGCCGGCGAACCGGTTGGGCTTTGCGAACGGCTTTACCGTCGGGCAGTTGAAGGTAATCCAGGAGGTGGTGACGCTGCTGGTGTTCGCCGGCTTTGCCGTGCTCTGGCTCGGCGAGAAGCTGAAGTGGAACCACGCCGCCGCCTTCGCCTGCCTCGTCGGCGCCGTGGCGTTCATGTTCGCCGACAAGCTGCGCTAGGACAGGAACTCAGGGCCCGTGCCAGCCGTAAAGCTCGCTTCATGATCACCGCTGCCAGCTACAATATCCGCAAAGCGATCGGTGCCGACCGGCGGCGGCGGCCCGACCGCATCCTCGAAATTCTGGCGGAAGTGAACGCCGACGTCGTGGCGCTGCAGGAGGCCGACCGCCGTTTCGGCGCGCGGCACAGCGCCATCCCGGCGACGATGCTCGCCGAGCACAGCCACTACAAGGCGGTGCCGTTCGACATCCGCCACGGCAGCATGGGCTGGCACGGCAATGCCATCCTGGTGAAGAAGGACGTCGAGATCGAGCGCTGCGAGCCGCTGGTGCTGCCCGCGCTCGAACCGCGCGGGGCGGTGATCGCCGACGTCGCCGTGCGCGGCGTCGAGCTGCGCGTGGTCGGCATGCACCTTGACCTGTCGGGGCTGTGGCGGCGCAAGCAGGTTCGCGATCTGCTCGCCCAGCTCAACCGTCAGCGGCGCAAGCTGCCGACGGTGCTGATGGGCGATCTGAACGAATGGCGCGAGAACCAGGGCTGCCTGCACGATTTCGCCGAATGCTATCATGTGCTGCCGACCGGCCCGAGCTTCCATGCCAAGCGCCCGCTCGCGCGGCTCGACCGCATCATCGTCAGCGACGATCTGGAGGTCGAGGCGGTGGGGGTGCACCATTCGGCGAAGGCGCGCACCGCCTCCGACCATCTGCCGGTGTGGGCGAAGCTGTCGGTGAAGAAATAACGCCGCGATGCCGACCCGGAGCGGCCGGGCCGGCACCGTGGCGCCAAGGTCAGTGAGTCGTCGGGCGCTCGCCTTGGTCGGCCATCGGCGGCACGACGCGGAAGTCGACGGGCGTCTCGAAGCTGTCGAGCGCCGCGCCGCGCGCGGCTTCGACGCCGCCGGGGAAGCCCGTGCGGTCGCTGTAGTCGCGTGCTTGGCCTTCGACGCGGGCATGGCGCTTCTTGAGGCTGCCGTAGGCGATCATGTCGAGCGCGGTGACGCCGAGCACCAGCGCGAGCGCGGTGACGGCATTGTCGCGCTTGGGATTGTCACGGCCGAGCGCCGGCATGAGCGTGGCGACATCGATGGCATCGCCGACGAGGCGGTTGGCGATGCCGAAGCTGCTGTCGACCGACAGCGACATGATGCCGGCGCCGATCTCGCGGGCGCCGTAGGCGCGGATCAGGCCTTCCTTGCCTTCCATGCCGAGCGTTCCGGCGAGCCGGCGCGCCGCGAACAGTTCATAGGCGCCGAGGCCGAGCGAGAACCAGCCGAGCGCGCGCGCCAGCCGGTCGGGCGCACCGAGCGAGCTCGGCCCCGACTTCAGCACCTGGGG
This sequence comes from Pseudomonadota bacterium, assembly GCA_023413015.1. Classification (GTDB taxonomy): domain Bacteria; phylum Pseudomonadota; class Alphaproteobacteria; order Sphingomonadales; family Sphingomonadaceae; genus Sphingoaurantiacus. The sequence goes on from JAEZQR010000053.1 coordinate 5,191, forward strand.
GTCACCCGGCGAGCGGGCGATCTTCTGGGTCAAGTTGGTGATGTTGGTCATGACGTTCATGGGCTCGACTCCCTTACGGCTTCAGGACGACCTTGATGCAGCTGTCCTGCTTGTCGCGGAAAACCTTGTACATCTCGGGCCCGTCCTCGAGCCCGACCTCGTGCGTGATGACGAACGACGGATCGATCTTGCCGTCCTCGATCAGGCGCAGCAGCGTCGGCGTCCAGCGGTTGACGTGCGTCTGACCCATGCGGATCGTGAGGCCCTTATTCATCGCGATGCCGAACGGGATCTTGTCGACCAGCCCGCCGTAAACGCCGGGTATCGAGAGCACGCCGCCCGGCCGGCAGACGTAGATCATCTCGCGCAGCACGTGTGGCCGGTCGCTTTCGGCCATCATCATCTGCTTGGCGCGATCCATCAGCGTATCGGGCTGCGCCGGCGAGACATGGCTTTCGAGACCGACGCAGTCGATGCACTTGTCGGGGCCCTTGCCATCGGACAGCTCGTCCAGCCGCTCGACGACGCTTTCCTCCTCGAAGTCGATGGTGATCGCGCCGCCGGCGCGCGCCATGCTCAGGCGTTCGGGCAGACAGTCGATCGCGATCACCTTCTTCGCGCCGAGGAGGATCGCCGAGCGGATCGCCATCTGGCCGACCGGACCGCAGCCCCAGATCGCGACCGTATCGGTCGGCTGGATGTCGCACTGGACCGCGGCCTGCCAGCCGGTCGGCAGGATGTCCGACAGGAACAGCAGCTGTTCGTCGGTCAGATCGGTGTCAGGCACCTTGATGTGCGTGGTATCGGCGAAGGGGACGCGCAGATATTCGGCCTGGCCGCCGGGATAGCCGCCGGTCAGGTGCGTGTAGCCGAACAGGCCGCCGGTCGGATAACCGAAAATCTTGGCCTGCAGGTCCTTCTTACGGTTGGTCACCTCGCACAGCGAATAGTTCTGGCGGCGGCACTGCTCGCACTCGCCACACCAAATGGTGAAGGGCACGACGATGCGGTCGCCCTTCTTGAGGCTGCCGTTCAGCCCGGAGCCGACCTCGACGACCTCGCCCATGGACTCGTGACCGACAATGTCCCCTGGCAGCATCGCCGGAATGAAGTTGTGGAACAGGTGCAGGTCGGAGCCGCAGATCGCGCAGCTCGTCACCTTGATGATGGCGTCGCGCGGATGTTCGATCTCGGGGTCCGAGACCGTGTCGCAGCGGATGTCTTCCTTGCCGTGCCAGACCAGCGCTTTCATTGGGGACTCCTCCTCGAAACTTGCGTGCCCCCCTTCGCCGCCCGCCACCAAAGCGTTCGTCCGATTAAGGTTTCA
>JAEZQR010000057.1 GCA_023413015.1 Pseudomonadota bacterium
GCTCAAGACCTTCCTCGACACGCCGGTCTACGAGCTGCGCTACGCCGGCGGCGGCGCGGCGCTCCTCGATGCGGTGTCGGGCAAGCGCCTGACGCCGCTCACTCAGCCGGGCGCCGAGGCGGCGGCGCTCGCCGGCTATGCCGGTCGCGGCAAGGTCGCCGAAGCGACGCGCGTCGATCCCAAAGCGGTCCCGCTCGACCTGCGGCGCGACGATCCGGCCTGGCGCGTCCGCTTCCTCGATGGCTCGGGCACCGTCTTCTACATATCCGCCGAAACCGGCGAGGTGCTCGCCCGCCGCACCAACCGCTGGCGGATCTACGACTTCATGTGGGGCCTGCACATCATGGACTGGCGCGGGCGGGAGGACATCAACAACCCGTGGGTGATCGCCGCCTCGGCGCTCGCGCTCGCCTCAACGCTCGCCGGCGCCGTCCTGCTGTTCGTCCGGCGGCGCTGGCGGCCCTAGCCGCCATTTTCCTACACCCCCATCCCGATGCTAGCTTCGCCGCGCGGCGAGTCGACGTGCCCGCCGCGCGGCTCTTTCTCACTCTTTTTTCCTTGGGCGATCTGCGAGAAGATCGGGAAGTTGCGCGTTATACCCCGATCCTGATCGAGGCCCTTGTGTTGCATATCGGCAACACCATATCGGCTCCAGCATCTTAAGTCAGGGGCGTTATGAACATCGAGAAATTCACCGACCGCGCCAAAGGCTTCCTCCAGTCGGCGCAGACCGTCGCGATCCGCAACAACCACCAGCGCGTCGCGCCCGAGCATCTGCTGAAGGCGCTGCTCGAGGACGACCAGGGCATGGCCTCGGGCCTGATCCGCGCCGCCGGAGGGGCGCCCGAAACCGCGCACCAGCTCACCGACCAGGCGCTGGCCAAGATCGCCAAGGTCTCCGGCTCGGGCGCGCAGAGCGTCGCCTGGGACAATGACACGATCCGCCTGCTCGATAATGCCGAGCAGATCGCGGCGAAGGCCGGCGACAGCTTCGTCACCGTCGAGCGCATGTTGCTGGCGCTCGCGCTCGCCAAGGGCACCGCGGCCGCCGACGCGCTCGCCAAGGCCGGCGTGACCGCGCAGGGGCTGAACGCCGCGATCGAGCAGATCCGCAAGGGCCGCACCGCCGATACGGCCGGCGCCGAGGACCGCTACGATGCCTTGAAGAAGTTCGCGCGCGACCTGACGCAGGCGGCGCGCGACGGCAAGCTCGACCCCGTCATCGGCCGCGACGAGGAGATCCGCCGCACCATCCAGGTGCTCGCGCGGCGCACCAAGAACAACCCGGTGCTGATCGGCGAACCGGGCGTCGGCAAGACCGCGATCGTCGAGGGGCTGGCGCTGCGCATCGCCAACGGCGACGTGCCCGATGGCCTCAAGGACAAGCGCGTCATGGCGCTCGACATGGGCGCGCTCATCGCGGGCGCCAAATATCGCGGTGAGTTCGAGGAGCGGCTGAAGGGCGTGCTCGACGAGGTGAAAGCCGCCGAAGGCGAGATCATCCTGTTCATCGACGAGATGCACACGCTCGTCGGCGCCGGCAAATCCGAAGGCGCGATGGATGCCTCGAACCTCTTGAAGCCCGCGCTCGCGCGCGGCGAGCTGCACTGCGTCGGCGCCACCACGCTCGACGAGTACAGGAAGCATGTCGAGAAGGACCCGGCGCTCCAGCGGCGCTTCCAGCCGGTGTTCGTTGGCGAGCCGACGGTCGAGGACACCATCTCGATCCTGCGCGGTCTCAAGGAGAAGTATGAGCTCCACCACGGCGTGCGCATCACCGACGGCGCGCTGGTGGCGGCCGCGACGCTTTCCAACCGCTACATCACCGACCGCTTCCTGCCCGACAAGGCGATCGACCTCATGGACGAGGCGGCCTCGCGCCTGCGCATGGAGGTGGAGAGTAAGCCCGAGGAGATCGAGAACCTCGACCGGCGCATCGTGCAGCTCAAGATCGAGCGCGAGGCGCTCAAGAAGGAGACCGACCGCGCTTCGAAGGACCGTTTGGCTGCGCTCGAAGACGAGCTGGCGAACCTCGAAGAGCAGTCCGGCGAGCTGACCGCACGCTGGCAGGCGGAGAAGGACAAGCTCCAGGGCGCGACCAAGCTCAAGGAGCAGCTCGACGCCGCCCGGCTCGAAGTCGAGCAGGCGCAGCGCCGCGGCGACTATGCCAAGGCCGGCGAGCTGACCTACGGCGTCATCCCCGACCTTGAGCGCAAGATCGCCGAGTCAGAGGGCGCTGCAGCAACCGCGATGGTGCGCGAGGAAGTGACGAGCGAGGATATCGCGGGCGTCGTGTCGCGCTGGACCGGCGTGCCGGTCAGCAAGATGCTGGAAGGCGAGCGCGAGAAGCTGCTCCGCATGGAGGAAGAGCTGGGCAAGCGCGTCATCGGCCAGGAGGATGCGGTGAAGGCCGTCTCCGCCGCCGTCCGCCGCGCCCGCGCCGGCCTGCAGGACCCGAACCGGCCGCTCGGCAGCTTCCTGTTCCTGGGCCCGACCGGCGTCGGCAAGACCGAGCTGACCAAGGCCTTGGCCGAGTTCCTGTTCGATGACAGCCACGCGATGGTGCGGATCGACATGAGCGAGTTCATGGAGAAGCACTCGGTCGCCCGCCTCATCGGCGCGCCTCCGGGCTATGTCGGCTACGAGGAAGGCGGCGTGCTCACCGAGGCGGTGCGGCGCCGGCCCTACCAGGTCGTACTGTTCGACGAGGTCGAGAAGGCGCACAGCGACGTGTTCAACGTGCTGCTGCAGGTGCTCGATGATGGCCGTCTCACCGACGGTCAGGGCCGCACGGTCGACTTCACCAACACGCTGATCGTGCTCACCTCGAACCTCGGCTCGCAGTTCATCGCGTCCTTGCGCGACGATCAGAAGGTCGAGGAGGTCGAGGATCAGGTAATGGAGGTGGTGCGCGCCCACTTCCGGCCCGAGTTCCTCAACCGGCTGGACGAGATCATCCTCTTCCACCGCCTGGCGCTCGAGCACATGGGTGCGATCGTCGACATCCAGGTCGGCCGTGTCGCGGGGTTGCTGAAGGACCGCAAGATCAAGCTCGACCTGACCGACGCCGCCCGCCGCTGGCTCGCTCGCGTCGGCTACGACCCGGTCTACGGCGCCCGGCCGCTCAAACGCGCGGTGCAGAAGCACCTGCAGGACCCGCTCGCCGAGATGATCCTGCGCGGCCAGGTCCCCGACGGCTCCACCGTCCGCGTCGACGAAGGCGACGGCCACCTGACGCTGACGGTCGGCGAGGAGGCACGGCAGGCCGCCTGAGTTGGGTGGCAAAGCGATTGACGCCAGCAACACACGACGCGAGGATGACGGGAACCATGCTGGCGAGTCAGGTCGGATTCAGACCTGGCTCGCTAGCCGGGGCTAGAGCAACAAGGTCGAGCGACCGGGGAGAAAGCGTTGAAGAAAATCATTCTGGCCGGCGCAAGCGCGCTGGCTTTTGCCGCCGTTGTGCCGGCCGCCGCACAGCCGGCGGCCCAGCCTGCCGTCGCAGCGGCAAACAGTCCGCTGATGAAGGAATGGACCGGCCCCTATGGCGGCGTGCCGCCGTGGGATCAGGTAAAGCCGGAGCTGTTCAAGCCGGCCTATCTCGCCGCGATCGACATGCAGCGCGCCGAGATCAAGGCGATCGCCGATAACAAGGCCGCCCCAACCTTCGCCAATACCATCGAGGCGATGCAGCGCGCTGGCCGTGCGCTCCAGCGCGTCGACGTGCTGTTCGGCGTCATGACCAACAACATGAACTCGCCCGAGTATCAGGCGATCGACAAGGAAATGTCGCCGATCCTGTCGGCAGCGGACGATGAGATCACCTTCAACGAGAAGCTCTTCAAGCGGATCGAGGCGGTCTACAATGCACGCGAGAAGGCCGGCCTGAACGCCGAGCAGCAGCGGCTGACGAAGCGCATCTACGACAGCTTCGTGCGTCAAGGCGCCAAGCTCGATGCGACGCAGAAGGCGCAGCTCTCGTCGATGAACCAGGAGCTGGCGAGCGCCTTCTCGGACTTCGGCCAGAAGGTCCTCGCCGACGAGGATAGCTGGACGGTCCTCGACAACCAGGCCGATCTTGCCGGCCTGCCGGCCTCGATCGTGGCGGCGATGAAGGCCGCCGCCGAAGAGCGCAAGCTTCCGGGCAAGTGGATCGTCGTCAACACCCGCTCGGCGGTCGATCCCTTCCTCACCTACAGCGCCAACCGGTCACTGCGCGAGAAGGTGTGGACCAAGTTCAAGAACCGCGGCGACAATGGCGACGCGAACGACACCAACGCCACGATCGCCAAGATCGTGAAGCTGCGCGCCGATCGCGCCAAGCTACTCGGATTTAAGACGCACGCGCACTGGCGCATGGACGACACCATGGCCAAGGATCCGGCCAAGGCCGACGAGCTGATGCTGCGCGTGTGGCAGCCGGCGGTCCAGCGCGTGAAGGAAGAGGTGGCCGACATGCAGGCGGTCGCCGACAAGGAAGGCGCGAAGATCAAGATCGAGCCGTGGGACTATCTCTACTACGCCGAGAAGGTCCGCAAGGCGAAGTACGACCTCGATACCAACGAGATGAAACCGTACTTCGAGCTCAACAACATGATCAAAGCTTCGTTCTACATGGCGGAGCAGCTCTACGGCCTGACCTTCACCGAGATCACCGGCAAGGTGCCGGTCTTCCAGCCGGACGTCCGCGTCTATGAGGTGAAGGACAAGGCGACCGGCCGCCATGTCGGCCTGTTCTATCGCGACGACTTCGCGCGCCAGTACAAGCGCTCGGGCGCGTGGGCGGCGGGTTACCGGGGCTTCCGCAAGTTCGACGGCCCCATTACGCCGATCACTTCGAACAACAACAACTTCGTGAAGGGCGCTCCGGGCGAACCCGTGCTGATCAGCCTCGACGATACCGAGACGCTGTTCCACGAGTTCGGGCATGCGATCCACGGGCTGGTGTCGAACGTTACCTACCCGGGCCTGGGCGGCACGCCGCGCGACTTCGTCGAGTTCCCGAGCCAGGTGCACGAGAACTGGGTGCTGACGCGCCAAATCCTCGACAAATACGCCCGCCACTACAAGACGGGCGAAGCGATGCCGCAGGCGCTCGTCGACAAGGTGAAGCGCGCCGAGAAGTTCAACCAGGGCTATGCCACGGTCGAATATCTCGCCTCCGCCATCGTCGACATGAAGCTGCACATGCTGCCCGACGGCGTGGTCGATCCGGACAAGTTCGAGCGCGAGACGCTCGTCCAGATCGGGGCACCGAAGGAGATCGCGATGCGGCACCGCCTGCCGCAGTTCAATCACCTGTTCACCTCGGATGCCTACTCGGCCGGCTACTACAGCTACCTGTGGTCGGACGTGATGGCATCGGACTCGTGGGCGGCGTTTGAGGAAACCGGCGATCCCTTCGATCCGGCGACCGCCAAGCGCTTCAAGGATATCATCCTCGCGCAAGGCAACAGCGTCGATCGGGCCGAAGCCTATCGCGCCTTCCGCGGCCGCGATCCGGACGTCAACGCGCTCCTCAAGAACCGGGGCTTCCCGGTGGGTGGTGCGGCCAACGGCAGCCACTAACGACGAATGATCAAGAAGGGCGGCGTCTTTCAGAAGACGCCGCCCTTCATACTTTATCCCAAAATCAGTCACGCTCGAGCGCATTCAGAGCCAGCGAGCTGACAGACAATAATATTCCTATCGGGTAATGCCTCCCAGCCCAGGGCACCCGCCGTGGCTGCCAGGCCGAAGCGTTTATAGGAAAACCAACCCTGGGCTACATTGGCGCCATCGAACCGTAAGGACATGCCGTGCGGATGGGCCTTGCTGTGGGTGCGACACTTGTGCTGACCGCCACGCCCGCTCTGGCGGCCGAAAAGCCCGGCGAGCGCGAGAAGGGGCCGGCGCGCATTGTCTGCCAGACCGAGGAAATCCTCGGAACCCGGCTGAGAAAAGGGGCGGCGCTGCATCACCGCCGCCGAACGCGCCGTAACCCGACGCCTAGAATGGGCCTATATCGAACACGGCCAACGACGCGCCATCCAAGGTAACCAGTTCTAAAGATCGTAGCCCAGCCGGTCCGCCCATGGCGCGAGGATCGGCAGGATCGGCGCCAGCTGCTCCCGGTACCGTTGCCACCGACCTGCGGATCGACGGTAGATCGGCTCCGTCACCTGCGAATAGCTAGCCGTCTGGATGTGCCCTCGTCCAAGCGCGCTTGCTCGATTGTCGAGCACCGCCGGATTCCAAGGGATTCCGAGAAAATCGAGGAGCGATCGCATCTCGCCTTCGAGATTCTCGACCATCCGCTCATAGCGGATGCGATGCACGTTAAGCGGCAAAAGCGCCTCGGCCCGCGTCCATGCCTCGAATACCGTGTTGTACAGCCTTGCGGCCTCGAGGATGTCGAGGAAGTGCACCATGGCGCGATTGGGCTGAAAGTTCGACATGAAGCAGCTCAGCACCACGTCGCACGGATGGCGTTCCACGAACACGATCTTCGCGTCCGGAAAGAGGCGATGAATGATCGGCATTCGGGCCATGTGAAGCGGGAACTTGTCCACCACCGTCTGTCCTGGCGCTGGCGGTGAAATTTCATTCAACACCTCGAAGTAGCGAGCCCGCAGAGCATTGGCCTCGCCCGAGTTCAGCGTGTCGATGCGGCTCGGTTCGCCGAGCGCTGCCTCCACATGCCGAACAATCGGTAGTTCCTCCAGCACATGGAACTCGGGAATGTTCATGAGAAGCGTATCGGTCAGCGTGGTTCCCGATCGCGGAAAACCGATGATGAAGACCGGTGACGGCGGGCGAGATTCAATCGCGACCGGTGTCCAGCCGGCGACGCGCTCGGCCGTCAACCGTGCGGTGGCCGCGGCAACCTCGGTGCGATAATCATCCCCCTGGGACCTCATCGGCTGCGTCATACGCTGCACGGCCTCGTTCATGGCCGTGAACTCGACGAATGCACCGGCGGCATCCGACAAGCGGTCTCGAATTTCGCCGAGGAGCTGGTGGCGACGCGTCGGATCGACCGTCGGGGCGACTGCCTCGGCTGCTGACAAGGCTTCGGCAAACCTTCCTTGCCGCCGCAGCGACCATGCGCGAATGAATCCGATCTCGTCGGCGCTGAAGCCCTTGGCTTCAGCCTCGGCAACAAGCGCTGCCAGATCGTCGAGCCGATTCAAGTTCTCGAGAAGCACGCCATATTCGATGTAGGCCGGCGTGAAGCCGTCGCTCAAGCGGATAGCGCTGCGGTAAGCTTGGTCAGCCGCATCGAAATCTCGGGCCGCGGCTTCCGCAAGCCCGAGTTCGAGCTGCACCTCGGGATCGGTCGGAAAGCGCGCGGCGGCGGCTCGCATCACCTTCTGTCGGTCGTCGTGACGCTCCCAATCGTTCAGCGCCTTCGAGTAGTTGATATAGAGCATCGGAATATCAGGCCGCAGCGCGATGGATTGCTCAAAGGCTTCTATCGCCCCATCCGCATCGCCGGTCGAGGCAAGTAGATTGCCGAGGTTATTCCAGCTTTCGAAGTCGCTATCGACGACCGCGACCACGGCGCGATAATCGTCGATCGCCGCCTGAAGATTGCCAAGCTGCTGATGCGCATAAGCCCCCAGACGACGCAGCTTGAGGTCGGCGCCGCCTCGGCAAATCTCGATGCAACGGGCGAGATTGCCGGTCGCGATCAGCGCTGTCCCAAGATTGATGCGGGTCGACAGATCACTCGGCATTGCGGCCAGGGCCCGCTCGAGGTGAGGCACACCGCCGGCCGGATCCCCTAGTTGACAGGCAAGCAGGCCGGCAAGCGCGCTTAGCCGGGCGTCGGGTGCTGTCTGAAGTCGAGCTTCGGCCGTCGCGCGCGCGAGCCTCAGGTCGCCTGCTCGATAAAGCGCAAGCGCGTCAGCAAGCGCGTCTGTCATCACGTTCATGGAAGATACCTATACGAGAGGATGAGCGACATCGAAGGCGACGGTCAGCCGCTCGCCGGCATCGAAGGGAACGGTTCCGTGCCACATGGTCGAAGGAAACAAGACAAGCCTACCGGGCTTGGGTTCGACCATGCGATTGGGCGGCAGATCCAAACCGAGCTCTGTCTGAGGCTTCCCAAGCGACAACCAACCTGCCGGTGGCGCGCCGCGCTCCGATGCACCGGGCAATGCGACGTAAAAAGCAGAACTTATCCAGCCGGCCGGATGGATGTGGTTTGCGTGATGGCCTTGGCTCGAAAGCCGCACCGACCAGGAGCCGGCGAACCGAATATCGCGATCACGCCGTGGCGCCAGCGTTGGATGACCCTCATCGGGAGCCGGCAATTGACTTACGTGCGAAAGCACTGCGGCCTTGATTAGCCCTCTGAGCTGACGGAACTCAGGCTCCAGCCGGTTGAGCAATGGACCATCAGTTTGGGTTCCGCCGCGTACCGACTGATCCAGCCCGTGCGACTTGGCGTTGTGTAGACTGCGCAGCAAGCTACCTAGCCCCTGGAGTTCTGCGGCGCTGATTTCGAGGTCGATCACGCTGACGAGGCGCGGATCGCCGTCCAGCCAGTGCCAGCGGGGATCATCGAGCAGGCGCCATGCCAGACCCATATACGGCCATATCAGCCGCGCCTCCGGATGGCGCATCCATGTTTCACCGAGCTTCGCGGCGCGATCCGGTCGTCCGGCCCGAAGCTCGTGACGCAGGCGATGAGCGGCCAGCGGCATGTCTTCCCGGCCGGCGAGATCGGCATAACGAGCGTCAGCAGCCGCGATATCGCCGCTTTCAGAAAGGGCGATCGCCTCGTTGGCGGCAAGGAACGGAAGATCGCCGAGCAGGCTTCGAGCCCGCCTGATCGCCTCAAGCGTCGCTTGCCATTTCGCGGCGTGCGTCAGAAGGATGACGTAGGAGTGCCAGAGGGAAGAATCGCGCGGCGCGCGCGCAAGCGCTTCTTCCAACGAGCGCGCGAAACCATCACGCTCCCCATCTTCCCAGCGTAACCGGCAAACAGCTTCATGCCCCGGTATCCAGCCGGGATTGGCAACGAGGAGCGCATCGAGTTCTGCGATCGCCGCGTCCCGTTCGCCTGCCGCACAACGAGCTGCTGCGAGTCCCAGCAACACGTCGCCGTTGCTCGGGGCCAAGGCGTAGGCCTGTCGGAAGAGATCGACTGCGGGCAAGCCAGCCTCGAGAGAGGTGCGTGCACGGGCATGCGCGACCTTCGCGTCGCGTGGGGCCAAGCGGCTGGCAATCTCGAACGCTGCGAGCGCGTCTTCATGCTCGCTCAGGCCCAGATGCAATAGCCCCTTCCATTGCCAGAGCGATGCATCCGACCGGACTGCGTGGGCGGCCTGCGTGATGGCGGGCAGAACCACCTGTTCCTCGCCGTGCGTCAGTGCATGACGTGCCTGCTCGCCAAGCCTGGCGGGATCAATGCTACTCACCGGATTGGCGGACACTGCCTCGCCCCGATCAAAGCGCCGCACCGGTTGCTTCCTCGCAAGCCAGCATCATCGCGGTCACCGCCTCGCGTTCGACGGGGCCAAGATCCGGGTGCCAGATGTCGAAGATCAGGACGACCCTCAGCTTGTCGCTGTCGTTGACCGCCTCATGTTCGATCGTATCGTCGAAAACGAAGGCGGACCCGCGCTCCCAGGGGCGCGTCTCTGCGCCGACGCGAAAGCGGCAGGCCGGCGGCACGACAAGGGGAAGATGGCAGACGAGCCGCGTATTGGCGACGCCATTATGCGGCGGAATACGGGTCCGCGGCGCCAGCAGCGAGAACATGGCGTTCGGGGAGCGGCCTGGAACCTGCGGTTGCGGCAGCTGCGAAAACAGTTGCATCGTGGCTGGACAATGGCGGGCATTCGCTTCGATGCGCCGCCCGTTCTGCAGGAGATGAATGGCGGTCCAGGCGCGAGAATGGTTCAGCGCCTCCCATTGCCGAAGCGGCACGTCGGACGAATACTGGATGTAAGGAACGAGCTCGGCCCGCTCGGCCTGCGCAACCCGATGAAACTCCGCCTCGATCTCGTCTGTGGCCGCTTCGAGCGCTTCGAGCCACGGGAACAGGCTCCGGTCGTGGAACTCGCGCTCGCGAAGACCGGGGTAATGGAAGTGGGTGGGCTCGGCATGGAAGACGCGCGTTTGGCGCAGTGCGTTCGACCGGAACCGGGCAAGTCGTGCCCGCTCGTCTGCGGTGGCTTGACGCTCCGCCGCTGCCATTGCTGCCTCCAGGCGGCGCGCGGTCGCAGCCGTGTAATCTTCATGGCGCGCGGCCGCCCGCTCGACCATCGCGGCAACCGGCAGCGGCAAAGCACCTTCGGGGCGCTGCGCCAGCGCACGACCATAGGCTTCGCCCGCCTCGGGTGACCCCAGTTGATCGAGGAGATTCGCGCGCATGAGCAGCGCCATGAAATCCAGCGGCTGAACGGAGAGCGCATCGCTGAGCGCGCCCAACGCGCCATGCGGATCCCCCGCTGCGCGAGCCATGGCCGCTCGCTTCAGATGGAGACCGAGTGAGCCGGGGTTCTCGGCTACTACCTCGTCCAAGAGTTGCCGTGCCTCGGCGATACGCCCGCTTTGCGCTGCTTCATCGGCCGCGCGTTCCTTATCGGATATGGTCGAGAGCGAATCCATGGCGGACATTCTGGCAAGAACCGGGGCAAAAAAGAAAGAGGCGGCGGGAAGAACCCGCCGCCTCTCATACTACTGCTAGTGCTCGGTACAATTAGAAGTCGAGCGTCACGCCGACGTAGATGTACCGGCCGAGCGCGTCATACACCTGCGGGAACGTGTTGCCGCTGCAGAAGGTGCCCGGGCAGGCATTGATGACTGCGCTGCTGCCGTTCGAACCGATGATCGGCGGATCCCGATCGAGCAGGTTCTGGACGCCTACGCGGAAGTTGTAGGAGTTCTGAACGCTGAAGGTCGCCGCCAGGTCGAAGTAGCTTTGCGCCGGGATCTTCTCGTTGACCGGCGCAAAGGCTCCGGTCAGCGATGGGTTGCTGCTCGTACGGTCGAGCTTGACCGAGTTGAAGTAGCGCCACCCAGCCGAGATGCCGAAGCCGTTCGGCATGTTGAAGCCGACGCGCATCCTGTGGCGCCACTCGGGGGTCGGGGTGCCGCAGACCAGACCGTAAAGCCCGGTGCAATCGTAAGGCGCCGACACGCCGTTGTCGGTGATCCACTTGTCGGTCCAGGTGCCGGTGAAGCTCAGGTTCGCCGTACCGAACTCGCCGATCTCGCGCGAGTAGCTCGTGTTCACGTCGATGCCGCGAACCTTGAAGCTACCGAGGTTGAGCGGCCGATCTTCGATGAAGCCCGAGGGCGAACGCCACAGCGAACCCGTCGCATCGCGATGGATGAGGCTGCAGAAGCTCGCAGCGCCGGTCAGGCCGCACTGCTCGAGGATGACGTCCTGGCCGATGGGCTGGATGACATCCTTCACCTTGATGTCGAACCAGTCGACCGTCGCCGCGAAGCCAGGCAGGAACGAAGGCTGCAGCACGACACCGAGCGATTTCGTCGTCGCCTTCTCCGGCTGCAGGTCGGCATTGCCGCCGATCAGGCCGTTGTACTGACCCGCGGGGTTGCCGGCGAGCTGCCCGTACTGCGCCGCCGACACGCCGGTCAGAGCGCACTGAGCAGCCGTGAAGTCCGGGGTAGCCCCCGTGCACGGATCGCCGTTGCCGTTGAGCGCGACGATGTTCGGCGAGAACAGTTCCTGGATGTTTGGCGCACGGACGGCGCGGTTGTAGCTGGCCCGGAACCGGACGTCGCGGACCGGCGCGAAGTCGACACCGAACTTGTACGCGTCGGTCGAGAAGCTGTTGCCGTTCGAGATCTCGTACTTCGAATAGCGGTAGCCCGCCTCGAGCGTGAGCGAATCGACGATGCCGTTCTCGATGATCGGCAGTCGCGTTTCGGCGAAGGCTTCCTTGACCGTGTACGAACCCTTGACGGCAACCGCGGCAGCGCCTTGGCCAGAGAGGTCGCCGGTCGTGAACGCCTGGTCGGTCTGGAAGTCCAGCGTTTCCTTGCGGTATTCGACACCGAAGTTCACGCCGAGGCCTGATTCGGCCCATGGCGTTTGCAGGCCGTACTCGCCGAGCAGACCCGTGACGTTGGCGCTCAACACCTGCGTTCCGTTGACGCCGCGCTGGAGGCCTGGCGTCGCCAGATAGTTGACGGCAGCCGGAGTCACCCCACCCAAGGCGAAGATGTCGTAGGGCACGCAGTTGGGATCACTACGATCGAGCACGCTACGGCAGATGGCCGCACCCGTCGCCGGATCGGTAACGACGTCGGTCGCCCGGTTCAGGCGGGTAATCGAGAAGTCGTTCAGATAGGTGTCGGCGAAGTTGGTGCGGCCGTACAGATAATAGCCGTCATACGACCAGGCCGAGCTGAAGTCGCCCCGCATGCCGGCCACGATGCGGTAGCTCGTATGCTGACGATCGTCCTGGCGCGGAGCACCTTCGACGTTACGGCGCAACGTCTGCAGGAAGCCACGGTTGTAGGTCCGCCCCGTCGTCGGATCAGTGAACACCAGTGCCGGCTGACCCTCCTCGACGATCGGGAAGCCCGTCTCGAAGATGCGCGTGACGAGGTTGTTCGGAGCGCAGATGATCGCGCGCTGCTGCGCCGAGAGCAGCGGGTTGTCGCAGTTGACGCTCAGCGTGTTGCCGAAGTTACCCGACGCGGCGATCTGGGCGACCGTGCGGTCGTCCATCAACATCGCTTCGAGGTACGGCTTGAACGTATCGTTGATCTCATAGTTGGCGAAGAAGCCCGCCGTGTAGCGCTCGTCGGGACGCTGATAATAGTTGGTTGGCGCAAAGTTGAACGGTGTAGAGCCTGGAATGAAGGTGCGGTTGGCGCCGATCTGCCAGGTGTTCGAGTTCCAGTCGAAGAACGTGCCATTCGCCGACGTCGCCGAGCCGCCGCAATCGAGGAGGCGAGCCGGATCAGCCGCTACCTGCGCCGGCGTACGAGCCTGGCTGGCGCACGCCGAATAGTCGCGCTGGTCCTGGGTTACCTTGTCGAGCTTGCGGTAGCCGATATAGCCGACGGCGTGGCCGCGGCCGTCATCGAAGCTGCCGCCGAGCATGGCGGTGACGTCGACGGCACCGCCGTCGACAGTGTTACCCTGCGGATTGTTGAACCCGCGGCGCGCCAGCGCAGCGTCGAGCACCGTGCCGTTGTTGTTGTGCTGGAAGAAGCTGTACTGGCCGTCGATGCGGAAGCCTTCGAAGTCCGTATCGAGCACGAAGTTCACGACGCCGGCGACGGCGTCCGAACCATAGACCGACGAGGCGCCGCCCGTCAGGACGTCGACGCGCTTCACGATCGACGCCGGGATAGCGTTGAGGTCGGCAGCCGACGACGACGGATCACCCGGCATCATGCGACGGCCGTTGACGAGAACCAGCGTGCGGGTCGAGCCGAGGTTACGCAGGTTGACAGTCGCGGTGCCGGTCGCGCCGTTCGAAAGGTTGCCGCCCTGGCTCGCGAACGCCTGGGGAAGGCTGTTCACCATATCCTCAATACGGACCGTGCCCTGCAGCTTGATATCGGCGTCGTTGATGACTGTGACCGGGCTGGTCGCCGTCAGGTTGGGCTGCGGAATGCGCGAGCCGGTGACGATGATCTCTTCCGCATCGGCAACATTAGCGCCCTGCGAGTTAACGTTCGTGGCCGACGGCGCATTCTCAACCGGACCGGTCGTCTGCGCATGCGCGACGCCGGCGTTGAGCATGATCGCCATGCCGCCGATCATCGTGCTCGCCAGAAGGCGATTTCGTTGCGTGCGGATCTTCATGAGCACCCCTTGTCCCTTATGTTGACTTGCTCGCTTTCGCCGCTCCCTCACAGGCAGACGCAAAGCAGTAATTCCCGACAGGAACGTTACTGGCAGGTCACCAATGACGTTACTGGCGGGTTACAGACGAGTGTAGAAAGGGGACGCAGCCGAAATCAATGCAGCCGGCCGTGAACGCCGCCTGAATATTGACATATGTGGCCCGATGACCACACTTCAGTTGTAGCGTAGGACCGGGGGAAATGCCGATGAAGCACATACATACAGCTTGCGGTCTGACCATCATGGCTGCCGCCAGTGTGTTTCTGCCATCGGCAACGCGTGCCAGTGAACAGAATGAGACATTTAAGGGCGTGATCGCCTGCCGGGACGTGGAAGACGATCGTGCTCGTCTTGCCTGCTTCGACAAAGCGGTCAAACGGATGGGCGAGGCCGAAGCAGCGGGCGAAATCAGGGTCGTGGATCGTGCACAAGTCCGCGCCACGAGGCGTCAGATCTTTGGCCTTAATCTACCCAGACTTCCTGTTTTCGACTCGAAGAACGAAGAAGAGATAGAAAGCATCGAAACGGTCGCGAAGTCGGCACGACGCCTGCCCAACGGCGCATGGTCGATCGTTCTTGAAGATGGCGCCGTCTGGCAGCAGACGGACAGCAAGCCGCTTGCCAGAAGCCCACGCGCAGGCTCGAAGATCGAAATTCGCCGCGGCGCTATGGGCAGCTACTTCCTGCGAGTCGACAGCCAACCCGGCATTAAAGTGCGCCGAGAGAACTAGGTGATTATACGGCAATTAATCAGCTTAAATAACCGGTCTTAAGGAACAATTCGCAAGACCGCCGAAGTCAAGCCATCCGCCTTCAACAGCAGCTGTGGATCTATCCGCACCTCACCCCAGCTCAGCGCCCAGTGCAGGTGCGGTCTGGTAGCACAGCCGATCATGCCGATGGTACCGACGGGCTATCCCTTCGCTACGCGATCGCTGGGTTTCACGTCGATGCGCGACAGATGTCAGGAAGCTCTATAACAGGGCGTTGCCGTGGTCGATGATCAGCAGGTTGCCCTCGAGGTTGAACTTCGGCGGCGATTCCAGCACGACCGTGCCGCTCGCCGGCGCTACGACACCCGTACCGGCCGTCGCCGCCACATCGACGCCGGCATGCGGATTGCGCAGAACGCCGCCCAAGATGCGCTGCGAACCATAGACGCCGCTGATCCGCCCTTTGGCGGGCCGGACGAACCTTTGGGTCCAGCCGCCCTGATCGTTGACGATCGAGCGAGCCTCCTTGACGCGGACGAGCTCGTCGCTCCGGAGCTTCTCATATTCCGGGTCGGGCTTGCTGCACTGAGCAAGCGATGGAATGCTCTCGATCTGCCACGTATGGGGGTGACGCGCAGCGCCTGCCTACGACTTCCTCGGGGGCTAAGGGCGAGCTGGCGATCGTGCAGGCCTGCCTCTATCTCGCCACCGCGCCCAAATCGAATGCGGCCTATACGGGGCGCAGAAGGCAGCGTGGCGGAGCGCGAAGGAGACTGGCTCGTTGATGCCGCCGATGAACATCGTCAACGCGCCCACCAAGCTGATGAAGAACCTCGGCTACGCCTACGATCATGACGAGGCGGAGGGCTTCTCGGGCGCGAACTACTGGCCCGAGGAGATGCGCCCGCAGACCTTCTATACGCCCACCGAACGCGGGTTCGAGAAGCGTATCGCGGAACGGCTGGCCTATTGGGACGAGCTGCGGCGGGCGAAGCGGGACGCGTGAAGCCGTTCGAGCGTTTTATCGCGATCGACTGGACCGGCGCCAAGGGGCTCACCCACCGCGCGATCCAGGCGGCCGAAGCCGAAGCCGGCGACGCGCCGCCCCGACTGCTGCGCCCCGGTCACCGCTGGTCGCGCGTCGAGATCTGCCGGCTGATCCAGGACATCGCCGATTCGGGCGAGCGCGTGCTGGTCGGCATCGACTGCTCCTTCTCGCTGCCGTTCGTCGATCGCGGTGCCTACTTCCCCGGTGATGCGGACGAACCGCCCGGACCGCGCGAGCTGTGGGCCGAGATCGACCGGGTTGCGCGGGGCGAGCCCGATCTGGCCGCCCACGCCTACATCGAGCGCCGGCGTCGTCACTTCTGGTGCGGCGCGGCCGACGGGGTGCAGCGGCCATTCGCGCGGCTGCGCGTCGCCGAGGCCGTTCACCGCGAGCGGCGGATGGGCAATCCCTGCTCGCCCTATGTGCTGGTCGGCGCGAGCCAGGTCGGCAAGGCGACGCTGTCGGGGATGCGACTGCTGTCGAAGGTCGAGCATATGCCGATCTGGCCGTTCGATCCCCGGCCCGACGACGGCGCGCTGCTCGTCGAGATCTACTGCCAGACCTTCGCGCTCGACGGCGGTTTCCGCGGCAAGATCCGCACGCGCGAGCAGTTGAACACCGCGCTCGAACGTACCGGATCGCAACCGGCGCGCGATATTCCTGAGCATTTCGACGATCATGTCGGCGACGCGCTGATCTCGGCCGCCGGCCTGCGCCGGACCGCTGCCCTGCCCGCCTACTGGTCGCCCGCCCCTATGACGCCGGAGGTCGCCGCGACCGAGGGCTGGACGTTCGGCATCCTGTGACCGATAGCGCGACGATGCCCGCCACCGGACCGCATATCGCGCATGTCGCGCTCGTCGTGCGCGATTACGACGAGGCGATCGGCTTCTACGTCGGCAAGCTCGGCTTCGAGCTCGTCGAGGACCGGGCGATGTCGCCCGACAAGCGCTGGGTGTTGGTGCGCCCCGCGGGCGCCGAGACCGCCCTGCTGCTCGCGCGTGCCGCGAAAGACCGGCAGGAAGCCCACGTCGGCGACCAGACCGGCGGGCGCGTCTTCCTGTTCCTCCAGACCGACGACTTCGCGCGCGACCACCGGCGGTTCACCGAACGCGGCGTCCGCTTCCTCGAAGCGCCCCGGCACGAGAGCTACGGCATCGTCGCCGTGTTCGAGGACCTGTACGGCAACCGCTGGGACCTGATCGAACGGCACTAGGGTTGATGGCATAAACCCGCTAGAGACGCCGGCATGCCCTCTCTTCTCCTCGTCATGGCCGGCGGTGCGCTCGGTGCCGGCGCGCGCTACCTGTTCGGTATCGCCGCGGCCGGCGCGTTCGGCCTCGACTTTCCGTGGGGGACCTGGGGCGTCAACATCATCGGAGGGCTGCTGATGGGCCTGCTCGCGACCGTGGTGCCGCTCAGCGCCAATTCGGAATCCTGGCGCCTGTTCCTGGCCGTGGGCGTGCTCGGCGGCTTCACCACTTTCTCGGCCTTCTCATTGGAGCTGTTCAACATGTTCATGCGCGGCGAGGCGGCGCTCGGTGCGGCCTATGCGGTGTCGTCGGTCGCGGGATCGGTAGTGGCGCTGTGGGGCGGCGCGACCCTGGGACGGACGCTGGCATGAGCGAGGTTCGGCAATTCACCGTCGCCGCGGACGACGACGGCATCCGGCTCGACCGCTGGTTCAAGCGGCACCTGCCCGATGTGAGCTTCAACACCGTGTCGCGCTGGGCGCGCACCGGGCAGCTGCGCGTCAACGGCAAGCGCGCGCAACCGGGTGACCGGCTGGCGGCGGGCCAGACGCTGCGCGTGCCGCCGGCGGAAAGCGCGCCGCCGCAAGCGGTGTCGTCGGTATCGGCGCAACCGCGCCGGCCGCTGTCCGAGGACGAGATCGAGTTCGCGCGCAGCCTCGTCATCCACATGGATGCGCAGGCGATCGTCATCAACAAGCCGCCGGGCCTCGCCACGCAGGGCGGCACCAAGACGACGACGCACGTCGACGGCCTGCTCGATGCGCTGCAGTTCGACGCGCCGTCGCGCCCGAAGCTCGTCCATCGGCTCGATAAGGACACGTCGGGCGTGCTGCTGCTGGCGCGTACGGCGCGCGCGGCGGGCTTCTTCTCGAAGGCATTCTCCGGCCGCACCGCACGCAAGGTCTATTGGGCGCTGGTGATGGGCGTCCCCTCGCCCGAGAACGGCCAGATCGATGCGCCGCTCGCCAAGCAGCCGGGCACCGGCGGCGAGAAGATGCATGTCGACCAGAATGAGGGCCTACCGGCGCGCAGCCGCTACCGCACCGTCGAGCGAGCGGGGAACCGGGCCGTCTGGCTGGAGATGCAGCCGCTCACCGGCCGCACCCACCAACTCCGCGTTCACGCTGCTGCGATCGGCCACCCGATCGTCGGTGACGCCAAGTATGGCGGGCGCGACGCGTTCCTGACCGGCGGCATCAGCCGCAAGCTGCACCTGCACGCGCGCCGCCTCGTGATCGAGCATCCTGACGGCGGCATGCTCGACGTGCGCGCCGAGCTGCCCGAGCATATCGCCGAGACCTTCGCGACGCTCGGCTTCGATCCGGCCGCCGGCGACGAGCTGCTGCTCGATCCGATCAAATTCTCGGAAACGCCGGAGGGCAAAGCGAAGGCCGAAGCCGCCGCCGCCAAGGCTCGGCGCAAGTCGCGCAAGGGCGAGCGCCGCAGCC
>JAEZQR010000149.1 GCA_023413015.1 Pseudomonadota bacterium
CGGCGGGGCAGTGCAGGTGGTGGCGCCCCGGACTCCGGCGATCCGCCTCGCCGGGCCGGGCGGCGACGGCTGGGTGGCGCAGGTCGTCCGGCCCGAGAACGGCCCTGAGGACGGCAGCCTGATCGCGCGCGACGAGCGCGGCGCCGTGCTCGCCCGCACCCGCTTCGCCTTCGACGGCGCGACGGCGACGGTTCGCCTGCCGCTCGATCTCGCCAGCCGCAACCGCGTGGCGCGAGTCGAGCTCGGCGAGCCGAACGCCGGCGGTGTCGTCCTCGCCGATGCGGCGGTGGCGCACCCGCGCGTCGCGCTGGTCGACGGTGGGCGGCAGGAAGATGCACCGCCGCTCGAATCGGGCGCCTTCTACGTCCGCCGCGCGCTCGAACCGCATGCCGAGCTTGCACGCCTGCCCGTCGAGGCAGCCGTCCGCGACCCCGCCAACCTCCTGCTCCTCGTCGATGCGCCCGTGCCGCAGGGGCCGACCGCGCAAGCGCTGCTGGAGCGCGTGCGCAAGGGGGCGGTGGTGGTGAGCTTTGCCGGTCCGCGCATCGCCGAGAACGGGACCGCGCTCAGCCCCGTTCCCTTACGCGCAGGGGCCCGGGCGCTGGGCGGCGTCTTCTCCTGGCAGGCGCCGCAGCGCATCGCTGGCTATGCACCCGACGGGCCGCTGGCACGACTGCCGACCCCGGCCGAGGCGACGGTCGGGCGGCAGATCCTCGCCCGCGACGATACGCCCGGCGTGATGCGCTGGGCGTGGCTGGCGGACGGCACGCCGCTCGTCACCGCGCGCCGCGAGGGGGCGGGGCTGCTCGTCATGGTCCACACCAGCGCGGCGCCCGGCTGGTCGAGCCTGCCGCTCACCGGCCTGTTCGAGGCGATGCTCCGCCGGCTGCTGCCGCTGGCGCTCAACCCGGCCTCGCTCGATATCGCGTCGGACCGGCCGCTGACGCTCGACCGGATGCTCAGCGCCGAGGGCGAGCTGGTGCCGGCGCCGATCCGGGCGCGGCTGGCGCCCGCCGACTGGGAACGGGCAGTCGCCTCGCCACAGACGCCGCCGGGGCTGTACCGCGCCGGGGACGTGGCGCGCCCGCTCAACCTGATCCTCGGCCCCGGCTTCCGCTTCGCGCCCCTGAACACCGACGGCTTGCGACTGACCGGAAAGACCGCCGAGCCGGTCGACCTCGGCCGCTGGCTGCTGCTGGCGGCGCTGCTCCTCGTGGCGGTGGACGGGTTCGTCGCGCTCGGGCTGCGCGGGGCGCTGCCGCGGCTGGCGGCGGCCTCGCTCGCGCTGCTGCTCCTCCAGCCGGCCCCGGCACAGGCCGCACAGGCGGCGGTCGAGCTCGGCTATGTCCGGACGGGGAACCCCTCCCGCGATGCGGTCAGCGCTGACGGCCTCTCCACGCTGGCGAAGGTGCTGCGGCTGCGCACCGCGGTCGCGCCGGGAACGCCGGTGGCGGTCGATCCGGCGCGCGACCGGCTCGGCCGCTTCCCGCTGCTCTACTGGCCGGTGCTGAGCGCCCGCCCGCCCGCGCCCGCCGCGGTCGCCCGCATACGCGACTACCTCGACCGTGGCGGCCTGATCCTGTTCGACTTCATCGGCAGCAACGAGAATGGCGCCACCGCCCGCGCCGTACTGGGCCCGCTCGGGCTGCCGCAGCTCGAGGAGATCGACGACCGCCACGTCCTCACGCGCAGCTTCTATCTCATCCGCCGCCCGCCGCCCGGCACCTGGACCGAGGCGGGAACCGACGGCGCGAGCGGCCGGGTCGCCGGTGTGGTGATCGGCAGCCGCGACTGGGCGACCGCCTGGTCCGAGCGCAGCCCCGTCCCGCTCGCTCAGCGTGAGGAGGCGTGGCGCTTCGGCATCAACGTCGTCATGTACGCGCTGACGGGCACCTACAAGGCCGATCAGGTCCATACGCGGACGCTGCTCGACCGGCTGAAGGCCGACAGCCCGCAATGATCGCATTCGACCCGCTGCTGCCGTCCTGGCTGCTGGCGCTGCTCGGGCTCGCGCTGTTCGCGGCCGCGGCAGTTGCCGGCGTCCGCGCGCAGCGGATCGCGCCGCTGCGCGCGCTGCTGGCGATGGCGGCGCTTCTGCTGCTGCTCAACCCCGTCCGCCGCGTCGAGGAGCGCGAGCGCCAGACCGACGTCGCCGTCGCGGTCGTCGACCGGTCGGCGAGCATGGGCGTAAATGGCGGCGCGGCACAGCTCGAGCGTTCGATCGCCGCGTTGCGCCAAGCCGCGCCCGACCTCGAATGGCGGATCGTCGAGGCGCGCAGCGAGCCCGGGCAGGGCACGCACCTGCTGCCGACGCTCGACCGCGCGCTGCGAGACGTGCCGGCAGATCGGCTCGCCGGCGCGCTGCTCGTCACCGACGGCATCGTGCGCGACACCCCCGATGCGAGCGCGCTCCCGGCCGGCAAGCCGGTGCATCTACTGCTTGCCGGGCGTCCGGACGTGCGTGATCGACGCCTCGTGGTGACGCGCGTGCCACCCTACAGCGTGGTCGGCCGCCCTGCCGCGATCAGCCTGCGGATCGACGACGGCCCCGATGCCCGCGACGGCACCGCGCGCCTCGAATGGCAGGTGAACGGCGTCGCGCAGCCGGTGCGCGAGGTGCCGGTCGGTGAGGTAGTCACGCTGCCGGTCCCCGTCGAGCGGCGCGGGGATATCGAGGTCGCGCTGTCGGTGAACGCGCTTGCCGGCGGCGAGGCGACGCTGGTCAACAACCGCGCGCTGGTGCGGCTCAACGGCGTGAGGGACCGGCTGCGCGTGCTGCTGGTGTCCGGCGTGCCCTACCCCGGCGGGCGGGTGTGGCGCGACACGCTGAAGTCCGATCCGAACATCGACCTCGTCCACTTCACGATCCTGCGCCTCCCCTCCTCCTACGATCCGACACCGAGCGAGGAACTGGCGCTGATCCCCTTCCCGGTCGAGGAGCTGTTCGAACAGCAGCTCGGCCGGTTCGATCTGGCGATCTTCGACCGCTTCGGGCTCACCGAGCTGCTGTCGCCGGTCTACTTCGAGCGGCTCGTCACCTATGTGCGCAACGGCGGCGGGATGCTCGTGGTCGCGGGCGACGAATATGCCGAGCCGGGCGGCCTGCCCGACACCGCACTGCGCGACATCCTGCCGGCGCTTCCCGCCGGCCCGGTGGTCGCGAAACCGTTCACGCCCGCCGTCAGCGATCTCGGCCGCCGCCATCCGGTGACCGCTACTCTGCAAAGTCCCTGGGGCGCATGGGGCGAGCAGGCCGACGTGCGCCAGTCACGGGCGGAGATCCTGATGACCGGAATCGACGGGCGCCCGCTGCTGATGCTCGATCGGCAGGGCAAGGGCCGGATCGGGCTGCTCGCCTCGACCAACGTCTGGTGGTGGGCACGCGCCGTCGAAGGCGACGGACCGCGCGAGGAACTGCTGCGCCGAACGGTGCACTGGCTGATGCAGGAGCCGGACCTCGCCGAGGACCGGCTCGACCTCAGCGCGCGGGACCGCACGCTCGACATCGTCGCGCGCGGCGTGAACCCGCCGTCGCAGGTGCAGCTCACGGGCCCCGACGGCACGTCGCGCATTGTCCCGCTCGCCCCGCGCGGGCAAGCCCTGGCGGCGCAGGTCACGGTCCCCACCGACGGGCTGTATCGGGCCGACGCACCCGGCCTGCGCCGCTTCGTGCTCGCCGGCGACGTGGCCGAGCTGTCGGAGGTGCGCCCGCGCGCCAATCCGCTTGAGGCGCTGGCGCAGGCGACGGGCGGCGGCAGCTTCCGGCTCGCCGATGGCGTGCCCGATATCCGCCGCACCCGCGCCGGCGACCGCCAGCAGGGCGGCAACTGGCTCGGCTTGTTACGCAACGAAGGCGGCCGCCTCACCGGCGTCCGCGAGGAGCCGCTGCTGCCGCCCTGGGCCGCATTCGCAATGTTGACGACGTTGTTGGCACTCGCCTGGTGGCGCGAGCGCGCTTAGGCCGCGAGCGTCTGGCGCAGCGGCATCGGCAGCGAGCTGATCACGCGCAGTTCGCCTTCAGCAGGCAGCACTACGCCCGGCGCGAGCCGCGCCAGCAGGCGGTGCCGCTCGACGGGTCCCGGCAGCTGCCAGCCGGCGGTCGGCGCGGCGCTGAAGCCGAAGCGGCCGTAATATTCGGGATCGCCGATCAGCACGATCGCGTCATGGCCGCAGGTATCCGCCACCGCGAGCGAGGTGCGCATCAGCCGCTTGCCGAGACCGGTACCCTGAAGGTCGGGCGCGACCGCGACCGGCCCCAGCAGGGTGATCCGGTGCGCCATCGCCCCGTCCCACAGCTCGCAGGGCCAGTACTGAATCGAGCCGACCAGCCGGCCATGCTCGCGCGCGACGAGGCTCAGGCCCGGGTAAGGCTCGACGCCCTCACGCAGGCGATAGGCCGTGCGCGTGTGGCGTTCCGGTTCGAAGGCGGCGTCGAGCAAAAGTTCGATGTCGGCGCGATCCGCAGCGCCGGCGGGGTGAAGATGCATCTATAGTTTCCGTTCGTCCGAAATTTCGACAGGCCGGACGGCCGCCAGCCGCCCCCCGCCGCGCGTGCCCTGCGCGGCGGTCAGCCTCGTCGCGAAACTCGGATCGATCGAACCATCAACGAAACCCCGCTCGTAAACTCGGACGCCACTATCACGTACGCAACCTCATGCAACTACTATCAATGGCGCCAGACAATGCATGGTAGCCTGACTTCGTTGCATGGAGGGTGAACAAGGTACGCTATGGTACTGTACGACATGGTGAAGGCGCCGAATCCGCGCCGTGTCCGCATCTTCCTCGCCGAGAAGGGAATCGAGGTCGAACGCATCGAGGTCGACATCCCGAGCGGGGCAAACCTGACGCCCGAGTATCGCGCGATCAACCCGCGCGGCGTAGTGCCGACGCTGGTACTCGACGACGGCACTACGCTCGACGAGTCGATCGCGATCTGCCGCTATTTCGAGACGCTGCAGCCGGAGCCCAACCTGTTCGGCCGCGATGCGATTGAGATCGCCCGCGTCGAGGCATGGCAACGGCGCTGCGAGTTCGAGGGGCTGTTCAACATCGCGATGGTATTCCGCAACACGGCCGCGCCGTTCGCCAACCGCG
>JAEZQR010000175.1 GCA_023413015.1 Pseudomonadota bacterium
GATAGACGAGCCGGCGCAGCCCGCCGCCTTCGCGGGCATATTGGAACCACTTCTCGGAATCGACGTCGACGAAATCCATCGCGCTGCGCCGGCCATCGAGATGAGGCAGCGCATAGGGCGCCATCTGGCCCGAGAAGACGAAGATGCCCGCCGGGTGGCGGCGGAGCACCGTCTCGCCCACCCATTCGGCCATCGCATTGTCATGATAAAGGGCGAGCGACAGCGCGTCGCCACGAAGCAGCCCGCGCAGGCCCCGCTTCCAGCGGTCGCCCGCATCGAGCGGGCGCAGCAGCACGTCGCCGCACACCGACCGCAGCATCTCGGCATGCGCCATGTCGGCGGGATCGTCGACGAAGGCCCCGAGGTGGACGGTCGCACGTTCGGCGAGGTGCCGGAGGATGTGCCATGAACGGATCTTGTCGCCCTTGTCGGGCGGGTACGGGATTCGATGCGCGAGGAAGAGAATGTCGGACATCAGGCCAGCCCCCGCGACAACAGCGGACCGAGCCGGTTGGCGACCCACAGGGGCAGCCGGCTCCAAGTCTCGACCATCAGCTTGTACTTGGGATTGAGCGGATTGAGGTCGGGCATCGAGGCGCCCGGCCCCAGCTTGTATTCGTAGAACAGCGGCGTCGGCTCGAAGCCCCAGTTCTTCTTGAACGAATAGGCGCCGGTGCCGGCCTTCGACCGGCCGAAATCGAACGAGGTGCAGCCGCGCTGCCGCGCATGCTCCATCAGCATCCAGTACATATGGTCGTTGGCGCGCAGGGGCCGCGCCTCGCGCGTGCCGCCGCCGTAATAGGGAAGCACCTCGTCCCGGAAGTAGAGCGACAGCACCGAGGCGACGGGTCGCCCGTCCTTCGATACGGTCAGGATGTCCGCGTGCTCGCCGAAGAACTCGATCAGGCTCTCGAACAGCCGCTTCGGGAAGACCGGCGTGCCGAGGTTGCGCACGCTTTCGGCATAGACCGCGAAATGCTCGGTGACCGCGCGCGCGTCCGATGCGATGCGCGTGTCGAGCCCCAGCTCCAGCGACTTGCGCACCTCGGCGCGCTGCTTGCGGGGGATCGCCTTGAGGTTGGCTTCGCTGTCGGACCCGAGCGGACGGCGGAAGGTGACGTAGGTCTCGGTCTTCGCCGGCCAGTCGGGCCGCAGGCGGGTCTGGTTGCGATATTCGACCGATGGCACGCCCAGCCGCTCGGCGAGCGACCACGCCGCCACATCGAGCGCGGCATGCGCCTGCTCGTTGTCGGCGATCGGCCCGCCGTAGACGGCGAACGCGTTCGAAATCAGCGACTTGCCGAAGATCGGCGAGGTGACGTGCGTGAGCGGCAAGGCGCCGACGATCGTGCCGGCCTGCTCCGCCACCAGATAGTGCGGACGCTGGCCGACGCCCTTGGCGATGGCGCGGCCCCAAGCGGTCAGGTGGAAGGGCGTGCCCGCGGGCATGGCGCGCACGAAATCGTCGTACCGGTCGCGATCGGCGGAACTCGACAGGTCGAGCGGGCGGACGGTGGGAGCCGGTGCCAGCATCAGGCGGCCGCCTGCAGCGAGGCCGGCGCCAGATAGACGCGGTCCATCCGGTCCCAGCGGAAGTCGCGCATCAGGCGCCTCAGCTTGGCGGCCATGACGCCGAGATTGGTGTAGTGCCGCAGCCGCGACTTCGCCGGCGCGCCCGCGACGCGGGGCTGGTCGGGATCGACCTCCCAGGGATGGAAGTAGAACACCGCCGGTTGCCGCTCCAACTCGTTCACCTGCGAAATCGCCCAGCGCGAGAAGCCGTAGGGCAGCAGCCGGAAGAAGCCGCCGCCGCCCGCCGCCAGAACGCGCCCGCCGAGCCGGGCCGTGGTCACCGGGACCTCAACCATCGGCGATCCCGGCACCGGGCAATGGGCGAAGCGCGGGAAACCCGGCCAGCCGTAATGATCGGTGCCGAAGGGGGCGACGCTCGACGAATAGGCATAGCCTTCGTCCGCCAGCACCTCGAGCGCCCAGGCGTTCGCCTTGCCGATCGAGAAGCTCGGCGCGCGGTAGCCGACCACCGGCGTGCCGCCCGCATTCTCGAGGAGGGCTTTCGCGCGGCGGAGGTCGCCGCGGAACGCGTCGGGCGTCATGGTGTGGACGCGGTCGTGCGCATAGCCGTGGCTCGCCAGCTCATGCCCTTCAGCGACGATGCGGCGGATCAGGTCGGGATGTCGTTCGGCGACCCAGCCAAGCGTGAAGAAGGTCGCCTTCACGCCCGCCTCGGCATAGAGGTCGAGCACGAGTTGCGTGTTGTACTCGACCCGGCTGGCGATGCTCTCCCAGTCGTCGCGGCGGATCGTGCGCTCGAACGCGCCGACCTGGAAATATTCCTCGATATCCACGGACATCGCATTGACGATGCCCGGGCGCGCTGCCCTGACCATCACTGGGCCTGGGCGGCGGCCGGTGCCGGTGCCTGAGGTGCCTGCGCCCCCTCCTCGTCTGCCCACTCGCTCAGCAGCTCAAGGATCTGGCGGAGCGCCTGGTCGTGCGCGCGCAGGGTGCGCTCGATCTGCTCGACGCGGCGGTAGAGCTCGGCGTCGCCGCCCACCGCCGCGGCCGGCATATGCACCTGCATCTTGGGCGGGACGTTGCCGCTGATCGGACCGACGCCGGAGAGGTTGGCGCCCTCCAGCACCGGACGCGGGCCGGTAGTCGGCGTATTGTCGCGGCGCAGGTCGTCGATGACCTCGTTGACGATCGCCTCGTCGATCTGGTTGCGTTCCTCAAGCGCGCCGAACAGCAGCACGCGCGAGGCGAGCGTGTTCAGGCGCCGCGGCACGCCGCCCGAATAATCATACATCGCGTCGAACGCGGCCTGCGTGAAGGTCGGCCGGCCGTCCCAGCCGCACAGCGTGAGCCGGTGCGCGATATAGTCGGGCAACTCCTCGCGCGTCATCGGCTCGAGATGGTGAGTGGCGATCACGCGCTGGCGGAGCTGCTCAAGCTCGGCCGAGCTGGACAGATGATCGCGGAACTCGGGCTGGCCGAGCAGGAAGATCTGCAGCAGCGCCTGCGTGCCCTCCTGGAAGTTCGACAGCATCCGCAGCTCTTCGAGCGCGGCGATCGGCAGGTTCTGCGCCTCGTCGACGATCAGCAGGACGCGCCGCCCTTCGCGATGGTGGCTGCGCAGGAACTGCTCGATGCGGTTGAGGATGTTCGCCTTGTCGGTCCCGTCGATCGGAATGCCGAACGCGGTCGCCACCATCTTGAGCATCGAGTCCGCGTCGAGCTGCGTCGTGACGATCTTCGCCGCGACCAGCCGCGAGCGGTCGATGGTCTCCATCAGGTGGCCGACCAGCGTCGTCTTGCCGGCGCCCACGTCGCCCGTGATGATGATGAACCCCTCGCCCTGGCTGAGGCCATAGGTCAGGTACGCCATCGCCTTACGGTGCGTGGTGGTGTCGAAATAGAAGTGCGGGTCCGGCGTCAGCTGGAAGGGACGTCCGGTGAGCCCGTAGTATTCGGTGTACATCATCGCCTCACTACTGACGGCTGCGTTCGTTCTGGAGCGGGGTGAACCGGCCGCGATAGGGTGCGAACAGATAACGAAGCCCGACGGAGAAGGTCGCCTGCTCCGGGTCACGAAAAGCGATCCGGTTCAGGTAGAAAGGCACGTCGTTCCTGTTGATGAAGCGCCGCGAGAGATAGGCTGTCGCGAAGACGTTCACCTGCCGGTTGAGCAGCATTTCGTAGCGGCCGTAAGCCGCCAGGTGGAAGTCCTTGCCGGTGCTCGACAAAGCATATTCGTTGCGCTGCGCCCGCAGATCCAGGGTGACGTAGCGGTTGCTGCCCAACAGCCGCTGGATCTCCGCGGAGACGCCGTAGCTCGTGTCCGTCGTTCCCGCGAGGTAGAGGGCGGGCACGAACGGCACCTGCACCGGCGGCGCGAGCTCCGACTCTCCCAGATAGCGCCGGCGCGTATAGAACGCCGATGCCGTGCCGAAGAAGCGGGAGTTGTTCTCGAACTCCTCCGTCCCCTTCTGCAGGGTCAGGTTGGCCGTGCGCTCGCGGAAGACCGCGCTGGTCGCGATCTGCGACAGGTTGAAGCGACAGAGCTGCGTCCTGACGTCGAACCCGACCGCGCAGGTGCCTGCGCCCAAGGGGACGCCGCCGCGCAGGCTGCCATAGCCGCCGCGCGTTCCGACGGGAACGATCGACCCGGTCACCGGATCGGCGAACAGCGTCGTGTAAAGCCGCCCGAAATTGTTGATCGAGTCGCGGTAGCCGGCCGACAGCGTCAGATCGGAACGGATCTGGTAATAGGCCGAGCCGTTGCCCGAGAAGCTGCCGAACCGCTCGCCGAGGCGCACCACCAGCCCGGTCCGCCGCGACGGCGACAGCCGCACGCCGACGTCCCAGGTCGGGCCCGTGAAATCGAAGTTCACGCGCCGCGGGTTCGCCGGATCGGCCTGAAGCCGGCCTTCCGAATCCAGGATCGGCAGGAACGACAGCGGATCGACGAGCACCGAGTCGAGTTCGTCGTGGATATCCTCATAGCCGCCGCTGCCGAGAAGACTGAGGAACCGCGTCACCGCAAGCTCGCCATCGGCGATGGCGCGCTTCGAGTCATAATGCTCGTTGAGTTGCTCGATGCGGTCCTTCAGCCATTCGCCGCGCAGCTGGATGCGCAGCCGGTCCGAGCGGCGGATGTTACCGATCGACGCCGATGCGCTCTGGGTGCGCTGGTCCGAGGCCCCGCCGAAATAGGGCCGGTTGAGGCGGAACGGCTGCCCGATGACCAGCGGCGGCAGGCCGCCTTCGACCTCGAACAGCGAGTAGCGGTAGTTGGCGGTCGCGCGGATGCGGTTGGCGAAGGTGTGCTGGAACGTCGGCTGCACAGAAGCGCCGTACGCCTGATAGTCGAAAGGACTGTCGCTGTCGGGGTTGATCAGGCCGGCGACCGTCGGGCTGACGATCGAGGCGTCGCCCTGCGCATTGAGGTATAAATAGTCGCGCAGCACCTCGGCGCGTACCGACCCGGCACCGTAGTGCCGCACCCGATCCGAGACGGACGTGTTGATCGGGAACCGGCGCGCGATGCGATAGTCGATCGAGCCGTTGACCCGCGGCGAGTTGAAATCGGACTGGAAGCCCGCGGCGGTCTCCAGCCAGCTGCGGTAGTTGTTCAGGCCCAATATGTCGTACGAGCTGAAGACCTGACGCGCCTCGACATAGGGTCTGAACGACGTGTCCGCATAGGCCGGGTGGGCGGCACAGCTCGCCGCCACCAGCAGACCGTGCTTTAGCCGTAACGAGATTTTCGGAGCCTGAGCGGTCGGTGTCGCCATGCGCGGTTCCTACACGCCGTAGCCATAGTAGGTGCCGTAGCGGCGGCCACCCGGCTGGAAGCGCTGCTTGTTGAGCAGCAACTGGATGTTGTCGCACTCCGAGAGCAGGTTCAGCCCCTCGCGCACGTCCGCCTCGCGCGTGGATTCCGCCTCGACGACATAGACCGTCTGCCCGACGTGGCTCGCCAGCACCGGCGCGGCCGATGAGGCGAGCACCGGCGGGCTGTCGATCACGATGATGCGGTCCGGATAGCGCTTGGCGATGTCCTCGACGATGGCGCCCATGCGCTCGGACGACAGCAGCTCGGTGGTAAGGTTGTGCTGGCGGCCGGCCGGCAGCACCGAGAAATTCTCGATGTTGGTGCGGATGAGGCAGTCGGCCAGGTCGGTCTCGGGATCGATGATCAGATCGAGAAGCCCCTTCCCGCCCTCGAGGCCCAGCGTCGACAGGATCTCCGGCTTGGCGAAATCGGCGTCGATCAGCATCACCGTCAGGTCGCGCTCGGAGGCGATCGACAGCGCGAGGTTGATCGCGCAGAAGGTCTTGCCCTCGTTCGGCTGGCTCGAGCAGACTAGGATCAGGTTGCCGTTGCGGATCGCGTTCGCGCCCCGCGCCATGGCGTTCAGCAGCAGCTGCCGCTTGATGATGCGGAACTCCTCGGCGACCGCCGTCGTCGGAGCATCCGGCAGGATGTAGCCCTGCTCGCGCAGCGCCTCGACATCGATCTCGCCGCGCCGACTGGTGCGTAGCGGCTCGGCCCTGACTGACTTGGCACGGGGCTTGGCCTCTGTCGGCGACAGCACCGAAGCGCGAGGCATCGCGGGCGGAGGCACCGCAACGTCTGCCGCCGGTGCGGTCGTGGCGGGTGCCGGCGCTGCGGGCGGCGCAACGGTCGCCTGAGCGGCGTCCAGTCGTTGCGCGGCCCGTTCGAGCAGCGAGGCGCGGCCGGGCTTGGGGGCACCGGTATCGGTCATCAATCGATTCTCCCCTGGATACGCATCAGGCGGCAGCGCCGTGCGCCATGACTTGATAGGCCATCAGCATCCCGTAGGCGCCGATCAGGCCGACCATCAGAGCCGCGAAACCCCTTGTCCTGAGGCGGTTCTGCGCCTGCTGCTGATCGCTCAGCACCTCGGACACGGCCCCCAGCACCGGCACGCCGAACGCCTCCTGAAGCCGGTTCGCGGACACGTAGGTCGTATGGATACGACTGGCGAGGAACGCCGTGGCGACACCGGCGGCGAGCCCCGCGACCAGCACGAAGGTCAGCAGCAGCGGACGGTTCGGCGCCACCGGATTGCGCGGGAAGCTCGGCGGATCGATGATCTGGAAGCGTACCTGGTCCGTCTTGTTCTCGACGTCCATGCGCAGCCGCACTTCCTCGCGCGATTTGACGAGCTGGTCGTACTGGCGGCGCAGCACGTCGTAGTCGCGGTTCATCTTCGCCATCTCGGCGGCGACCGCCGGCTGCTCGACCTGCAGGTTCTGCATGTTGGCGATAGCCGCCTCGAGCTGGGCCCGCCGCGCACTGAGCGCCGAGATGGTGCCCTGCCGGTCCGCGACCATCGTGCGCAGGCTCGAATAGGCCGGGTTGGCCATCGAGCCGCTGCGTCCGCTCGGCTCGTTTGCTGCCTGGCGCTGCAGGCGTGCGATCTGCTGACGCGCCGTCACGAGATCCGGGTGCTGCTCCGTCCAGCCGCGGGCCAGGCCCTCCGAGATCTGCCGTTCGAGCGCGTCAATCTGTGCGCGCGCCGATCCCGGCGCGTAGCCGCCGCCCGCCGTCGCCAGCGTCGCCGGCGTGCTCGCCATCTGCGCCGACAGCGCACCCAGCGTCGTCCTCGCCTCAACCAGCTGCTGATCGATGCGGTCGATCTCCATCTGCGCGGACATCAGGCGGGCGGAGACATTGCCCTGTCCCGGCAGACGGCCGAGATATTTCACCTCGAACTCGGCGCGGCGTTGCTCGGCCTGTTCCAGCTCGCGCCCACGATCTGCGATCTGATCCTCGAGGAAACGGATCGCCTGCGTGTTGTCGTCGCGATTGGACGAGATATTCTCTTCGACGAAGATGTTGATGAGGTTCTGCACGACGCGCTGCGCCATCGTCGCGTTCTGTGCATCTCCGAGATGCGAATTGTTCGACCTGTAGGCGAGCGTGAAGAGGTTGCCCTCCTGCTGCGTCACGGTGATGTTCTCGGTGAGCTTGGTGATAAGGGCGTCGAGGTCCTTGTCGTCGTTCAGCGACTGGTCGAGCCCGGTCCGGCGGATCACCTTCTCCAGGTTCGGCCGGCTGGTCAGCGTATCGCGGACGACCTGCACCTGGCGCGCCTTGTCGGCCG
>JAEZQR010000210.1 GCA_023413015.1 Pseudomonadota bacterium
TGCTGCCGGGGGTCTTCGACCGGAGGCTCATGCTGCGGGGGGGCGGGCGCGAGCGCGCGACGGTGGCGAGCGGCGTGCCGACGATGCTGTCGGCGATGCTCGAGGAACTGAAGGCCGGCGACCACGACCTCTCCAGCCTGTGCGTGGTGCTGTCCGGCGGAAGTCCGGTCGCGCCGGACCTGCACCGGCGGGTCGAGGCGCGCTTCGGTTGTCCGCTCGTCACGCTCTACGGCCAGACCGAGCTGAGCCCGGCCGTCTGCGCGACCGGCCCTGACGATGTCGAGGCGGATCGGGCCGGGACGTCCGGCCGGCCGCTGCCGCAGGTCGAGGTCCGCATCGCCGCACCATCGAGCGGCGACGTGGTGCCGATCGGCGAGGAAGGCGAGATCCAGGCGCGCGGGTACCAGACGATGCTCGGCTATTTCGAGCAGCCGGATGCCACGGCGGCGACCATCATCGACGACGGGTGGCTGAAGACCGGCGACGTCGGCACGATGGACGCGCGCGGCTATATCCGGGTGACCGGGCGCCTCAGCGACATGATCATCCGCGGCGGCGAGAACCTCTACCCCGCCGAGATCGAGGCGGTGTTGATGCACCATCCGGCGATTGCGGAGGCGGCGGTGTTCGGCGTGCCGGATCCGCACTGGGGCGAAACCGTCGCGGCCGCCGTGCGGCTGAGGCCTGAAGCCGAGGTGCCCCATGTCGAAGATCTGCGACGCCATTGCCGCGAGCGACTGGCGCCGCACAAGACGCCCGCCGACTGGTTCGTCGTCGACGCGCTGCCGCTGACGGCATCGGGCAAGGTCCAGAAGTTTGCCCTGCGGGCGCGAGCATCCGCGGAAGCGCTCATGCGGCTGGCGAAGGAGGGCGCGCCTTCTCGTCAATAGTGACCGCGGAGCGGCACGCGGCCGTTGAGGTCCGTTTCTTGGTGCGAAGCAGACATTCGCACCGCGCGATCGCGTCAACGCCCGGTGGCCGGGGTGTTCGACCGCTTTTTAACGGGTGACCACGGCCGTCAGCAGATGTTGGCTGCTTCGGTTTGGTAGGAAGGCTGACCGGCCTAAGTCATGGTCGCATCCGGGCACCTACTGCCGGCAACCGGAAAGGTGGGCCAAACGCGCGGGAGGGACGTGTGCTCGTCAGTCTACCAGACGACTGCATCGTGGCTGATCCTTGCTGACGGCGCGCATGGTCAGCTTTTCGGCCGATCTGTCCCGTAGCACACCGGCCGCTCAGGGCCCGTAGCTGCCGGATCGCTGGTTCGAGCTTTACGTCAGCTATGCGTGAATAGCGGTCTGTCCGCTTCCGTGATCGTCGTCTAGGGAGTGGGGGTTGGTGGCGACGTGGGGTGCGAGACATGCGTTTGGTGGGTCTTCTCGGCGGGATGAGCTTTGAAGGATCGGCGACCTATTATCGGCTGATCAACGAGGCGGTCCGGGCGCGGTGTGGCGGCCTGAGTTCGGCCGACATCGTTATGCGGTCAGTCAACTTCGATACCATCGTTCAGATGCAAAAGAGCGGGCGCTGGGATGACGCGGGCCGCTATCTTGCGGACGCCGCAGCGGGGCTCGAACGTGCGGGGGCCGAGTGCATCCTGATCTGCGCGGTGACGATGCACCTGGTGGCTGATGCTGTCGAACGTTCGGTGGCAGTGCCTTTCATCCACATCATCGACGAGACGGCGACCAGCCTTCGTGCAGCCGGATGCTGCCGGCCGCTCCTGATCGCCACGCGATATACCATGGAGAATGGCTTTTATCAGACCCGCATGCAGCGGCACGGCATTGACGTGCTGGTGCCCAATGCTGCGGGCAGAACTGCCACACACGACATCATCTTCGATGAGCTTTGTCAGGGCAAAATACTCGACGCGTCGCGCACCATCCTGATCGATCTTGTCGAGCAAGCAAAATCAGAGGGGGCCGACAGCGTCATCTTTGGCTGCACTGAGATCGGCCTGATCCTCGACCCCCTGCGGCTGCCATTGCCGGGATTCGACTCGACCGTCATTCATGCGCAAGCAGCGGTCGATTTCGCGCTCGCCGAATAGACACTGAATATTCGCACCTGCTTTCGGAAAAGCTGCGCGGGCGCGGGAGCGTCCGCAATGGGTCGCAAACTGACCAACAGCCTGTGCGGCTCGAAGGTCAGCTAACGGGGCGCCATCCGGACTTTGCGCCTCGAGTTGGCGGCTGGGCTCGACCGGCGGCCAATCACGCGAAGTGCACAGGCATTGAGCTCCCGAAGCAGCTGTTCACCCTGTCCGCCTGCTGCCACGAGGCGCCCGCACAGCTCAGCGATCCGCCGGTGGTCGGGATCGGTCGCCACAAACTGCGGGATCCGCAGATATTCGACCACGCTGGTACCAAGGCTGAGCGAGGACGCATAGGCCGAGACGGCGTCGGCCACCGACGGCGCATTCAGGAGGGCAGTGAGATACTGCGCTTCCTCAAGGGTCTCGAGCGCTACCATGTACAGCTTGTGGTCGCACACAACGACACGCCGGCCGAGGAGCGGATCGTCGACCGGACCCACGTAGGCGGCGCCGAAGCGGGTCCCCATCTCGCGCCAGAGCACCTTGTAGGGGGCAAAACTATAGGTTCCGGTGGACCACAGCGACCAGAAGGGCTGCCCTTTCTGGAAGCGGCGATAGCTCGACCGCCGCTCAAGCTCGTCCCTGAACGCATTCAGGTACTCGAAAGTCTGCGGAGCGTCAGCGCGAAGCGAGGGGTCGCCATGCATGTCGCGCTGCGGCACGATCACCCGGAAGTCGGGGTCGAGCGCCGCGACGAACGGCGCCACGCCGCGCCCGCGGATGAGGGGAAAGAGGTGGACCGGCTCGATGTCGCCTGTCACGGCTGGGATCGTCGGCGTGCGTCCGATCGACGGGTCGTTGGTGACACGGACGAGACCGGCGCCGGCGGGACTGGCCTCGGCGCGCACCCAGTAGATGCCGTTGCGGTCGGTCGTGACGCCCTTGCGCGCCCGGTAGGCGGCTTTCTGGTTGACGTCGAAGAGCGTTGACCAGAGATCGAGCTGGTGTTGCGACCCCTTGATCCACGGTCCGGCTACGGTTCCGGGAACCGGCATGGCGCGCAGCTCGACCGGCGCCAGGCCCTGAAGCCGTACCGGTTCGTCTGCCGTCGCACTCTGTGCTGCAGGCTCCCAGCGCCGGTATGGGACCGGGTAGCGCGTGGTCTCGCCTCGGGTCATGACGACGAGCAGCGGCTGGCCGCTGGCCGGAAATGCCGCCAGAGACTTCAGGTCCTCGACGAACGAGATGCCAGCGATGGCGGCACCATCGGCGTTGGCGAGCTGGCGCAGCCGCTGGCCTGCCGCATTGGAATAGAGGGCCCCGCTTAGCACCAAGGCCGCGCGGCCGCCGTCCGACAAGCGGCGCAGTATCTGCATCGTCACCGCGACTGAAAGATCGGTGTCGACGCCGCCGACGAACCGATCGGCCGCCCCCGCGCCGATCGCCGTGGCGGCGGATGCAACGACTTCGCGGTAGAGCGCCGGGAGGGTCGAGAAGCGCACCCACGGGGGATTGCCAACGACATAAGGCACGGGCGGGATTGCACCCGCGGCGATCGTGTCGCCGATCGCTGCGCCATAGGCCCGTGGGGCGGAGGTGGCGGCAAGGGCGCTGACGAGTTCGTGGAGGACGGCGCTGTGGGCTGGTGCGAGCGGGCAATCTTGCGGTTTGAGCAGGCTGGCGACTTCGCCGCCGTCGAGGCCGGCTTCGAGCGCGGTCGCGATGCGGTCGAACGCCTCGTGCGCTTGGGCTGGCGGAATAAGGCCCGCCGGCACCCGGAAGGGCCGGGCGGTGCCGGGCAGACGGCAGGTGAGCACGCCGTCGGCATCGGCAACCGTCGGCGCGACCGCGTCGGCGACAAAGACCGGCAGGACGACCGGGGCGTCCGCCGTGAGGCGCGGTGCGAGCGCGACAACCAGCGAGGCCTTGGTGCACAGCACCGCCAGCGGGTTGAGATCGATGCCGTGGAGATCAGCCAGGAGTTCGGCGGCGCTGACGGGGGTGCGTCCCGCTGCGGCCAGTCGCTGGTCCAGCGCCTCCAGAAGGAAGGTGCCGGTGCCGCAGGTCGGATCGAGAAGGGGATCATGGGGGTGCCAGCCCACGGCCGACAGCATGTGGGTGGCGAGCCAGGCCGGGGTGGAGATGTCACCGAGGGAACGGCGAAGGGCAGCCGGGATGAGCTTGTCGATGACCGGAGCGAAGAGATTCTGCGGCTTGCGACCTGCGGGTTCGCTGCCAAACGGCAGGTTCGCGAGCGCGTCCGTGAGCCTGCCCAGCGCCGCTTCGACGCTCGGCCAGACCCCGTCGTCGAGCAGCGAGGCGAATGGGTCGGCACTCATGTTGCGGATGCCGACGTCCGTGAAGACTTGGCCGCTCTCGACCATGCGCAGGTGCGATTGCAGCGTGGTCCCGCTGCGCCGGAGGAGCCGGTGCGTAGCAGCCCCCAGGGACAGGGCGGCAGCGAGTTTTGCCACCAGCGCGATATAGCTGTGGACCGCAGCCAGATAGGCGCGGGCTTGGGCCTCGCCGTACTCGCCATCGGCAAGCCCCGCAGCCACCAGCGCCTTGCCGATCCGCGCGTCGCCGCACGGCACCGCAGCGCCGAAGGTGTCCATCCAGGACGCAAAGCGAGCGCTCAGCTGCGAGGCGGTTTTCGCAGCCACGTCGCCGCTCGCCTGCATGATCGCTTCGAAGAGGTGAGGGATGATCTCCCGGCTATGCTCGGCGGCGACAGCCGCCAGCGCTTGGGGCAGGTCGTCCACCGTACCGGTGCCGAGTGGGAGGCGCGCCTCGGGGAAGTGGCTTACGCCCGCGTCCGGTGCGCTCTCAAAGCACAAGGTCAGCTGCATGATTAATCTCCTCGTCGAATACTTTAGAGGAGAGAATGGACAAACATCGTAAATCAGGTGTTAACGTCGTGTATAAGTGCAGTTCGTCACAAGTTAATGACGGAAGCGTCATTAAAAGATAGTATGTTACGCATATATAATATTATGGGTAACGAGATAATATCTTATCGGCAATGGTGATCAATGCGACTTGAGTGCGAGTAATAAGGGCGTGGGCTCACGAGTTGACGCGGAGTGGCGAAGGTTTTGGCTCCCGATGAGATGTGGGCGCTAGCGCAGCCGCTGAGGCCGGCCCCAATTGCATTGATATGTAGTGCAGGAGCCGTGTGCGAAGCCGCTCCAGGTAAGTAGACTTGGTTCGTACCGGTCCGTGGGGGAAGACGATCCTCGCCCCAGTTGTGCGCAGTGGCGACTGGTTTGAACGTGCCGGCGGAAACACCGGCGCATTCGGATCAAAACTCCTCTAGGCCGGCGGTGGTGGGATCCCGCCGCTCCTCGGCGCAGGCCGCCGCGATCGCCGCCCGAAGCTCGTCCTGCGCGTCGAGCTGGGCGGCGCCGACGGCGAGATGGCGACGCCACTGCGGGCCGCGGTCCCAGGCCTCGAGCCAAGCGTGGCCGATCTCTTCCGAGCGCCGGAGCGTCTGATAGGCGCGGACGAGCGATCCGGACTGGAGGAGGTCCTTGCGAGCCTTCGCGAAACTCGCCTCGTTGTCGGCCCGGCGCTGGGTCGAGACAATGAGCTTGTGGATTGCATAACGCGCCGGATCGGGCACGAGCACAGGCACGCCCGCCTTATGAAGCAGCACCGAGCGGACGGGCTGGTGGATGAGATAGTCGAGGAAGCGCAGCGGCTGGGCCGCGGCGCCACCGAGCGTGGGCATCGGCGTAGCGCGAGCCTGATGCTCGTCGCTGCCGCGATTGGGCGTGAGAAACTCCACTCGATAGCCGCGGGCGTTCACAAAAGCCGTGGCAGTCCGCCCATCCATCTGATGCGGGATGTCGTGGAAGGTCGGATCAACGCTGCGGAGCGTGTCGAGGATCGGCGACAAGCGGACGTTCGGAAATGCGGTCAGGTCCTCATGCTCGAAGGTGCGATCTCAGGCTGCGGAAGGTGATCGAGTAGCGCGTTGCGTCGACCGGCGGGATGCTGTGCTCCCATTCGATGCGGGCAGGGCCGCGCAGCAGGTAGGCCGAGCGCGGCGGCAGCGCGAGCGTCCTTCGTTCCCACCGGCGCCCTTGCGCCCGCCGAAAGCGGAAGCGGCAGGAACTCCCGAGCGAGATGCCGACCACCTCGCCGAACTCCGGCCGGTCGCGGTGCCAGCCGATCGCTGCGCCGGGCGCGTACTCGGTGACGAGTACCTGCGGCAGGTCGGCGGCCGCACAGCCGGCAAACGCGGCGGCGGCCTGCTGGAGCGGCAGCAGAAAGGGCGGGATCGCGTCAGCTGGCTTCAGGCGGCGGTCGTTGAAGTCGTAGGCCCAGCCGAACGACACCACCCGCCGCCGCCCGAGGTACCCACGGAACTCGAAGGCGCGGAACGGCATCGCCGCCATCGCATCCAGCAGCTGTTGCTCGATGTCGGCCGGGATGAACTCAGGCCGATAGCGTAGACCTTCCGGCAAGCTGACATCGTTGGCGAAGAGATCAGTCTGGACGGTCACACCCAATGAACGAGGTTCGGTCGGATCCGTTCAGCAGCGCTTCAAGCGCAGATCAGCTCGCCGGGACGATTGTCATCCTCGCGGCCGGATAAGGCTTCGCCAGTGGGCAGGCATCGGCGTAGTCGGCGGTCAGCCATGTGGTGTAATCGTCGGGCGCGACGATCACCGGCATCGCCTTGGCATGAACGGGCGCCACCAGCGCATTTGGCTTGGTGGTGAGGAAGGCAAAGCGCTCGCCGTCTGGCGTGGGCCGTCAGATTCCGGCAAAGCAGAACAGCTCCGCCTCCTTCACCCCGAACCACACCAGCCGCTTCCTGCCGGTGAAGGGATCGGGCGTATCGGTCCACTCGGCGAAGGCGGTGACCGGCTTCGGCTTCTTGCCGTCGCCCAAGCTCAGCGGCACGCCTCATTGGAGCGTCGCGATCTCGCGGCCACCTGTGCCGTGGCGAACGATCGGTGCCTCGTAGTTCGGGTAGATGTCGCCGAACACCGGCAGGTTCGGCCGGTTCATGACCCCCGTGAGTTCGCGGATCGCATCGACGTTCGAGGTATGGCGATAGCCGCCTAGTCAGCGCCTGATGGACCGTAAGTTTCGCCTTAGCAGGATCGGCTGCAGCATCTGTCGTTCATGCGCGACAAGGTGAACGTAGACTGCGTCGTCCGTCACTCGGTAGATCGCGCGGTATGGACCGACCGGCCGCTGGCGAAATTCGCGCATGCCGAGGTCTTCGAGCTCACGCGGCACCGAGCCCCGCTCCGGGAAAGACGAGAGCCCCTCGCGCACCTTGCGAAACGCCGCCAGAAACCCTCTGGCGGCGCTTGTCGATTCCGCAGCTAGATCTTGGGTGATGCGAGTGACGTCGGCAATCGCGTCTTCGTCGATTTCGACCCTATAGACCCTAGTCACCGCGCCTCGTCGAGGGCCGCTTCGAGGCTATCAAGGACTTCGTCCAGCGGCTTCGTGCGGCCAGCTTGGATGTGATCGGCGCCGATCGCGAGGATGCGCAGGAGCGCCATCGCCTCCTGCGTCTCTTCGAACGACCGTATGTCCTGAATGACGGCCGTCGCATCGCCGTTCTGCGTCACAACCAAGGGCGTGCGATCGACAGCGAGCTGGTCGATCAATTCGGGCATATGACCCTTCACGTAGGTGATCGACTTGATCTTTTCCGCGACCAGCATTTCCTCACCTCATTAGACCCATATTCGGACCGAGAATGACACCGAACAAGATCAAACGCAAGGTGCCCGGCTCCGTTCCGGCCGGACGGGGCTACCAGTGGCGAAGGAATCACCTTTGTTTGGGTGATAGATCTGAACTTTTTCAACAGGATCGGCGCAACCACGACACTCGATGTGCTCAAGCAGATGTCTGCAGGGCGGCTCGAGAGCGGACATGCAGTTCCTAGTCATTCCATGGGGAAGTGCATGTGTCGCTCGCTGCCAGAGAAAACCGTCAGGCAATGGCGCTGGCGGGTTACTGCCAGACCGCACGGTAGAGTGCCTCGATCTCAGCTATATTCGGCACGCGCGGGTTGTTGGCGGGCGAGCCTGAGGCGAGCGCCTGGGCGGCCATCGCCGGGATGCGCGCGTCCCATTGCCGCTTGTCGATGCCATAGGCTTCCGGCGTCGGCACCCCGAGATCCTCGTTGAGGCGCCGCAGCTCCTCGTTGAGCTTGGCAACCGCGGACTGGTTGCCTTCCTCGGCGCTCGCGATCCCCATCGCGCGGGCGCAGTCGGCGTAGCGTGGCAGCGCGGCCGGCGCCGAAAACGCGGTGACGGCCGGCAGCAGCATCGCGTTCGACAGCCCGTGCGGCACATGGAAGAAGCTGCCGATCGGCCGGCTCATGCCGTGGACGAGCGCCACGGATGCGTTCGAGAACGCGATGCCCGCGTGGAGCGCACCTTCCATCATCGCCGCGCGCGCTGCGCGGTTGTCAGGCGCGCTGCAGACCGTGCGCAGATGGGGCGCGATCAGCCGCATCGCCGACAGCGCCATCGCGTCCGAGAATGGATTGGCTCGTCGGGAGACGTAGGCCTCGATCGCGTGCGTGAGCGAGTCGATGCCGGTGTCAGCGGTCAGGCGCTTGGGCTTTCCGAGCGTCAGCTCGAAGTCGACGATGGCGATTGAAGGCAGGAACGCGAGCCCCGTGCACAGCATCTTCTCGTCGGTGGCTTCGTTCGTGATGATGGTGAAGCGGGTGGCCTCGGAGCCCGTGCCGGCCGTCGTCGGCACCGCCACGATCGGCAGACCGGGTTCGTCGATGACGTTCGGCACCTTCATCTCGGCATAGGGGACGCTGCGGACCGCGCGCACCGCCACGGCCTTGGCGGTATCGATGGGGCTGCCGCCGCCGAAGCCGAGCACGCAGTCGTGCCGCGCCGGATCGAGCGCGGCGAGCGCCGCCTCGATCGAGGCGGTGGTCGGGTCGGAGATCGCTTCGGCGAACACCATGGCCGACATGTCCGCGCTTGCCAGCACGTCGAGCAGCCGGTCGAGGAGACCGCTTGCGGCCAGGTACGGGTCGGTGACGATAAAGGGGCGGGAGAGACCGAGTTGGCGCAGCGCGTCGGGCAGCTCGGCCAGCGCTCCACCGCCCGAGCGGATGATCCGGGGAAGGTAGAGCATGGCCATCGGCGCCTCCTGGACTGCGGCCGCGGACGTTAGCCGGCGGCCCGGCGAGCAACAACCGACAGCGGTTTTGCAAGGGCGAGGCCGCGTTTGACGCCAGCGCATGGGCCTCCCCGCAACACCGGCGGGATGATTCATCCCCAGCCGCTGTGGACAGGCGTGTGGACGGGCGCCGTACAACCCTCGCGTGGAGCAGGATTCATTGGGTTTTCTACGGTTTGCCGAAAAAAAAGCGGCAGGTGCGGTAAGTGGTTGATGTGGCTAGGGCTGCGATGAGCGCAAGCGCTAGACGGTGTGTCACCATCGACCAGCTGAAGAAGGATGGCTCCATGGGACCTGTCAGCGGACCATAACCCGCTCGATGTGCAAAACTCGTCAGTACTCGCGACAGGCTTGTACCGCCGGCACCAAACGTGACCGTTGACTCTTCACTTGGAACGAGAACACAACAAGAACATTGGTGTGACGTTCCTGAGGTGAGGAGGCGATGGTCGGCGATGTCGCGCGAGCAGATTCTCTCGGAATTGCGGGCGCTTGTCGCTGGCATCGAGACAGCCAGCTGCGCGACTCGGGACACGCTGCCGTTCGGGGTGCCGGCGATCGATACACATCTGCCCGGTGGCGGCTTGGCGCGGGGCGCACTGCACGAGATCGCTGGTGGCGCCTCGATCGCCGAGCAGGGCGCGGCCACGCTGTTCACCGCCGGAATCGCGGCGCGGTTGAAGGGGCCGGTGCTGTGGTGCCTGCGGTCGCGCGACCTGTTCGCACCAGCGCTCCAGGCCGCCGGCCTGCCGGCCGACCGGGTGATCTTTGCCGAAGCCCGCGACGAGGCCTCGGTGCTCGCGGCGATGGAGGACGGCGTGCGGCACCGCGGCCTCGCCGCGGTAATCGGCGAGGTCGCCCGCCTGCCCCTCGTCGCCTCCCGGCGACTGCAGCTGGCGGCCGAAACCTCGGGCGTCACCGCGCTCGCGCTGTTCCGCTGGCACAAACCGGCGGCCGAGCCGACGGCGAGCGTCACACGCTGGCGGGTGATGCCGCGGCCGTCCGAGGCGTTGCCGGTGCCGTCGCTCGCGCGATCCCGCTGGCGCGTGACGCTCGAGCGCTGCCGCGGCGCCGAGCCGGGGACTTGGGACCTCGAGGCCTGCGATGAGACGGGTCATCTCGGTTTACCTGCCGACCTGGTCCACCGACCGGCTGCGGCGCCAGCACGGACAAGTGTGGCCGCCTGAGCAGCCGCTGGTGGTGGCCGGACGTCAGGGCAGCCGGCGCCTCGTGGTAGCGGCAGACGCCATCGCGCAGACGCTGGGCGTAGAGCCCGGCATGGTGGTCGCGCAAGCGCAAGCCACCGTGCCGCGCCTGGCCGTGGTCGACGCCGATCCCGACGCCGATGCCGCCGCGCTCACCCGCCTCGCGACCTGGGCCGCCAAGCGCTTCAGCCCGTGGGCGGCCGCGTGTCCGCCCGATGGGCTGTGGATCGAGGCCACGGGCTGCGCGCACCTGCTCGGCGGCGAAGAGCGCATGCTGGCAACGATCGGGCGCGAGATTGCGCGCGCCGGGTTTAACGCCCGCGCCGTGCTCGCCGACACGCCGGGTGCCGCCTACGCCGTGGCGCGCTTCTCGAGCGCGACCTGCGTGGTTGTACCGGCCGGCGCGGGGCGCAATGCGCTGGCTTCCTTCCCGGTCGCGGCGCTGCGCTTGGACGACGCGACGGTGGACGGACTACGTCGGCTCGGCTTTTCGACCATCGGTCAGCTCTACGGCGTGCCGCGGGCGCCGCTTACCAAGCG
The DNA here is from genome assembly GCA_023413015.1 of Pseudomonadota bacterium. Taxonomy (GTDB): domain Bacteria; phylum Pseudomonadota; class Alphaproteobacteria; order Sphingomonadales; family Sphingomonadaceae; genus Sphingoaurantiacus. Next base: position 10,966 of record JAEZQR010000210.1, read on the forward strand.
CTTCGGCCTCGAGCTGTTTCGCCGCCTCGACCAGGCGCTCGGCGACGCGCCCGAGCCGATCGACTATCCGCTGCCAACGAACCTGCCGCGCTCGGAGGTGCGGCTCGCCGAGCCGATCAGCACCGCCGACGCGCTGGCGCACATCATCGAGAAGCTGGTGCAGGATCTCTGCGTCGAGCTGGAAGCGCGGCGCCTGGGCGCCCGCCAGCTCGACCTGCGCTTTGTCCGGGTCGATAACGACCACCAGACGATCACCGCCAGGACCGCGAAAGCGTCGCGTGAGCCGGCGCATCTGACTAAGCTCCTCGTGCTGCTGATCGAGACGATCGATCCCGGCTTCGGCATCGAGGCGGCGACACTCATCGCCACGGTGACCGAGCCGCTGGCACCGGCGCAGCTTGGCACCGGCGCGGAGCCACCCGAGCCCGATCTCGCCGAGTTGCTCGACCGGCTGTCGGTCCGGCTCGGCGACCGCAAGCTCTACCGGCTGGCGCCGGTTGAGAGCGACGTGCCCGAACGCGCGGCCCGACGCGTAGCGCCGCTCGCCCCGCCTGCTGGCGGCACCTGGCCCTATGCCGACATGCGCCCGGCGCGGCTGCTGACCCCGCCGGAGCCGATCGAGGTCACCTCGATGCTCCCCGACCATCCACCGCGACAGTTCCGGTGGCGCGGACAATTGCACCGCGTCGCGCGTGCCGACGGTCCCGAGGTCATCCACGGCGAGTGGTGGCGCTCGGACGCTGAGGTGGGGGCGGCGCGCGACTACTTCGTCGTCGAGGTCGCCGATGGCCGCCGCTTCTGGGTGTTCCGCCGGCGCGATGAACTGGCGTCGGCCGCGGGGCCGGCTCGCTGGTACCTGCACGGCGTGTTCGGATGAGCTACGCCGAGCTTCAGGTCACCACGCACTTTTCATTCCTGCGCGGCGCCTCGTCACCCGAGGAGCTGTTTCACACCGCCGCGGCGCTCGGCCTCCCCGCGCTCGGCATCTGCGACCGCCATTCGCTCGCCGGGATCGTGCGCGCACACGAGGCGGCAAAGGAGACCGGCGTGCGCCTCGTCGTCGGCTGCCGGCTCGACCTGACCTGCGGGATGTCGCTCTTGGCCTATCCCACCGATCGGGCCGCCTATGCGCGGCTGACGCGCCTGCTCAGCCTCGGCAAGGCGCGCGCCGGTAAGGGTAGATGTCGCCTCGATTGGGACGATGTCGCGGCGCAGGCGCAAGGGCTGCTCGCGGTCCTGGTGCCGGACGCGGCGGACGCGGCGCTGTCAGCGCAGCTGACGCGGCTGAAGGCCACCTTTGCCGACCGGGCGTATCTAGCGCTCAGCTTGCGCCGCCGACCGCGCGATGCGCTGCGGCTCCACCGGCTCGACGAGGCGGCCCGGCGTGCCGGCGTGCCAACCGTCGTCACCAATGACGTCCTCTATCACACGCCCTCGCACCACATCCTGCAGGATGTGGTCACCTGCATCCGTGAGGGCTGTACGATCGATGACGCCGGGTTCCGGCGCGAGCGCTTCGCCGAGCGCTATCTGAAGCCGCCTGAAGAGATGCAGCGACTGTTTGCGCGCTACGAGCACGCGGTCGCCCGCAGCCAAGAGATCGCCGCGCGCTGCCGGTTCAGCCTCGACGAGCTCAAATATCAGTATCCGGAAGAAGCCTGCCTTCCCGGCCGCACACCACAGCAGGCATTGGAGAAGCTCACCTGGGCGGGCGCAGCCGAGCGGTATCCCACTGGTATCCCCGCTGATGTCGACCGCCAGCTTCGCCACGAGCTGCAGCTGATCGGCGAGCTCAATTACGCCCCGTACTTCCTCACCGTGAACTCGATCGTGCGGTTTGCGCGCAGCCAAGGCATCCTCTGCCAGGGACGCGGATCGGCGGCCAACTCGGCGGTCTGCTACGTGCTCGGCATCACGCCGATCGACCCGGTGCGCATGGACCTGCTGTTCGAGCGCTTCGTATCGGCCGAGCGCGGCGAGCCGCCCGACATCGATGTCGACTTCGAGCATGAGCGGCGTGAGGAGGTGATCCAGTGGATCTACGCGACCTACGGGCGCGAGCGCGCCGCGCTGTGCGCGACTGTCATCCGCTACCGCTCGCGCGGTGCGATCCGCGACGTCGGCAAAGCGCTAGGGTTGCCCGAGGATGTGACCGGCGCGCTCGCCAAACAGGTGTGGGGCTTCTCGACCGAGGGCGTGTCCGAGCAGCATGCCGCCGAACTCGGCCTCAACCTCGAGGACCGGCGACTGAAGCTGACACTCCTGCTCGCAAAGCAGCTGGTTGGCACGCCGCGGCACCTGAGCCAGCATCCCGGCGGCTTCGTGCTGACCAATGACCGCCTCGATGAGCTGGTGCCGATCGAGCCCGCGCGCATGGCCGACCGGCAGGTGATCGAGTGGGACAAGGACGACATCGACGCCTTGGGCTTCATGAAGGTCGACGTGCTGGGCTTGGGCATGTTGGGGTGCATGCGCCGCGCGTTTGATCTGCTCGCCGAACACAAGAACCAGCAGCTCGACCTCGCCGCGATCCCGCCCGAGGACCCGGCGACCTACCGGATGATCCGGCGCGCCGACACCGTCGGCGTGTTCCAGATCGAGTCTCGCGCGCAGATGAACATGCTGCCGCGGCTGAAGCCCCGAACCTTCTACGACCTCGTGGTCGAGGTGGCGGTGGTGCGCCCCGGCCCGATCCAGGGTGACATGGTGCATCCCTACCTGCGACGCCGGCAGGGGCTGGAGCCGGTGAGTTATCCGACCCCGGAGCTCGAACGCGTGCTGGGGCGCACGCTTGGGGTGCCGCTGTTCCAGGAGCAGGCGATGAAAGTGGCGATCGTCTGCGCCGGCTTTACGCCCGGGGAGGCCGACAAGCTCAGGAAGGCCATGGCGACGTTCAAGCACACCGGCGGCGTGTCGGCATACCGGGAGAAGCTTATCATCGGGATGATTGCGCGTGGCTACGATGCTGAGTTTGCTGAGCGCATCATTAGACAGATCGAATCTTTCGGGAGCTACGGATTCCCCGAGAGCCATGCCGCCTCGTTCGCGCTGATCGCCTACGCGTCGAGCTGGATGAAATGCCACCATCCGGACGCGTTCTGTGCCGCCCTCCTCAACGCGCAGCCGATGGGCTTCTATGCGCCCGACCAAATCGTGCGCGACGCGCGCGAGCACGGCGTCGAGGTGCTTGGCGTTGATGTGAACCACAGCCGCTGGGATTGCACGCTTGAGCCCTCAAGCCGGAGCCGAGGCGGGCTAGCCGTCCGATTGGGCCTGCGGCTGGTGAAGGGCTTGAGCAACGCCGATGCCGCCGCGCTCGTCGCGGTCCGCGGTGACCAGCGTTTCGCTAGCCTGATCGATGTTCACGTCCGCGCCGGGTTCGGCCGCAAGGGGCTCGAGCGGCTGGCCCATGCCGATGCCTTCCAGTCGCTCGGTCTGGATCCGCGCGAGGCGCTGTGGCGCCTGAAAGGCTTGGGCGAGGCGCCGCTGCCGCTGTTTGCGGCCGCCGATAGGCACGTCGGTGTTTCGCGCGACGAGGCAACTGAACCCGAGGTGGCACTCGTGCCGATGACGGCGGGGACGCGCGTCGTCGAGGATTACCGCGCCACCGGCCTGTCCTTGAAAGGCCATCCGCTGACCTTCCTGCGCGACGATCTCGCCCGCCACGGCTGGGCGCCGCTCGCGGTGCTCGACCGCACGCGCGACGGACGCGGCGTGCAGGTGGCCGGTCTCGTCAAGGTCCGCCAGAAGCCGGGCTCGGCCAAGGGGGTGATGTTCATCACGCTCGAGGACGAGACCGGTATCGCCAACCTCATCGTGTGGCCGCAGCTGTTCGAAGCTAACCGCGGCGTCATCCTCAACGCGGCGTTGCTCGGCGTGAGAGGCCGCGTCCAGCGCGAAGGCGAGGTTGTGCATCTGATCGCGCTCACAGTGACCGATTTGTCGGACACGCTGCACTTGGTGGGTGACCTCGATCTGCCCCAAAGTCAGGGCGGCGAAGTGCGGTGCGGCGGCGAACCCGACCTTCGGACTCCGGTGGACGGTTCACCCCGCGACATCTACGTCCCTGGCCTTCGCTTGAGCTCAGCCATCAAGGTGCCGACACGCGACTTCAGGTGACAACGACCAAAAACGTTTCGTAAAGGCAACATTAAGCATGTTATAGGGCTACCGGTGACATTAGCAGCGAGACAGCGAGCAGTTGCCATCCTAGGCCTAAGCGCGTTTCTGGCGCAGCCGGCCACGGCGGCCGAATGGTGGTTCGCGGCTGCAGCGCCTCAGGCGGTGGCCTTCGTCGATCTGGCAAGCCTTGAGCGTGCCGGCGAGGTGGCGACGGTCTCACTCGAATATCGCGTGCGGGCGCCCGACAACGGGGTCGAGTACACCCGCATCAAGATTGCTTACGACTGCGGCAACGCCGCATCGATCGTGCTCGCCGAGCAGGGCTTTGCAGGCGATACGCCCGTCACAGTCGAGACACACGGGAGCGCGGCGGAAGCCAATCAGCCAGGCACCATGGGCGGTGCCGTCCAAGAATTCGTCTGCGGTGCGGCGGAAGATCGTGCCGGTGAGGGCGACCGCCTGACGCTCCCGACCGCGCGTGTGGCGACTCGCTTCTTCAAGCTAGCCGCGGTGGGCATCGAGCCGCCCACGGCGATGATCCTGGCCGGCTATCAGGCTGTGCCACCGCGCGAGGCACTCGAGCAGTGGATTGCACCTGAACTGCGAACAACCGTCGCGGCGATCCTCGCCGACGACTGACTGCTCAACTGGTCAATCGACGGTCGCCCACCGGAGGCGGCCGGCGATTTCGGTGGCTGGTGGTTGACCACGGTCGCGCTAGGATCGGCGCGTGCAGGAAACCAAGGAGCCCAAGCCCGGCTGGGTTGATCGCGCGGTGATCGCGGTCGCGTTCCTCATGCTCCCGGTGATCGCGTACGACACCTACCACCTGTTCTGGCGGCTGTTCGGGTGAGCCGCTCGCTCTCCATCGGCGAGCACGAGCTATGGGCGTGTGCGCAGATGATGATCGACCGGCACGGTGCCGATGCCGAACTGCATGCCGCTCAGCGCGCCGATGAACTGCTCGACTCGGGCGACCTCGACGGCCAGCGCGTGTGGAAGGCGATCCTTATCCGCATCGCCCAGCTCCGCGACCCCGCGCTGCCGCCGCTCCTCCAGTAG
>JAEZQR010000180.1 GCA_023413015.1 Pseudomonadota bacterium
CTCGTCATCCGCAAGTCGGGCACCGAGCCGCTGATCCGCGTGATGGCCGAGGGCGAGGACCCGCAGCTCGTCGAGCAGGTAGTCGACAGCATCTGCGAGGCGGTCAAGCAGTCGGCGTGAAGGGCAGGGTTCTCATCGTCGCCGGGTCGGACAGCGGCGGCGGCGCGGGCATCCAGGCCGACATCAAGGCGGTGACGATGCTGGGCGGCTATGCCGCCTCCGCCGTCACAGCGCTCACCGTGCAGAACACGCTCGGCGTGACCGGCGTGCACCTCGTGCCGCCCGGGTTCGTGCAGGCGCAGATGCGCGCGGTGCTCGACGACATCGGCGCGGACGCGATCAAGACCGGGATGCTGGGCGATGCGGCGATGGTTGCCGCGGTCGCCGACGTGATCGAGGCGCTGCCCGAACGGCCGGCGCTGGTGATCGACCCGGTGATGGTCGCTAAGGGCGGCGCACGGCTGCTCGACGAGGCAGCGGTGGGCGCGGTGCGCGAACGGCTGCTGCCGCTCGCGACGCTGCTCACGCCGAACACGCCCGAGCTGGAGGCGCTGACCGGGCGCCACGTGACGTCGGAGGCTGAAGCGCTCGACGCCGGCCGATGGCTGGTGGGGCAGGGCGTCCACGCCGTGCTGGTGAAGGGCGGGCATCTCGAAGGCCCCGAAGTCGCCGACTGGCTGCTGACGGCGGGCGAGGAGCACCGGTTCGCCTCGCCGCGAATCGCGACGCGCCATACGCACGGCACCGGCTGCACGCTGGCGAGCGCCATCGCCTGCGGCCTGGCCAAGGGGCTGCCGCTGGCCGAGGCGGTGGAGGCCGGCCGCGATTATGTGCAGGGCGCGATTCGGGCGGCGCCGGGCTTCGGGCGGGGGCATGGGCCGCTCGGGCACAACTATTTGCTGACGTCATGAAGATCGTGCCGACCTTCGATCGCGAGCGCGCGCATGGCGGGATCGTCGCCGGTGTCGACGAGGCGGGGCGCGGGCCGCTCGCCGGCCCGGTGGTCGCGGCGGCGGTGGTGCTCGACCCGGCGCGAATCCCGGATGGCATCGGCGATTCGAAGAAGCTGACGGCGAAGCAGCGCGAGCGGCTGTTCGGTGAGCTGTTCGAATCAGCGCGGATCGGCGTGGGCCAGGCGAGCGTCGAGGAGATCGACACGATCAATATCCTGCGTGCGAGCCACCTAGCGATGGTGCGCGCGGTCGAGGCGCTGCCCTGTGCGCCCGAGCTGGTGCTGGTCGACGGCAATATGGCGCCCGCCTGGGCGTGGCGCTGCGAGACGCTGGTCGGCGGCGATTCGATCTGCCTGTCGGTGGCGGCGGCCAGCATCGTCGCCAAGGTAACGCGCGACCGGCTGATGGCCGAGCTGCACGAGGTGTTTCCCGCCTACGGCTGGGCCTCGAACATGGGGTATGGCAGTCGGGCGCATCTGGAGGCGCTGACGAGATTCGGCGCGACTCCGCATCACCGGCAATCCTTTCGGCCGGTCGCCGAACTTCAACTAGCCTGCGTGTGAGTCGTTTCGGCAACACCGCAATCTGTGGGGGCTGGTTGAGTCGCCGACTCAACAAATAGCGGTTCCGCAGCCGCAACGTTGACATAATCTCAACACAATCGCCTAAAGTCCTGATTCAGTACCATTTCACCCCGTTGACGGAGTCGAGTCGCTGACTCACCCTTGGGCTCAAGGGCAAAGATTTCGGGGGTCTCTAACCATGGCTGGGCTGCCGCTCGACCGTATTCTGGAAGATGATTGCATCGCCGCAATGGAGGCGTTGCCGGCCAAGTCGGTCGACATGATTTTCGCCGATCCGCCGTACAACCTGCAGCTCGGCGGCGACCTGTTCCGTCCCGAGGGCGGGCGCGTCGACGCCGTTGACGACGACTGGGACAAGTTCGATAGCCTGGCGGCTTATGACGATTTCACCCGGCGCTGGCTGGCGGCCGCGCGGCGCGTGCTGAAGGACGACGGCACGATCTGGGTGATCGGCAGCTACCACAACATCTTCCGTGTCGGCGCGTCGCTCCAGGACCTCGGCTTCTGGGTGCTGAACGACATCGTGTGGCGCAAGTCGAACCCGATGCCGAACTTCAAGGGCACGCGCTTCACCAACGCGCACGAGACGATGATCTGGTGCTCGAAGTCGGAGGATGCGCGCTACACCTTCAACTACCATGCGATGAAGGCGCTGAACGAGGACCTGCAGATGCGGTCCGACTGGGTGCTGCCGATCTGCACCGGGGGCGAGCGCGTCAAGGTCGACGGCATCAAGGCGCATCCGACGCAGAAGCCCGAGGCGCTGCTCTACCGCGTGCTGCTCGCCTGCACCGAGCCGGGCGACGTGGTGCTCGATCCCTTCTTCGGGTCGGGCACGACCGGCGCGGTCGCGAAGCTGCTCGACCGCCGCTTCATCGGCATTGAGCGCGAGAAGCGCTACATCGAGGTGGCGAAGGAGCGCATCGCCGCCGTCCGTCCGCTGTCGAACCAGGCGCTCGCCACGATGCAGGGCAAGCGCGCGCAGCCGCGCATCCCGTTCGGCGCACTGGTCGAGACGGGCATGATCAAGGCGGGATCGGTGCTCACCGACCTGTCGCGCCGCTACCGCGCCTCGGTGCGCGCCGACGGCTCGCTGTCGATGGACGGCACCGACGGCTCGATCCACCAGCTCGGCGCCAAGGCGCAGAATGCGCCGAGCTGCAACGGCTGGACCTTCTGGCACATCGAGGATGCCGGCAAGCTCGTGCCGCTCGACACGATGCGCCAGCAGTATCGCGCCGAGTTCGGGACGGCTTGAGGAAGCGAGCCATTTCTAGTTTCGTCATCCCGGCGGAGGCCGGGACCCAGGTAAACCGCTACCCTGGGTC
>JAEZQR010000202.1 GCA_023413015.1 Pseudomonadota bacterium
CGCTGGTCGGGCGGGAAATAGTCGGCGATCAGCGAATAGGCCGGCGCGACGCCACCGGCTTCGCCGACGCCCACGCCCATCCGCGCGAGGAACAGCTGCCAGAAGCTCTGCGCCAGCCCGCAGAGCGCGGTAAACCCGCTCCACAGTGCCAGCGCCACGGTCATGATCCAGGCACGGCTCTTGCGGTCCGCGAGCAGCCCGATCGGCACGCCGAGCGCGGTATAGAATAGCGCGAACGCCAGCCCGCCCATCAGCCCGAGCTGCGTATCGGTCAGCCCCAGCTCCGCCTTGATCGGTCCGGCGAGGATGCCGACGATCTGCCGATCGATGAAGTTGAAGGTGTAGACGAGGATCAGCATGAACAGCACGAACGCCCGGTAGCGGGTGCTACCGGGCGTCGTGGTTGTCGCTGGATTGGCGATGGTGTCGATCAGAACTTGTATCCGAGCGAGAGGAAGACCTGGCGCGGGTTGCCGTAGAAAGCAGTTACGACACCTTCACGGCCAAGCGAAGGGGCAACTCCCGGCTGCGCGAAGAGCGGGTTGGCAGCTCCGTTGGCCAGGAATGGCGCGACCGAACGTACGGGAGCGCCCGTCACCGGATTGACGGTCAGGAACTGGTAGCCCGACGTGATATACTGCTTGTCGGTCAGGTTCTTGCCGTGCAGGCCGACCGTCCAGCGGTCGTCGTCCGACGTCCAGACAAGGCTCGCGTCCCACAGCGCATAGCCCGGCTGATCGAGATACGGGCTCGGCGTCTCGAACTGATAGGTCTTGCTGCGGTAGGAGACGGTCGTGCTCGCCGTCACGTCGCCGCTGCCGACCGGCGTCGAGTAGTCGAGCGATCCCGACAGCGTCCACTTCGGCGTATTCTGAATCCGGCGGAACTCGGCCACATCGACCGGACGCCCACGCGTGCCAGGAGCAGGATTACCCTGCGCATCGAAGTCTGCGACGTTGGTCACGAACTCGTCGTATTGCGCATCAAGATAGCCGAGCGTTCCGCTGAAGCCGAGGCGCGAGCCGGTTTCCTCGTTGCGCATCAGGATCGCACGAAGCTCAGCCTCGACGCCCTTGAAGGTGGCCTTGCCGGCGTTGGTGGTCACGCCGACGAAGGTCGGAATGCCATTGACGACCGCACCGACCGAGCCCGGCACCTGCACATCCTTGTAGTCGGCATAGAAGCCGGCGATCGCTAGGTTCAGACGCCGGTCGAGCAGCGACGCCTTGTAGCCGAGCTCGTAGCTGTCGACCTTCTCGGGCTCGAACAGGAAGTAGTCGAAGATTTCGCTGGCTTCACGCGTGCCGTTGCCGTTGAGGTCCGGCGCCACGGTGGACAGGCCGCGCGGATCGAAGCCACCGCCCTTGAAGCCCTTCGAATAGGTTGCGTAGAGCGTGTTGTCGTCGTTGGGCTTGTAGGTCAACGAGGCGCGCGGCGTGAATTGCTTGAACGTCTTCTCGCCCTGGAAATTGGACGTCAGCGCGCCGACCAGGGTGCCGTTGCCGCCCAGCGCCGGCACAGGGCCGTTGATGTAGTTGCCGCGGATCACGACCGCTTCACGCTTGTCCTGCGTGTAACGGCCACCGAGCGAGAGGGCGAGCTGATCGGTGAAATCGTAGGTGAAGTCGGCGAACGCCGCCCAGGTCTTGGTGTCGACATCACCATAGGTCGAGGCGGTGAAGCCCGGCAGGTTGAGCAGGGCACCGGTGGTGCCGAGGACCACGTCGAAGACGTTGTTGGCGTTGGCATCGAGGTAGTAGAGGCCGGCCACGCCCTGCAGACGATCACCTTCGTAAAGAACCTGGAATTCGTTCGAGAACTGCTTGTTCCGGTAGATGGCCGGCACGTCGACGTCGGCCGCCGGCAGCGAGTCGAAGTCGATCGGCGCATGGCTCACATCCTTGCGGTAGGCGAGGATGTTCTTGAGCGTCACCGTGTCGGAAACCTCAAGCTCGGCGTGGACCGCGCCGCCGTAGGCTTCGATTTCCTGCTTGGGGCTGTTGAGCCCGGCACGGGTATCATAGACATCGTCCAGCACCGGCGCGCCGCTCAGCTGTCCGACGATCAGCCGGTGACCATTGCGCGGATCGGAATTGTCCTTCGTGTAGTCGCCCGAAATGCGGAGCGAGAAGGCTTCCGTCGGGTCGAGCTCCAGGGTGCCGCGCGCCGCCCAGATATCGCGGTTGTAGTTATCGAGGCCGTTGTTCAGGTTCTTCCCGAACCCACCGCGACTGAGCCGGGCAGCCGAAGCGCCGATACGAGCGGTGTCAGAAAGCGGCGTGCTTCCCGAGACGATGAGATCGGCTTGCTCGTAGGTGCCAAGGTTGGCGCGCACACGAAATTCCGGCGCATCCGAGAGACGGCGGGTCACATATTTGATCGCACCACCAATGGTGTTGCGGCCGTAAAGCGTACCCTGCGGTCCGCGCAGCACTTCGATACGCTCGACGTCGTAGATGTCGAGCACGGCCGCTTGCGGGCGGTTGAGATAGACGTCGTCGAGGTAGAGGCCCACGCCTGCCTCGAAGCCGGCGACCGGGTCCTGCTGGCCGACGCCGCGGATGAAGGCGGTCAGGGTCGAGTTGGTGCCGCGGCTGGTCTCCACGGTGATGTTCGGCGTGGTGTCCGAAATCGCCGTGAGGTCGAGCGCGCCCTTTTGCTCCAGCGCGTCGCCCGAATAGGCCGTGATCGCGACCGGCACATCGAGCAGATTTTCCTCGCGACGGCGCGCGGTGACGACGATGTCGAAGTCGCCGGCGGTCGATTGGGCCTGCTGCGCGGCGGGCGCCGCTTCCTGCGCCTGGACCGGCATGGCGGTCAGCGCGGCCGCGGCCACGCCCAGGTTGAACAGTGCGCGCGTCGAAACATGCATCGTCAAATCCCCTCCCAAAATAGCCAGCTAGGCTCGCTTGTGCGCTTCGTTGCGGCGGCTATACTGAAACCTGAACCGGGTTTCAACTTAGTCGCGGAGAGCGAATGCAA
>JAEZQR010000272.1 GCA_023413015.1 Pseudomonadota bacterium
ACCGCGCGCTGCTTCGCCGAAGGCGTGCTCGAGACGCCCGAGGACGGCGACCTCGGCGCCATCTTCGGCTGGGGCTTCGCGCCGCACACCGGCGGCCCGTTCAGCCACATGGACACGCTCGGCCTCGCCAACGTGGTCGCCACGCTCGACCGCCTGACGCAAGCACATGGCGACCGCTTCGCCCCACCGCAGCTCCTCCGCGACATGGCCGCCAAGGGCGAGACCTTCTACGGCAACGCCGCCAAGGTGAAGCAGGCGGCGTAAACGTAACGGGGTGGCGGGCACGTGCGAGAGCATCGCGACGTGCCCGCCGGCTTCCGGTTCAGGGTTGGGCGGCGTTGAATTCCAGCGCCTGGATCGTGACGTTCACCGTCGGAGCACGCTGAACACGGCCGGTGACGCGGCCGTGTTCGCATGACCAGGTGAATCGGCCCTCCATCGCCGAGACCGGGGTGATCGCCTCTTCGGCCGCGCAATTTCCGACCTCGGCCTTGAGATCGGCGATCGATTTCCGCCAGCGCGCGGCATCGCGATCCATGAGCACATTGTTGGCGAGCGGTGCGGACTCGATCCGCCCGGTGCGCCATACCGCCCGCGCCGCGTCGTAAGCGGTGGCGAGGCCTTCGCTGACGGCGAGCGTGCGTTCGCCGAGCGTGCCCGCCTTCTGCAGCGCCAGCGCCGCCCGCATCGCTGGCAGCGATGGGCCGCCATAGGTCTTGCTGGAAAAGGCGAACAGCCCGACGCCTTTGTCGGGCATGAGCATCACGACCGAGCCGTAACCCGGATAGCCGCCGGTGTGTCGCACGATCCGCCCGACGTCGCAGTCGTCGATGACCCACCAGCCCATCGCGTAGGCGGTTGCCGTACGACAGGCGTTCCCACCAGCGGCGGCCGGCCGCATGGGGCCCGAGACGAAATTCTCGCCGGTGACGATCTCGCGAACCGTGCTGCGTTTGACGGGGCCGCTGTCGGCGCCGTCGCGGGCCGGCCACGCCGAGAGCAGGAAGGCAACCCACTTCGCATAGTCGTTCGCGCTGGTCTCGACCCCGCCCATCGCGCCGAACGCGCCGTCCTTCATGTCCGGCTCGCGCACCCACTTGCCGTCCTGCCAGCGGTAGCCGATGGCCCGGCGCTCCGGGGGCGATGCGAAGATGTCATAGCCCGTCGAGCTCATGCCGAGCGGGGCCATGATCTGCTGGCGGATGTAGTTCTGGTAGCTGGTGCCTGAAACGTTGGAGACGATCCGGCCGAGCAGCGCGTAGCCGAGGTTCGAATATTCCATCGCGAGGCCGGGCGCGCGCGCGAAGGGGACGCCTTTCCGAAGAAGCGCGGTGAATTCGGGCTCCGGCATCACCTGCTGCCGGTCGCCCCAGGGATTGTCCTCGACGAAGCCGGCAGTGTGCGTCAGCAGATTACGAACCGTGATCCTGGGGCTGTCGCTGGTCGGATAACGCCAGTCGCGCATCTCCGGCACATAGCTTTCCGCCGGCGCGTCGAGCGACAGCTTGCCTTCGTCGCGCAGCTTCAGGATGGCGAGCGCCGTGAACGCCTTCGACATGGAGGCGATGCGGAACAGGCTGTCTTCCGTGACCGGGCGCTTCGAGGCGATGTCCTGCACGCCCAAGCCTTTGACGTGGACCGGCTTGCCGTCCGCCACGATGCCATAGACGAGGCCCGGCACATGCGCCGCCTGCTGCCAGTCGGCGAAGATGCGGTCGACCTCCGCCAGCGCCTCCTTGTCCGGTACGGCGGCCAGGGTGGCCGTGGTCGTCGAAAGCAGCAGGCCAACGAGCGCGGTACGAAACATGATGTGCATCCCCCTCAAGACCCCGATTCGATCAAGGTCTAGGAGAAACGTCGCACATCGTCACGCCGCAACGCTGCCCGCGCTAGGCAGCCCCGTTCGATGGCAGGAGATACTTCCCGAGCGTTGCCCGTACGATCTCGGGCAGCGGCGCCGAGCCATTCTCGCCGATATGCGTCAGCACGACGTCGGCGAGGCCGATGCACTTGCCCTGCTGGAACAGCGCTTCGCCGACGCGGTAGCTGCTGTTGCCGAGGCTGACGATCCCGACGCCGACGGTGATCGGGTGCGGATAGTGGCCCTCGGCGAGGTAATCGATCGCCGTGTGCGCCACCATCAGCCGGAAGCGCTGCCGGCCATATTCGGCCTCGCGCTTCCGCAGGTCGTCCATGAAGCGGATGCGGCCCTCCTCGTAGAAGCGGGCCGCCGACACGTTGTTGAGGTGCCGCCACACGTCCATGTCGCCGTAGCGCATCTCGAGCGTCACGGCGTAGGGGTAGGCGGCGAGGTCGCGCCGCCGGGGATCGTTCCTCATGCCTCGGTCGGCAGGAAGTCCGGCACCGACAGGTAGCGCTCGCCGGTATCGTAGTTGAAGCCGAGCACGCGCGAGCCCTTGGGCAGCTCCCCCAGCTTCTGAGCGATCGCGGCGAGCGACGCGCCCGACGAGATGCCGACGAGCAGGCCTTCCTCGCGCGCCGCGCGCCGTGCCATTTCCTTGGCGTCGTCGGCGCTGACCAAGATCACGCCGTCGAGGAGCTGCGTGTAGAGGTTCTTCGGGATGAAGCCCGCGCCAATACCCTGGATCGGGTGCGGCCCCGGCTGCCCGCCCGAGATCACCGGCGACAGCGTCGGCTCGACCGCGAACACCTTGAGGTTCGGCCAGGCCTTCTTCAGCACCTCGGCGCACCCGGTGATATGCCCGC
>JAEZQR010000285.1 GCA_023413015.1 Pseudomonadota bacterium
CTCGCCGTTCTGCCTCGCATCCTCGAGATCGCCGAGGAGGTGACGAGCGCACAGGCCGATGTGGCGCATGTTTTCTGGGCGCGGCATGCGGGCATGGCGCTCTATGCCCTCGAAAGATCCGCGCCGGCCGTGGTGCGGTCGACGTTCGCGGGCGCCTACGACCTCGTCGCCAACGATTTTCTGGTCGACATCTGCCTTGCGACGGCGGAAGTCGTCTTCACGCACGCGGAAGCCAATCGGGACTTCCTCATGGGCAAGGGTTTGGCCCGTCATAGTATCGCGGTCGTCCATCGCGGCATTCCGGTGTCGCTCGGCGCCCATGGTGTCGGTGAGCGCGATCCCAATCGTTGGGTTACAGCTGCCGCGCTGGTGCAGGAGAAGAATGTTCAGGCGGTAATCCGCGCGCTGGCGCGGGAGCGGGCGACCCGGCCGCAGCTGACGCTTCGTATCTGCGGCGAAGGGCCTTGGCGGCCCCGGCTCGAGGCGTTGGCTGACGAGCTCGGCTGCGCATCCGCGGTCACGTTCATGGGGCATCTCGAACGTAGCGCCGTCTTCCGGGAGATGAGCCAAGCCGCCTGCTTCCTGCTCCTGTCCAAGAAGGCTTCGGAGCGACTCCCGAATGTCGTGAAGGAGGCGCTGTTGGCCGGCTGCGCCGTGATCGCATCGAACACCATCGGTATTCGGGAGCTGATCCCTGACAGCGGCATCGGCCACGTCGTCGATGCGGAAGACGATGCCGCCATCGCGGCCGCCATCAATGCCGTCCTGCACGAAGACGAGGCAGCCGCGGAGGCCAGGCGAAGCCGCGCGCGCACCCACATCACGCAGCATTTTTCGACCGAGGCCAGCATGCGCAAATACGTCCGGACCTGGCGATCGGTACGGCGGACGTCGCAGCCGTCCTGCGCATGGCCCGCGCGCTGAGGATCGGAGGGTCGGATGCTCGAACCAGCGATGCGCCAAGGGCAGGGGGACGTGAGCGTCGCCTTATCGCCGGCACCGAGTTTGCGGCCGCCTGCGCCGGTACTTCTCGAGCTGTTCGGCCCGCCCGGTGCCGGCAAGAGCACGCTCGCCGCGACGCTCATGGCACGCACCGGCTGCCGCGGCCGCGTGCAGCCCGACGCGGCCTGGCAGCGGCTGCCGCTACGGGCGAAGCTGCGGCTGCTACTGGCCTCGGCGGCCGACCTCGGATGCGTGGCGAGTGCGGTGCGCGCCGCGCTCCTCCTCCGCCTCTGGAGTCCCGAAAGCCTCACGCGGCTTTCCCGGGTCGTCCTGAAGACGGCCCGGCTGCGGCAGACGCCTTGGCCTGCGGTGTTCGACCAGTGCCTTCTTCAGGACCTCTGGTCGGTCCTGTGGGCATCCGGCCGCTTCGATCCCGATCCGCGCCACCTCGCGCCGCTCCTTCGCCACATGTATCGCGGGGTGCCGGTCCGGATCCTCTATCTCGACCTCGACCCGGGCATTGCGGCGCGTCGGGTTGCAGCGCGTGCTGGCGGCCACAGTCGCCTCGATGGGCTGGGGGAGAGCGAGACCGCGCGTCGGCTCGCCGCGGCGGCGGACCTGCCGCGGCACATCGCGGCCGCCGCCCGGATGGCTGGGCTCCCCGTCATCGCGCTCGATGCCACGATGAGCCCGGAACAGCTTGCCGAAGAGGCGATGGCCTCCTGGACCAAGCCAGTGTGCGAACGGACATCCTGACATGGCGACGAACTCCAACTCCGCGGAAGAGCGGTCGAGGCCAGCGGTCGGCGCACTTCGCCACCGGGTGTTCGGCGGACTATTATGGACGCTCTCCGGCACCGGATTCCACGGCGCTGCCCAGTTTATCACGGTCGTGGTCATCTCGCGGCTGTTGACGCCGGCCGAGGTCGGCGTAGCGAGCGCGGTCACGATCATCGTCTGGTTCGCCCAGACCTTCTCCCAGCTGGGCGTCGGCCCGGGCATCGTGCAGCGCCCGATCCTGACCGATCGCTACATCGCAACCGGCCTGAGCCTTGCGCTATTATTCGGGATCGGCACCGGGGCCGTGATCTTCCTCGGTGCCGGCCCCTTTGCGACCGTCCTCAAGCTACCGGCTTCAGCCGACCTGATCCGGATAATCGCGCTCGTCTTTCCGATCGTCGCCCTGTCGACCGTTTCGGAGAGCCTGCTGCAGCGGAACATGCGGTTCAAGGCCCTGATGTTCATCGATGCGATCGGCTACGGTCTCGGCTACGGCGTGACGGCCGTACTTCTCGCGGCGGCGGGGGCCGGGCCCTGGTATATCGTCGGGGCGCAGCTGGCCCAGGCCGTGCTGCGCACGGTGCTTCTCGCGTTCGCTGCCCGTCACAGATGGTCGTTCGCCTTCCACCGGACGGAGGCGCGCCGCCTCCTGAGCTACGGCACGGCGATAAGCCTCGGGAAGATCGGCCACTTCATGGGGACGCAGGGGGACAACATGATCGTGGCCCGCTTCCTGGGGGCCGCCGACCTCGGCTTCTACGGCCGCGCATTCCAGTTCGTGACCCTGCCCGCCAACTTGCTCGGGGGCGCGCTCGACCGCGTGCTGTTCCCGGCCATCGGCTCGATCCAGGACAATCCGGTGCGGATGGCCAGGGCCTATATGCGCTCGGTCGCCGTCGCCGCCATGGTGATGCTCCCCATGTCGAGCGTCCTCGGGGTCGCGGCGCCCGAGATCATCGTCCTGACCCTGGGACCCAGGTGGGAGCCGGTCATCGTTCCTTTCCAGATCCTGGTGTGCAGCCTGGTCTTCAGGACAAGCGCGCGGCTGAGCGATTCCCTCGCGCGGGCAACCGGCGTCGTCTACCAGCGGGCGTGGCGCCAGTGGATCTACGCGGCTGCGGTCGTGGCAGGCGCCTATGTAGGCCGGAGCGAGGGGCTGTGGGGCGTAAGCGCTGGCGTGGTGCTGGCGGCGATCCTCAATTTCTCCATGATGCTCAAGCTGAGCGTCCGGTCGCTCGAGCTCTCGTGGACCACGGTCTCACAGGTCTACCTGCGCCATTTCGCGATTGCCGCCGGCATGACGACGGCAGCGCTCGTCGCGGCCGATCTGGCGCGGCAAAGCGGCTTGCCGGATGTCTTGACGATCGTCGCGATCACGATCGCGGCTGGGTTCGCCTGGGTTGTCCTGTTGAAGCTGTTCCCGCGCTTGTTCGGCGATGATCTCAGCTGGGCGATCGACCTGGTGCGCCAGCGGCGATCATCCCGATCACGTTCGGACCGATGAGCAGGGGACAGCTTGGTACTGCATCGCCCTTACCGAACGGGCGGCATCTAGCGCCGTGAGCCGGCTGCCAGTCAGCGGGGCTTTCTCGACCGATAAGATCGCGACAACACTAGGGCCTGAACCGGACGACTCGCAGGCCGTACGGGGACATACCGGGCCCGACCGCCAAGCCGCGCCGGAGCCATGCCCGTGACGGGGCCGGGGGTGGCCGCGATGACCGCGATCACGAACCAGATGATCGCGTCGTTCCACAGCGGTCCCGAATTATGGAACAGGATGTGCACGATGTAGGGGACGAAGAATAGGAGGGAGGTTTTGGCGCGCGCGAGCAGCCTGCTGATCAGCGGCGCGAAGAGGAGCAGCCCGATCCCATAGAAGTTGAGCATGCTCAGCACATAGTTGTGCAGGATCTTGGACTGAACGACGGCGGGACTGGGAAGCTCGTAGAGGTCCTGCCAATATTGCGTCCAATAGGCGTACGGCTTGAAGTCGAACCCGTATCCCAGTGGATTGTCGAGAAACAGGCGCAGCCCATAGTAGGCGAGGGTGATGCGCCCTTCCGCCGATGCATCGTTAACGCGGACGACCCGTGGATGGGCGCTCTCGAACACGGCCATCAGGGTCGGCCAGGCGAAATAGACAAGGGCACCCGCAAGGACGATGAACAACGTCACCCAGGAGCCCTGCCGCGCCATCGCGTAGAGGGCGAGGAATATGAGGCCGCCCAAGATCGGCGAGCGATTGCCACTCGTGATGCAGGCAGCGACGAATACCAGAAGCGCGAGGATGACGGCCGGGTCCGCCACGGCGGAGCCCAACTTTCGCCGGCGCTCCTTGTCGCGCGTGGCGGTGAAGACGGCGAAGGCGAGGCAGAGTTGCGTCGCGAACTGGATCGGCGAGTATGCCAGCCCCATCGGTCGCCCGCCCAGGAAGGACGAATCCTCGACCAGCGAGGTGCCCTGCATGCTCCCGATCGCGTCGCGGAGGTGCCAGGCGAAGTCGAGGTCGATCATCTGGAGCACGGCCACGAATCCGCTGACCGCCGTCACGCCGACGATCGCCACCATGGCCGCCTTCGGGCCGGAAATCTCCACCAGGATGGCCGCCACGAGGAGCGTGATCACGGCCTGTAGGTGAACCTCCGTCACTGCCTGAACGATGCTCGCAGAGGGGGCGCCGTTCACCAGGCTTACGAAGGTGCCTTCGACCGCGAGGCCGACCGCGAGGCCAATAAGAAGGAGATGCTTCTTCAGCGCGCGTGCCGCCAGGTTGGAGTACATGATGCTGAGCAGCAGCAGGAGGCCGACCGAAAGTGCGCCCCGCAGGTTGACCGCGGCAAGTTTCGCCGAGGGGAGCGCGATGTTGAGAAACAGGAGCGATGCCAAGCACGCAAATGCAAGGCCGCTTTCGAAGAAGTCCCTGTGAGCCCCTACGGCTGCCGAGGGGCGCCTCCCATTACCGATCATCGTCGCCATGCGACAACTTCCTGCTGCCGTCCGTCGCGCCCGTACCCGTCAGTATCTGTAGTAGTCCGCACTCCCGTAGCGGACGCCGGCGGTCTTCGCGTCGAACTTGGTGATGACCGCGCCGACGATGCTGCTCGCCGGCAGGCGCGACAGCGCGACGTCCAGCTGGCCGATGCTGATGCGATTGGCCTCGACGACGACCAGCACCGCCTCGACCTGGCGGGCTAGGAGGACGGCGTCTGCCAGACCCATGACGGGCGGACCGTCGATGATCACGATGTCATACTCCGTGGAGAGTTGCGCCAGCACGCTGTCGACGCGCTGGGCCGCAAGGACAGCGATCGGGTTCCCGCTCGTCTCGCCGGCGCCAAGCACGCTGAAGCCATGCTCATCATTCTGCTGGACCGCATTCTCCGGCGCCGCCGACCCGGCCAGCACATCCGACAGGCCCGGGCCCTCAGCATCTACGATCGTCCTGTGCAGCGTCGGGTGACGCAGGTCGCCATCGACGAGAAGCACGCGCTTGCCCATCGCGGTGAGACTGCGCGCCAAACCCAGGGCCGACGTCGATTTGCCCTCGGACGCCGTGCTGCTCGTGATGAGCAGCGTCTTCGGCAGCATGCCGGAGACAGTCTGTTCGAGCGCGACGGCGAGCGAGTGGTACGCCTCCGATTGCGCCGAACGCGGGTCGTCGAGCGCGATCTCGATCGGCCGGCGGGAATTGGCGATCGGCACCACCCCAAGCGCCGGCAGATTGAGGTTCTGCTCGAGGTCCTCGGCCGTACGAATGACGTTGTGCATTCGTTCGCGCACGGAGCCGACCAGAAGCGCGAGGATGAGCCCGGCCATGCTCGCGAGCGCGAGGTTGCGCGGAACGTTCGGCGAGCTTGCATCGAGCGGCGGCAAGGCACGATCGACGATCGTCACGTTGGCCGATGGTGCGCCTGAGGCCGCAGCCACCTCCTTATAGCGCTGCAGGAGCCCTTTGTAGAAGGCCCGGTGCGTCTCCACCTCGCGCTGGAGTGAGTCATATCCGACGCTGCGCTCGCGCTCGGCCATCGCCGAGGTGCGGAGCCCGGCGACGATCGCGCCGAGCTGGCGTTCCTGCTGCGCCGCGGCGATGTAGCGGCCACGTACTGACGTTTTCACATGCGCTGCCAGATCGGCGATCCTCGTATCGAGCTGCCGTATCTTCGCCGCGGCTTCGCGGGCCGTGGGATAGTCGGCGGTGTGGCGTTGCCGTTCGGCCTCGAGCGCCGCTTCGAGCTCTGCTTTCTGCGCCTGAAGTTCCTGTATCGCCCGATTCTCCTGCACCTCGGGCAGCGACAGCGGCGGCGTGCCGCTGACCTGCTGCCAGTGCTCCTGCGCTTCGACGCGCTTGGCTGTGGCCTCGCTCAGCGAGTCGGTCATGACGTCGAGCTGCTGAACCCGGAGCGAATCCGCGCGGGCCTTGTCGTCGGAGGATGGCGTGACGGTGCTGGTGAGATCGGCCGTGCGAGCATAGGCCAGCATCTCGCGTTCGGAGGCCTCCAGGCGGTGCTTCGCTTCCGTGAGCTGACTAGTCAGGTATCGCTTGGCTTGCTCCGCCGTCGCCAGCTTGCTGTTCAGGTTGGAGGCTACGAGCGCTTCGGCAAATGCGTTCGCGACGCGCGCCGAGACGGCTGGGTCGCGGCTGGTGAACGTGATCTTTGCCAGCCTGGTATTCAGTCCCAGCTCGGCCCGTACATTGTTCTGCAGCTCCGTTATCGCCCATTCGCGCTGTTCTTCGGGCGGGACCGGTTCAACGCCCAAGGCTGTCAGATACGCTGGCGTGCGGGTCAACTGGAGCTTGTCGGCAACCGCTTCGGCCAGGCTCCGGCTGCGCACGCGATCCAGCTGCGTCTGCAGGAAGCGATCGGCATCCTGTGCGTTCGGCTGCGGATCGAGATCGGGATCGGAAAGCACCCGCGGCGCCTGCTGCTCCAGCTGCACCGAGGCCTCCGCCGTGTAAAGGCGCGGGGCCCTGAAAGTGAATATCGCACCCAGCGCAACAGCTGCGATGAATATGACTATCGCAAGAATGCGCTGCCGGTAGACACCGGCGGTAACCCGCTGAATGGACGTCGAACGTGAAGGCTCGCTTCGATAGTATGCGAGTTCCTGGTCGGAATAACCGGACTGAGAAACGGGTACGAGATTGTGCATTATGTCGCTCCCTCGGGAAGCCGTTGTTTGTCGTGATCTCGTAGTCAGGGAATGACGGCGAAGATGTTGAACGAGCGCAGGCTGAGCATGATGTCGCGCCAGGCGGTCTTCATGCCCGAGCTCGCGACCGCGACCGTGTCGCCGGCGAGCACTTCGGGGTCTTCGGTCTTTCCGCGGGCGATCGCATCGAGATCGAACCGCGCCGCGGTCTTGAGGCCGTTCTGCGTGCGGAAGATCATGGCCCGATCGAGGTCGGCGACCTGCGACGGGCCGCGGGCCAGCGCGATCGCCTGCATAAGGGTCATGCGCCCCTGCAGGGGATAGACCCCCGGTTGCACGACCGAGCCGGTGACACTGACACGCTTGGTCGTGGCCTCCTTGACCACGACCGATACCTGCGGGTCGATAACATACTGCCGTAGCTTGTCCGCGATCTCGGTCGCAAAGGCCTCCGTCGACTTGCCGGCCGCAACAACGCCGCCGATCAGCGGCAGCACGACCCGCCCGGTCTCGTCGACAGGCAGGTCCGGAACCGACAGCTCGGGTTCGCGGAACACGGTGACACTGAGCTTGTCCAGCGGAGCGATCGCGCTGTCGGTGCGCGGCGCCGTCGGGTCCAGGGCGGGAACGGCCGGCAGCGCGCTTTCAGCGGCGTGCGCGAGCGCGATGCCGTTCGGAAGCGCGACCGAAAGGCTCAGGATCAGGGCACAGGAGGTGAAGCGCATGACATCCTCTCCTTCTTGATGCGGGGACAAGCCATCGTTACGCCTACAAGGCTCGCCACACCGCCCGCACGACCGCACGAACAGTCTCGTCGAGCGGCCCGTCGGTATCGATCTGCACAAGTTCGGCGCCGGGAAACTCGCCCAGGCTTTCAAA
>JAEZQR010000319.1 GCA_023413015.1 Pseudomonadota bacterium
CACGCCGGCGGCACCTCGATGGACACGATCATCGAGACGTTGGTGGCGGTGCTGGCGATGATCTACGTCTCGGCGGTGAACTACGGCGTGATGTGCACGCTCGCCGGACGGCAGCTCGACACCTCGACGTTCATCTGGGCCGGCCTGCGCGCCTCGCGCCCCGGGCTGCTCGTGGCGCTCGTGCTCGGCTCGATGCTGATGGTGGCGCTGATCCTGCTGCTGCTGTTCGGCCAAGGCTCGCCGCTCGGCTGGCTGTTCGCTACCGGACTGGCGGTCGGGCTGGTGGTGGCGCTCGGGACGTGGCTGGTGGCGATCCCGGCGGCGGTCGCCGAGCGGCGGATGCCGTGGGACGCGCTCCGCCGCAGCGCAGCGCTCACCTTCGGCAACCGCGGACGGCTGATCGGCTTCGTCGCGGCGATCTTCCTGGGGCTGCTGCCGGGCATCATGCTGGTTCAGATGTTCGGGCCGGACGCCCCGTTTGTATCACCGGCAACCGCCAACGATGTGTTCAGCCCGGCGATGTGGATACGGCAGCTGTTCTGGCTGCTGGCGCAGGGCCTCCTCGCCACCGCGCCGGCGGTGATCTACGCGCAGCTCACGAGCCACAAATGAAAAGGCGCGGCGGATGACCGCCGCGCTTTTCTGAATTCTGGTGATCCGCGCAGGGCACGCGTCAAGCGTGCCGCACGAGCGCCTCAACTCGTTAGCGCGAGTAGAACTCGACGACGAGGTTCGGCTCCATCTTCACCGGATAGGGCACCTCGTCGAGCGTCGGGACGCGGACGTAGGTGGCCTTAAAGCCGTCGACCTGAACATACTCGGGCGCGTCACGCTCGGCGAGGCCCTGCGCCTCAAGGATCAGCGCCATCTCGCGCGCCTTCGGCGCCACCTCGACGACGTCGCCCGCCTTCACACGCGCCGAACCGATGTTGGTGCGGCGGCCGTTGAGCATGATGTGGCCGTGGTTGACGATCTGGCGAGCGGCCCAGATGGTCGGCGCGAACTTCGCGCGGTAGACCACCATGTCGAGGCGCTGCTCAAGCAGACCGATCAGGTTCTCGGCGGTGTTGCCCTTCATGCGAACGGCTTCGGCGTAGACCTTACGGAACTGCTTCTCGGTGACGTCGCCGTAGTAGCCCTTGAGCTTCTGCTTGGCGCGCAGCTGGATACCGAAGTCGGAGAGCTTGCCCTTGCGGCGCTGACCATGCTGGCCCGGGCCGTATTCGCGCTTGTTGACCGGCGACTTCGGACGACCCCAGATGTTCTCGCCCATCCGGCGGTCGAGCTTGTACTTCGCGTTCGTACGCTTTGACATTCACTTGCTCCAATTCGCAAAGCTGAGGCGCACGGCCGCCACGCTTCATGGCGATCCATCCGTCCCAGCGGAAAACCCGGGCTCGCGCCGCCGGACCTTGCATCCGACGCGGCCACCGCTTCACCGGGCGTGCGGGGCCAATTGCGAAGGGCGCGATCTAAGGCGCAGCGCCGTTCCAGTCAACCCTGCGCCGCCTCCCTTGGGTCAGCTTTGCCCCTGCGGCATAGCTTCATTATAGCCGCGGAGATCAGCTAGAGGGATATGAAACAGATGCCAAGTCGTATCCGGAGGATGCGTGGACGCCTGGTAGCTGCGCTGATGGCGACCTTCCTGGCGCAGGCTCCAGCCGCTGGCGGGACGCTCGATGGCGCTGTACTACAGCGGCAACTACAGGCGCTTGCCGGCGGCTTCGACGGACGGGTGGGCATCTGTGCCCATGACGCAAGCTCAATGGCCTGCGTGGACGGCGATGGGCGCTATTCGATGCAAAGCGTCATGAAGCTGGTGGTGGGCGCCGCGGCGATGGACGCCATCGATCAGGGCCGCCTTCGGCTTGACGAACCCGTGGTCGTCCGCCGCGAGGACCTCAGCCTCTATGTCCAGCCAATTGCCAAGCTGGTCGGCCCGGACGGCTACCGTACCACGATCGGCGATCTGATCGCCCGCGCCGTGATCGAAAGCGACAGCGCCGCCACCGACATCCTGTTCGCCCGTGTCGGCGGCGCCCGCGGCATTGCCGCATTCCTCGCGCGCAAGGGAATCAGGGATCTTCGCGTCGACCGCGACGAACGCCACCTGCAGACCGAGAGCGTCGGCCTCACCTGGAAGCCAGCCTATGTCGATGCGGACGTGCTCGACCGCGATATAGACGGCGTGCCGGAAGCCCGCCGCACCGCGGCGTTCGCGGCCTATCTGAAGGACCCGCGCGATACCTCGACCCCGAAGGCGATGGTTCGCTTCCTGCATGCGCTCGCGACGGGACGGCTCCTTTCGCCGGAATCGGCGCGGCACCTGATCGCGGTGATGAACCGCACCGTCACCTTCCCCGACCGCCTCAAGGCAGGAACGCCGGACAGCTGGACACTCGGGCACAAGACCGGGACGAGCATGACGTGGAACGGCGTCAACGGCGCCACGAACGACGTGGGGATACTGACCGCGCCCGACGGCCACAGCATCGTCGTCGCCGTGTTCATCTCGGGCTCCCGGCGCTCCTCAGCGGAGCGGGCCGCGCTGATGGCGAACGTGGCGCGCGCCGTTACGGCTGCCTACCGTCCGGACAACGCGAAGCACTGACGCGCTAGCGGCGCCCCCGGCGCCCCTCCACCAGCGCGTGGACGATGCCGCGTAGGGTGCGGACTTCCTGCTCGTTGTAGCCGGGGCGCGTGAGGAGATTGCGGAGCGTCCGCTTCGACGAGGCGATGCGGCTGGGGACGTTGTAGTAGCCGGCGTCCTCGAGCGCATCGTCGACATGGTTGATCAGCCCTTCGAGCGCGGCATGCTCGGCGGGCGGGCCATAGTTCTGGGCGACGGCGGGCGTGGTGTCGGCAGCCTTCGAGCATTCGTAAGCCGTGAGCAGCACGGCCTGGCTGAGATTGAGCGAGCCGAAGTCGGGGTTGGTGGGCACGGTGAGGATGGCGTGCGCGATCGCGACGTCGTCGGTCGTGAGCCCCGAGCGCTCCGGGCCGAACATGATCGCCTGGGGAAAGTCGCGCGAGCGGATCTCGGTGGCGGCCTGCGCCGGCGTGACGACGGGCTTCCACAGGCCGCGCGGTCGCAGCGTGGTGGCGTAGACGTAGCGGCAGTCGGCGACTGCCTCCTGCACGCTGTCGTAGACGCGCGCGTTCGCCAGGACGACGTCGGCGCCGGCAGCGGCCGGGCCGGCATCCGGATTGGGCCAGCCGTCGCGGGGGCTGACGAGGCGCAGGTCGGTCAGCCCGAAGTTGAGCATGGCGCGGGCGGTCATGCCGATATTCTCGCCCAGCTGCGGGCGCACGAGGACGATGGCAGGGTTCATCTGATTACTTCGGGCGGATCGCCAGCAGCGGCAACTCGGGCGCGCGATCGGGGGTGCGCTCAGGCTCGGGCGGCGCGAGCGCGTCGACGGCGTTCTTGAAGTCCTCCGCCTCGCGGAAGTCCTTGTAGACGCTGGCGTAGCGGATGTAGGCGACGTGATCGAGCGTCGCCAAGCCTTCCATCACCATCTCGCCGATCTTGGCGGAGTCGACGTCGGTGTCGCCGGTGGACTCGAGGCGACGCACCAGGCCGGTCACCAGCCGCTCGATGCGGTCGGGCGCGATGTTGCGCTTGCGGCAGGCCAGCTCGACCGAGCGCGCGAGCTTGTCGCGGTCGAACGCCTCGCGCCGGCCGGCGCTCTTGACGACGACGAGGTCGCGCAGCTGCACCCGCTCGAAGGTGGTGAAGCGCGCGCCGCACGCCGGACACTGCCGGCGGCGGCGGATGGCGCTGCCGTCCTCGGTCGGACGACTGTCCTTCACCTGGCTGTCGTCGTTGGCGCAGAACGGGCAGCGCATTCCTGCAGACTAGCCGAGTTCGGGGTAGATCGGGAAGCGGCGGCAGAGCGCGCGGACGCGGTCCTTCACCTGCGCCTCGACCGCGCCGTTGTTCTCGGGGCCATTGGCAGCGAGACCGTCGAGCACGTCGGCGATCATGTCGCCGATCATCGCGAACTCGGCCGGGCCGAAGCCGCGCGTCGTTCCCGCCGGCGAACCGACGCGGATGCCGCTCGTCTTGGTCGGCGGCAGCGGATCGAACGGCACGCCGTTCTTGTTGCAGGTGATCGCCGAGCGCTCGAGCGCTTCGTCGGCGTCCTTGCCGGTCAAGCCCTTCGGACGCAGGTCGATGAGCGCGAGGTGCGTGTCGGTACCGCCCGCGACCACGTCGCAGCCGCGCTCGACGAGCTTGGCGGCAAGCACCTTGGCGTTCTCGACTACGCGACGGGCGTAGTCCTTGAACTCGGGACGCAGCGCTTCGCCGAAGGCGACCGCCTTGGCAGCGATCACGTGCATCAGCGGGCCGCCCTGCAGGCCGGGGAACACCGCCGAGTTGATCTTCTTGCCCAGATCCTCGTCGTTCGACAGGATCATGCCGCCGCGCGGACCGCGCAGCGTCTTGTGCGTCGTCGTGGTGACGACATGCGCGTGCGGCAGCGGCGACGGATGCACGCCCGCCGCCACAAGGCCAGCGAAGTGCGCCATGTCGACGAACAGATAGGCGCCAACCTCGTCCGCGATGGCGCGGAAGCGCGCGAAATCGAGCACGCGCGGATAGGCCGAGCCGCCGGCGATGATGATGCGCGGCTTGTGCTCGCGGGCGAGCGCCTCGACCTGGTCGAAATCGACGAGGTGATCGTCCTGGCGAACGCCGTACTGGATCGCATTGAACCACTTGCCCGACTGCGCCGCCTTGGCGCCGTGCGTCAGGTGGCCGCCGGCATTGAGAGACATGCCGAGGATGGTATCGCCGGGCTTGGCGAGCGCCATCATCACCGCGCCGTTCGCCTGCGCGCCCGAGTGCGGCTGGACGTTGACGTAGGCGGCGCCGAACAGCTGCTTCGCGCGCTCGATGGCGAGCGTCTCGACCTTATCCGAGGGCGCGCAGCCCTGATAGTAGCGCTTGCCGGGATAACCTTCGGCGTACTTGTTCGTGAACACCGAGCCCTGCGCCTCGAGCACCGCGCGCGACACGATGTTCTCGGAGGCGATCAGCTCGATCTGCTCCTGCTGGCGGCGGAGTTCGTCGCGGACCGCGCCGAACACGGCGGCGTCGGCCTGGCCGAGCGTCTCGGTGAAGAAGCCGTCGTCTTCCTGGGCTGCGGGGCGGGTGCTCATTCGGCGGCTTCCTCGAAATGCGGTTGCGATAGCTTGGCGACGCGGCCGTCGTGGCGACCGCCGGCATATTGGACGGCCAGGAACTGGCGCAGGCACTCGCGCGCGACCTCGGTCCCGATGATGCGCGCACCCATCACGAGCACGTTGGCATCGTTATGCTCGCGCGCGAAACGCGCCATCACGCCGTGCGTGCACAGTGCGGCGCGGATGCCGGTGTGGCGATTGGCGGCGATCGACATGCCGATGCCGGTGCCGCAGACGAGCACGCCGCGTTGCGCCCGGCCGGACACAACCGCCCTGGCGACGGCATAGCCGAAGTCGGGATAGTCGACCGAGGCGTCGCTGTTGGTGCCCATATCGAGCACGTCGAAGCCCATCGACTTCAGATCGGCGACGAGCAGGTCCTTGAGTTGATAACCGGCGTGATCTGCGCCGATGGCGATCGTCTGACGCGACACGAGAACCTCGTACTGCACAGGGTTGGGGATTTGGCCCCTATCTAGTGGATGCCCCTGCGGCTGACTACCGCCAATCGTGGCTGGACAGGCCAAATCTCTAGTGTATTATATCAACAATACACGGAGGCACTATGCTGAAACCGGCTCTTGGTCTCGTCATGCTTGCACTCGCCCTGCCCGCATCCGCCGCAGAACCACCCGCAATCGAGATCATGGTGCTCGGCACCTATCACCTCGCCAACCCCGGTCAGGATCTGAACAACGTCGCCGCCGACGACGTGCGGACGCCGGCGAAGCAGGCCGAACTGGCCGCGCTCGCGGATCGGCTTGCCGCGTTCAAGCCGACGAAGATCGTCGTCGAACGCGAGGTACCGGGCCCGCGGTTCGAAGTCGCAGACTATTCGACCTTCACACCCGACACCCTGCTCAAGGATCGCAATGAGGAGGCACAGATCGGGTACCGCCTCGCGGCGAAGCTGGGTCACAAGGCGGTCTATGGCTTCGACGAGCAGCCGGGCCCCGGCGAGCCCGACTATTTTCCCTTCGAGAAGGTGCAGAGCTACGCTGCCGCCCATGGCAAAGCCGATTGGTTGCAAGGCCTGTTCGCACCCGTACAAGCCTATGTGAGGCGCATCGAAGCCGACCAGAAAAGCCGGTCGATCGCCGATATCCTCGCCTGGGTGAACGACAGCCGGACCACCGAGGGAATACACCGCAGCGGCTACTATGAGCTGCTGAAGCTTGGCGACGGTGATGCCCAGCCGGGCGCCGAACTCAATGCGATGTGGTATCTTCGTAATGCGAAGATGTTCGGAAAGCTCACCAACATCGCGCAACCCGGCGACCGGGTGCTGGTCGTCGTCGGCTCAGGCCACGCCTATTGGCTGCGCCACTTTGCCGACAACACGCCGGGGTACCGGGCCGTCGACCCGGTACCCTATCTGACGGGTGCGAAGCGCTAGATCACTTCGGGCAGAAGCGCCCCACCTCCGACCGCACCGGCGCGAGCGTGCGCTCGACGTCCTTGCCGAGCTGGGTCGCCGACTGAACGGTGATGAGGTTGGCCGGGCCGACCTTCGCCGCATAACCGTCGATCTGCTTCAGCGCGGCATCGACCGAGGCATCCTGCGTGTTGATGCCGGCACGCCTGAGGCCGCTCTTTACCGACATCAGCTTGCTGCGTGCTTCGCGCAGGTAGCTGGGCTTCGCGTTGTCCGACGGCGCGCGATAGATGTCCGCCATCGCCATGCCCATCTTGTTGCCGACCGCGAACAGCGCGTTCGGCGAACACAGCATCTGCGCCGAGGCCGGCGCAGCGATGGTAGCGAGCAGCAAGATCGAAAGTCGCGAAGCGACGCTGAAACGAGCCATGCAATCCTCCCCATGATTGTCGTTGCGCTACACAACCGCACATCACGCGAGGCCACCTTCAACGGTACAGCTTTCGTATCACGCTTGCCGGAACCAACCAACTTCGCAGGCAAGTAAAGTCATTACTCATCTTGCCCCAATGATATCTTCCCACTTCGGTGAACGGTTCGTCGCAAGATTAATTAATGTTGATTGACAATCTACTTACAAGTGAGAGGGTTAAAGACGGGCCGCGGAGGGACTTACGCAAGTAGGGCGGCCTTAGTTCTAGGGGGTTTGGCATGGGGAGAGAGTATGAAAGCCCAGAAGACAACCACCACGACGGCGACCGAGTCTGAGCAGACCAAGTGGTCATACGACGACTACGGATCTATCCGGAACCTTCTCGCCGTAGCCGGCCCGCTAAAGGATGCGGCCGACTACAATAAGATCGCCCCCGACGTCACCGCTACGACCGCCGGCCTTCCCGACTTGGCGGAGCCGGGAGAGACGATCCGCGGCAAGACAGTCTTCGGACTGACGGGCGATTGGGACCCGGGCCGGCCGGGGAACAACAATGTGCGAAGCCAGCTCGACACAGGTACCAGCATCACGCCTCATAAGGGCGTGATTACGTTCGCCTTCCTCGATTCCGCGCACGCGACTGGAATCTACAACAACCCGCACCAGGGTTTCACGGAACAGTACGGCTACTCGCCCTTCGACGCGGCGCAGCGCGTTGCCGCCCGCCAAGCCATTCAGAACTGGGATGACCTCGTGGCTGTCACTTTCAAGGAAGTGAACGGCCCGGGCGGCGCCGATATCGTGATGGCGAACACCACGACCGGACCAGCACAGGCCTGGGCCTACTATCCCTACGACTACGGCTATGCGCAGCTGAAGCATCTGCAAAGCGATGCGTGGATCGCCACCCCCGGGATCAATCCGAGCA
>JAEZQR010000333.1 GCA_023413015.1 Pseudomonadota bacterium
TGGCGGCGTCGCGCAGGCGCTGGTCCTCGAGGAGCGAGAGGTCGAGCGCGCGGGCGGCAGCCTCGGCGGCAGTGGCGTCGGCGGGGTCGCCGCTCCGGCGCAGCACGGCGAGGCCGACGGCGCGGTAGAGCGCGCCGGGGTCCATGTGCGGCAGGCCCTAATGGCGGGCGAGCGCCGTGGCGATGGTGCCCTTGCCGCTGGCGGCGGGGCCGTCGACGGCGATGACGAGGTTGAGGGAGCGCGAAGTCACGGGGCGGCGTTATAGGAAGCGAACGACCGGATTAACAAGGGAGCCTGAACCGATGATCCTGCAATCCACGCCTGTCCTGTTCGTCGACGACATCGCGCGCTCGGAGGCCTTCTTCCAGAAGCTCGGGTTCGAGCGCACCGTCGGGGTCGAGGAAGGCGAGGGGGAAGGCGCGCCGATGGGCTTCATCATCATGATGCAGGGCGGACGCACCGACTCGGGGCTCGGCATCATGCTCCAGACCCGCAGCAGCGCGCGTGGCGACATGGCGGGTGCCGATCCGGCGATCTTCGACAAGTCGGGCACCTTCCTGTTCATGAGCGTCGCCGACGTCGATGCCGCGGCGCGCGCGCTCGAGGGCGAGGAGCAGTTCCTGGCGCGGCGCGACACCTTCTACGGCGCGACCGAGGTCGGCTTCCGCGAACCGGGCGGCCATTATGTGGTGCTGGCGCAGCTGGCAGCGAACTCGCCCGAGGAGGCGTGAGGCGCCGGCCGGACGCCGTCGACTAGTCGTTAACCATCAGCGCGTAGAAGGTTGCTCCTGAAAGCTCGGGAGCAACCTGCATGACCCATTCGAGTGCCGCATCGGTGAGCCTGGTGCGGCCGTCAGTAGGCACGGCGCGAGCCGAGGCTGCACTCTTTGGGATTGCGGTCTTCCTCGCGCTCGAGCCGCTGGTGCGCAGCCTCATCTGGTGGGCTGCGCCCGTCAACGTTTCGGTCCAGTTGTTCCACTCGGACACCAACTGGCTGATCCTGGCAGCCATCGGCATGCTAGCTGGAGGCCTGACGCAGGCGCGCGATCTGGCCCTGCGGCACCCGTGGCTTGTGCGGCTGGCACCCGTCTGGGGGGCGGCGGCCATCATATCGTCGGCCCTTGCAATCGAGCCGGTACTGGCCGCCTATCGGTCGCTCTGGTGGGGACTCTACCTGGTCTTCGCGCTATGCCTGCTGGCGGCGCTGCGGACGCGGTCGGCCTGGGCGCACCCGCTGCTGATCGGCTGGAGTCTCGGCTTCTGCGCCTACGCGCTGGTGCTCGGGGTCTTCATCGCCGTCGATCCGGTGCGCAACGAAGCTGTCTGGGCGAGTGGCCTGCCTGGGGTCGCCAACGTGCGGCATCTCGGCTTTGAAGCAATGGCGGCTGGGCTGATCGGCGCGCTCTACCGACCGACTCGCGCAGCGCGATACGAGGTTTGGCTGCTGCGCCTCGTGGCTGTCATCGGCTGGGCGGTCCTGTTCTGGTCAGGCGGGCGCGGGAGCTTCCTTGCCGCCTGCACGGCGCTGGCGGTTGTTATGTTCGCCACGCGCGCTTGGTCGCGTCCGCGCTTTCTGAGTGAACTTGCGGTCCTGATCGGGGCGGGCTTTGCTCTAGCTACCCTCCATGCGCCACCTGGTGGGTCGCTCGGAGCGTGGCGGACGCTTGGCGCGTCGACCATGGCAGCTGCTGCTTCCGGCGCCGACCTGAACTCCGTAACCTCGCTGCGTTGGGAAATCTGGCGCGAGGCTGTCGATGTCATCGCCGCCCATCCGGTCACCGGCATCGGGGAGGCACAGGCGCCATTGCGATTGAAGACGGTCGGCGACTTCGGCGTGGCACAACCTCACAATCTTTTCCTGCAGGCGGGGCTTGCCTGGGGGGTGATCGGTGGTGCGGCGTTCGTCGTCGCGATCGGCTATGGCGTGTTCCGCTCGGTGCGTCGGCTCGGCGGGGCGGAACTCGGCTCGCCGGCGGTCGCTGGGCTCGCCGTCGCGCTGGCCATGGCCGCCAACTCGATGCTCGACGGCACGCTGTTCCACCCCCGTCCCGTTGCGATGTTCCTGCTCGGGCTGTGCCTGGCGGTCGGCGCGCCGACCGCAAGCCGGGAGCGGCGTTAGCCCTCGGCAGGCTTCGACTGCAGCTGGATGTAGTTGGGCAGGCCCATCGCCTCGATCATGTCGAGCTGGCGCTCGATGAAGTCGATATGCTCCTCCTCGCTGTCGAGGATCTCGACGAGGAGTTCGCGGCTGACATAGTCCTTGATGCTTTCGCAGTAGGCGATCGCCTCGCGCAGCAGCGGCAGCGCCTCCATCTCGAGGTCGAGATCGGCGCGCAGGACCTCCGTGACGTTCTCGCCGACGCGCAGGCGGCCCAAGGCCTGGAGGTTGGGCAGGCCATCGAGGAACAGGATGCGCTCCATCAGCCGGTCGGCGTGCTTCATCTCGTCGATCGACTCGTGCCGCTCATAGTCGGCGAGACGCTGGATGCCCCAGTGGTCGAGCAGGCGATAGTGCAGCCAATATTGGTTGATCGCCGTCAGCTCGTTCTTGAGCGCCGTGTTGAGATACTGGATGACCTTCTCGTCGCCGCGCATGCCTTGCCTCCTGAGCTGAGGCCCAAGGCTAGGTCGCGGGCGACTCCGGCGTCAAGCGGCGCGGCTGCGTTCGTCGCGGATCACATCGCGGGCAAAGGGAAGGCACTGGCAGCACTGCGGCTTGGCGCCGAGCTGCGCGTAAATCTGGCTCACCGAGCCGGCACCGGTACGGGCCTTGGCACGTACCTGATTCTCACGAAGCGCATTGCAGACGCAAACGATCACGGCTCGCTGTACTCCCGACCCACTCGATATGCGAATGAGTATCAATTACGCATGGGAGTTGCAAGTGGTTCGCAGTAGAATCTAGCGGACGCTTGCGCCGATCCGCGCCATCAGGGGGACGAAATCAGGGAAGCTGGTGGCGATCGGGCTCGCGTCATCGATGACCACGGCCGACCGCGCGCGCAGCCCGAGCACGGCGAAACTCATGGCGATTCGGTGGTCGAGATGGCTGGCGACCGTGGCGCCGCCCGGCACCGGATCGCCGCCGCGGCCGTGCACGATCAGGCCGTCGGGCAGCTCCTCGACCTCGACGCCGCAAGCCGCGAGCCCGGCGGCCATGACGGCGATGCGGTCGGATTCCTTGACGCGCAGCTCTTCGAGCCCGCGCATGACGGTGCGGCCGTTTGCGAAGGCAGCGGCGACGAACAGCACGGGATATTCGTCGATCATCGACGGCGCGATCTCGGGCGGGACCTCGATGCCGGTGAGCGGGCCGGCCGCGACCTCGAGGTCGGCGACCGGTTCACCGCCGACCACGCGCTCGTTCTGTAAGCTGATGTCGGCACCCATCATCCGCAGCACGCGGAAGATGCCGTCGCGCGTCGGGTTGATCCCGACATTCTCGATCGTGACGCGGCTGTCCGGCACGATGAGCGCGGCGACGAGCGGGAAGGCGGCCGACGAGGGGTCGCCCGGCACCACGATATCCTGGGGGAGGAGCTCGGCTTCGCCGGTGATGGTGATCGCGCGACCGTTTGCTGTCTCTTCGACTTCTATGTTCGCCCCGAACCCGCGCAGCATGCGCTCGCTGTGATCGCGGGTGGCGGCGTGCTCGATGACGGTCGTGCGGCCGGGCGTGTTAAGCCCGGCGAGCAGCACCGCCGACTTCACCTGCGCCGAGGCGACCGGGAGCTCGTAGCGGATCGGAAGCGCCGGACAGGCGCCAGTCAGGATCGCCGGCAGGCGCCCGCCGTCGCTGGTCGCGAAGCTCGCGCCCATACGCGTCAGCGGATCGACGACGCGGCCCATCGGTCGGCGCGACAGCGAGGCGTCGCCGACGAACGTGGCGGTGATCGGATGCGGCGCGACGAGCCCCATCAGCAGGCGGGTCGAGGTGCCGGAGTTGCCCATGTCGAGCGGCTGAGCCGGCTGAAGCAGGCCCCCGACGCCGACACCCTGCACGCGCCAGCGGCCTTCACCCTCGCGCACGATCCCGGCCCCCATCGCCCGCAGCGCAGCGGCGGTCGCCAGAACATCCTCACCCTCCAGCAGCCCTTCGATCCGCGTCTCGCCGACCGCCAACGCCCCCAGCATCAGCGCGCGGTGCGAGATCGACTTGTCGCCGGGGACCCGAATTCGGCCCGACAATGCGCCGTCGGCGCGAAGCGAGAGCGACTGCGGTGAAGCGGCGTTATGTGACATTACGACCTTTGGGGGAGGAGGGATCGGCGGGCGCCGGGCGGATTTGCTTTTGACAGTCGGCTGGGCCTGTGGCAAGGCAGCGCGCCTGTCCCGGCCCCGCTTGCGTGGCGGCCGCGTGATTCCCAATTCCCGGCGCTATTTAGTTGGAGACAAGAGCCGTGGTGAAAGCCGAATGGGGCACGAAGCGCGCTTGCCCGAAGTGCAACACGCGCTTTTATGACCTGACGAAGGACGATCCCGTGACCTGCATCAACTGCGGGTTCGCGTGGGTGCCCGAGCCGATCCTGAAGTCGAAGCAGCCGCTGCCGTTCGAGGAAGCCAAGCCGAAGCAGGCCGAGGCCGAGGACGCCGATGCCGAGCTGATCGACGAGGATCTCGACCTCGACGCCGACGATGCCGGCAGCGACGAGGATGACGTCGACATCGGCGGTGACGACGACCTGGGTGTCGGTGTCGGCGGCGACGACGAGGACGAAAGCTAAAGTGCGAAAAGCGCCGCTTGCGCGAGGCGTTCGCTTCGCTTAGGTAGGCGCCGCCCGCTCCCAGGCGGGTTCAGATTTCGGGGCCGTAGCTCAGCTGGGAGAGCGTCGCAATGGCATTGCGAAGGTCAGGGGTTCGATCCCCCTCGGCTCCACCATTTAAACGAGAGGCCACCGATCCGATAAGCTCCGGATCGGTGGCCTCTTCTGTATCCGCCGCAGCTTACCTGCCAGCGAGATGCAGCACCTCGAGCGCACCCACTAACTCATTATGGTGCGGCGATCGTTTAGGCCTGCGGTACCAAGCTGCGCCGATCAAAGTCTCGGACAGACAACTGGGCTAAGCCAGCGATTCTCCCGCGAAGACAACGAGACGCCCGGCGCGACCGCGGCACCGGTCGGCAGCGTAAATCAGTGAGAAACGTCGATCAGCAGTCGGAGGCCTGCGCGTCCGATTTCGGCTCTCGACCCTATAGGTGGCTGAGTAATCCGATCGGCAAGGCAGGGGCGTTCGAGATCAGGCGAACCGAAGGTGGCGCCGTCTACAAGTGCCAAACGTCGGGTGCATCAGGGAAAGTGGCGGGCGAAGGTCAAACCCTGTCAAAAGACTCGCGTTCGGTGTTTCCGGCGCTTGCCGTAGCGAGGAGTGCGTTGCTGATCATCATGAAGGAACGCAATAATGGCCTGCACGGTAGACCGGTCCGCAGTGGCCGAGAGATACATCGTGCAACTCGTGCAAAGGCGGCAGAGGGATCAGGCTCTACGCTCAGGCTTCAGTTCGGTGCCACCCACAGTGGAGGCGCATCACGTTTGATGCCGTAGGATCGCCATAGACCTATTTGCGACTAGATCTTGGTGCTGCGGCTATTTGTGTAAAGCAGAACGGGCGGCCCGATTGCTCGGGTCGCCCGTCTTATCCCTGCTTACGCAGGACACTAATGACTGAACTACACTTCATTCAGCTTTCGCTGCTATGTAAGTTTCGTTTCAATCTACTCATTCTACTGAGTCATCCCTGCTTACGCAGGGCGGTCAGAGCAGTCTGCAGAACCGCTCTGATGATTCGTTACTAGCAGATCAATTGCAGAACACAAAGGGACGGAATCACGAACGTTAGAAACTCTCAAGTGTGTTGCTGATGTGCAACACGTTCGTGCCTATTGTACTGTCCCTTGACTTCTCATGGCACCACTGAGCCGGAGGCTATGCCTGTTGCCGACATACCTAAGGGGCGAGTTGCAGCCGGCCTTCGCTCAGTGAGTGCCATCAATGATGCTATTGTTGGCTGCATCGTAGAAGATAGGTAAGAAACTTCGGTAACTTCCATCCGGGCGTATGCGTTCATCAAACCGCCACGCGCTGCGTACTCCGATACACCCGGTATGACTCATGGAAGCCGCTCCACGACAGGCTGTCGGAACGGGTAAATTCGGTCAGATAGATCTCTCATTCTCAACGTCTAGTTGTCGGTAATGGTTGTGAATACGATCTCATGAAGATCGCCAGCGTCAATCACACTTGGAAAGCGGGTCGTCTCGCTCAGCTTGCAGCTGGCGCAGCCGGTTTCATCGTACAGGTTCGATCGATTGCGCACCATATGACGCTTCGATCTGCGTTCGCACGGCACTGACCTCAAGCGGATGAGAGCGACGGCCGAGTTCATCCAGGAAGCGCACACGGGGTGATCAGAGGCGATAAGGCAACTCACACGGTGTGGAAGCCACACGCGACCAAGAGTGCAAATCCAGCTACCGGTAGCCCGTTGTGCCGTTAGCAAGAAGAGGCCTGGAGTTGGTTGGAGGAAAGCCCTTGCCTGGGCTCCGGGCAGCGACCTGACTGGCCCCGCCGCACCTCGCGGCGGGGCTTTTTTTCTGACTGATCTCCGATTTGCGCCACACGCGCCCGAGGGCGCGCACGCTCTCCAAGAGGGCGATTTGCGCCACAACTTCGTGGTCGCGGTGCCCGTCGACCGATGCGAGAATGGCCGCTCAGCCGCCGCGGCCCGCAAGCGCCGAGCACGGCAGCTGTAACCTGACCCTCCGGCCGGTGGGGTGTGACCCCCACACGACGAGGAAAACAGGTGGCCAGAAGGAAAACCAAATTGCACTGTGAGATCAAAGCCCGGGTCGACCAGGCGCTGTACGATCAGGTGCTGGCGCGCGCAGGAGGGACAACGGTTGCCCCGGTCGTGCGCCGGGC
Source organism: Pseudomonadota bacterium (assembly GCA_023413015.1). Lineage (GTDB taxonomy): Bacteria > Pseudomonadota > Alphaproteobacteria > Sphingomonadales > Sphingomonadaceae > Sphingoaurantiacus. The sequence continues at coordinate 6,921 of JAEZQR010000333.1, forward strand.
CCTGCGTGTCTACCTAGCGCTGCTGGCCGTGCTCGAGGCGCCCTCAGCATGAGCCGGCGCTTGCCCGATCTCGGCGCGCCGGCGCCCGAAGGCGAGGCGCCCCGCCCACGCGTGCGCGGCTGGCGGCCCTACTGGGCGTCTGCGACCACAATCGCCGAGCAGCAGCGCCACTGGACCGGCCACATGCTCCGGACGCCCCTGTCAGCACTCGCGCCCCAGGCGGCCGCAGCGCACATCGAGCGGCTCGCCGCCGACATTCGCGCGCTCGGGCTCGAGGCCGCGATCGAGCGCTTCGTCGATGCGCTCGTGCCGCTGCCATCCCCGGCCGATCAGCCAGAGGGACGGTGATGGAG
>JAEZQR010000342.1 GCA_023413015.1 Pseudomonadota bacterium
GGCGGTGGCGGCGGCTACGGCGGCGGCGATCGCTTCGGCGGTGGCGGCGGCTACGGCGGTGGACGCGGCGGCTTCGGCGGTGGACGCGGCGGCGGTGGCGGCGGCTTCTCGCCCGGCATCGCGGTCGGCAACGCGACCGGCACCGTAAAGTTCTTCAACGCCCAAAAGGGCTTCGGCTTCGTCGTGCGCGACGATGGCGGTGAGGATGTGTTCGTCCACATCTCGGCGGTGGAGCAGATCGGCCTCACCGATCTTGCGGAAGGCCAGAAGCTGGCGTTCACGCTCACCGATCGCAACGGCCGCATCTCCGCGACCGACTTGGTGATCGAGGGCGAGCTTCTCGAGCCGAAGCCGCGCAGCTTCGAGGACCGCGGCCCGCGCGCCGGCGGCGCCGGCGGCTTCGAGCGTCAGCCGAGCGACGGCACGCGCTACGAGGGCACGGTGAAGTTCTTCAACGGCCAGAAGGGCTTCGGCTTCATCAAACGCGATGACGGCCAGCCGGATGCGTTCGTCCACATCTCGGCGGTCGAGCGGGCCGGCCTGCACGACTTGGCCGAAGGCCAGCGCATCAGCTTCGAGCTGGAGACCGACCGCCGCGGTAAGCAGGCGGCAACGAGCATCCAGACGATCTGAGCTATCGCGTCAGCGAAAAGGAAAGAGCGGGTCCATCGGGCCCGCTCTTTTCGTTCGGGGGCTCTCGAAAGGACGCCCTCTCGTCGCAGGACGACTACTCCGACTTGCCCCCTTCGTCCCGGAACACCAATCCGCCCTTCATCACGAACCGTACGCGGCGAAGCGCAGCGATGTCGCGCGCTGGATCGCCGGCGACCGCCACGAGATCGGCGAGCAGGCCTGGCCGGATGCCGCCCAGCCGGTCGCCCAGATGAAAAAGGCGGGCATTTCCCGAGGTCGCCGCGCGCAGCACGTCGATCGGGACCATGCCGTAATCGACCATCAACTCGGCCTCCCGGACATTGTCGCCATGCGGAAAGACGCCGACATCACCGCCGAAGGCAATCGGAACCCCGGCCTTCAACGCCGCTTGGAAGCTCGCCCGTTTGCGCCGGATCGCCTCCGGCTCCGGATCACGCCCTTTGCGCCAGCCGCGATAGCCCTCGATGGCCTCGCTCGCGGCAAGCGTCGGGCAAAGCGCCACGCGATGCTCGCGCATCAGGCGGAAGATCTCGGGCGTCCCCTCGTTGCCGTGCTCGATCGTCTCGACGCCGGCAAGGACGGCGCGCTGCATCCCCTCGGGCGTGCCGGCATGCGCGACGACCGGCCGGCCGGCGCTCTTCGCGGCGGCCACGACGGTCCTCAGCTCCTCCTCGGAGAAGGTCGGCCGGCTCGGCTCGCCAGGCCGCCAGCGGTAATCGGCGTAGACCTTGACCACATCGGCGCCGCGTCCGATCTGTCGGCGCGCGGCCTCGACGAGGGCAGCTCCATCCGCCTCCTCGGCGCCTTGCGGCGCGTCGAAGCTCAGGCCTTTCGGTCCATAGCTCCCGGAAGCGACGAGGCCGCGGGTCGCGACCAGCATCCGAGGTCCGGGGACGAGGCCCTTGTCGATCGCCGACTTGAGCGCGACATCAGCGTCGCCCGCCCCCTCGGTGCCGAGATCCCGCACGGTCGTGATGCCAGCAGCAAGCGTCGCGGCCGCATGCGCGGTCGCCCGGATCGTGCGGAGTGCTTCGCTTTCACGCAGAATCTGATCGTCCCACGGCGTCTCGTTGTAGGGGTGCAGGAAAAGATGCGAGTGGCCTTCGATGAGCCCCGGCAACAGCGTGGCGCCGGGCAGGGCCTTATGTGGCACGCCGGCCGGTACGGAGATGGCCGCGATCGGCCCCGCGGCCGCGATGCGCTCGCCATCAACCAGCACCGCCCACCCCTCGTGCATGGTAGTCCCGTCGAAGACCCGATCAGGCACCAAGAGGATTTGCGGGGCAGCGGCCAGCGAAGCGGAGCCGGCAAAGAGCGCGGCCAAGGCGGCGAGAATGCGTTTCATAACGGCAGGATAACGCTTATCTCGCCCCATGCCAGCCGCTCTTGGCTGCCGAATCTCCCCTGACCATCGACAATTGTTACCAAGCACGCGGCACCCCGACGTTTGACTGTGAAGCTGCGCACTTACGACTCTGCTATATTGAGCGTGGCCGGATCAGGAGCTCGACGATGAATCCGAACAAGGCGCTGTGGGAGAAAGGCGACTTCACGCGGATCGCTGCGACGATGCGCGAGAGCGGGAAGGAGCTGGTCGACAGCCTCGGCATCGGTCCTGACATGGACGTCCTCGACCTCGGAGACGGCACCACCGCCGTCCCAGCCGCCGAGCGCGGTGCCCACGTCGTCGGAATCGATATAGCTGCCAACCTCGTGGCAGCCGGGAATGCCCGCGCGGCGGCGGGCGGACTTGCGAACCTGCGCTTCGAGGAGGGGGATGCCTCGCGGCTCGAGGGCGTGGCGGATGAGAGCTTCGACCTCGTGGTCAGCATCTTCGGGGCAATGTTCGCGCCCCGCCCCTTCGACGTCGCGCGCGAGATGGTCCGGGTGACCCGCCGCGGCGGACGGATCGTCATGGGCAACTGGATACCGGGCGATCCGACACTTGTGGCCCAGGTCCTGAAGATCAGCGCCGCCTACACGCCACCGCCGCCCGAGGGCTTCGTCAGCCCGGTCACGTGGGGCATCGAGGAGCATGTCCGCGAACGCTTCG
>JAEZQR010000031.1 GCA_023413015.1 Pseudomonadota bacterium
GGCTGGGGCGGCGGGGTGCCCCGGCGTCAGGCGCGGCAGCGATGAGCCGGCCGCGGGCGACGGCGATCGCGGCGTCGCACTGGGCGGCGAAGCCGGGGTCGTTCGCGCGGCGCTTGTAGAGCCCCGCCTTGCCGCGCCCGATGCGGTCGCAGGCGAGCGCGAAATTGCCGGTCCGGGAAAGCTGATCGAGGAAGCGCGCGATCTCACGCGCCGACGTGCGCTTTGGCATGGAGTATGACATGTACCAAATAGGATAAAAATGCAAGCCGGATTCGGATGGCTGAAGGACGGCGTGGCATTGCACCGGCGGCACCTGGATCGTGCCGTGACCGAAAAGGTCCTGCATTTTCGTTGTATGTCCGCTAATTAGCCTCAAAGCCGAGGGGGGCTTTGGGTTTGCAGGTAGAGTTTTCGGGGGACGCCTGGCGGCAGGTCGTCGAGCAGGCGCCGGTGATGATCTGGCGCGCCGGCGGCCTGGACGGCTGCGACTATTTCAATGCGACCTGGCTGCGGTTCACCGGGCGTGCGCCGGCGCAGGAGCTGAGGTGGGGGTGGCTCGACGGCGTCCATGCGGACGATGCGGAACGCTGCCGCCGCGCCCATGAGGAGGCGCTACGCGCGGGGCGCGCCTTCGAGGTCGAGTATCGGCTGCGGCGCGCGGACGGCGCGTATCGCTGGGTGCTGGCGCGCGGGGCGCCGGCGGTGGGCGATGAGGCGCCGGCCGGCTTCGTCGGAAGCTGCACCGACATTACCGACCTGCGCGCGAGCGAGGCGCACTATCGCCAGGTGGTCGAGCATCTGCCGCAGATGCCGTGGGTGGCCGATGCCGAGGGCAACATCCTGTCGGCGAACCCGCGCTGGGCGGACCGGACCGGACGGCCGCTCGCAGAGGCGCTCGGATCGGGCTGGCAGTCGGCCATCCATCCCGGCGACCGGCCGGCCGTCGAGCGCGGCATGGCCGAGATGCTGGCACGCGGCGAGGCGGGCAAGATCCGGCACCGCGTCCGGATGGCGGACGGGAGCTATCGCTGGATCGAGGCGCAGGCGTCGCCACACCGCGACGCGAGCGGCCGGATCGTCCGCTGGCACGGCGTCAACACCGACATCCACGAGCAGGTGATCGCCGAGGAGCGGCTGCGGGAGAGCGAGGCGCACTATCGCCATACGGTCGACCTCGCCCCACAGGTGCCCTTCACCATGGACCCGCAAGGCCGGGTGCTGGAGATCAGCCGCCGTTGGGACGAGCTGACGGGCGAGACGCAGGACAGCGCGCGCGGGCACGGATGGCTGGTGGCCACGCATCCCGACGATGCCGCCGAGGTGCAGGCGGCGCTGCAGCAGGCGATCAGGAGCGGCACCCCCTACGACCAGCGGTCGCGCAAGCGGCTGGCCGACGGCAGCTATCGCTGGTTCCGGGTGCGCGCCTTTCCCCGGCGCGACGCGGCGGGCGCCATCACCAACTGGTACGGCTATGCCGAGGACATCGACGAGCAGGTCGAGGCGGAGCAGGCGCTGCGGGAGAGTCGGGCGCAGCTGGCGACGATCTTCGACCAGGCGCTGGTGGGCATCGCACTGTGCGTGGCGGGCGGGGGAATCCTGCTCGCCAACGAGCGGCTGTGCCAGATCCTCGGCCGGGAGATGGGCAGCCTCGCGAACCTCATGCTGTCCGAGGTGACGCACCCCGACGACCTGGGCTGGAGCTTGCCGCTGTTCGCCGAGCACGAGCGCAGCGGCGACCCCTATGTGATCGAGCGGCGCTACCTGCGGCCGGACGGGACGAGCGTGTGGTGCCGGGTGCATGTGGCGTTCGTGCCGCGCGGCGAGGGCGAGCGACCGCTGACGGTGACGCTCGTCGAGGACATCTCGCAGCAGCGGGCGGCGTCGGCCGAGATCGAGCGGCTTCGGGCCACGCTGATGCGGACGTCGCGGATGAGCGCGATGGGGGCGATGGGGGCCGCGATTGCGCACGAACTCAACCAGCCGCTCGCCGCGGTGACGAACTACCTACAGGCCGGATCGCTGCTCCTGCGGCAAGCGGAGGATGTAACGGTGCTCGCCGAGGTGCTGGACAAGGCGGCCGGGCAGGCGCTGCGCGCAGGCGAAATCATCCGGCGGCTGCGCGGCCTGGTGATCAAGGGCGCGGTCGTCACCGCGCCCGAGGATTTGTCGAAGCTCGTCGCGGACACCAATACGGTCGGGCTGGCGGGGGTGGACGACGCCGGCGTGACCTGCCGGCTCGAGCTCACGCCCGGCATCGTCGTCGCCGCCGACCGGGTGCAGCTCCAGCAGGTACTATTCAACCTGATGCGCAACGCGGTCGAGGCGATGCAGGGTGCCGAGCGCAAGGAGCTGGTCGTCTCGACGGCGGTGCGCGAGCGCGAGGCGCTCGTCACGGTCGAGGACAGCGGGCCCGGCCTTCGGCCCGAGATCCGCGCCAACCTGTTCGCGCCGTTCACCACCAGCAAGGACGGCGGCATGGGCATCGGCCTTGCGATCTGCAAGACGATCGTCGAGGCGCACCGGGGCGCGATCTGGGCGGAGGAGGGGACGCGCGGCGGCGCGCGCTTCTGCTTCACCCTGCCGCTGGCCGACGCCCGAAACGGGCCGCCGCGCGACTGACGGCCGGCGGCGGCCGGGAACACTTCCCCGCGCTTATGCTTTCCTCCCGGTGGGCATTGGGTTGGGGTTGAATATATATGATCTTGAGCGAGGCCGTCGGCCGTTATCTATCCTATGCATATGCGCCCGTGGTGGCGATGTCGGTGCCGGTCGAGTTCCGCGACCTGCTGGCGCGGCTCGGCGACCGGGAGAGCGACCGCAACAAGTCGGACCGCGAATTCAAACGGCAGCTGACCGCCGTCATCCCGGCGCTGCGCGCCTTCGCGCGCAACCTGTGCCGCGACGACAGCATGGCCGACGATCTGGTGCAGGACACGATGCTGCGCGCCTGGGCGGCGCGCGACCGCTTCACGCCGGGCACCAGCTTCAAGGCGTGGACCTTCACCATCCTGCGCAACTCGTTCCTGAGCCAGATGCGGCGCAAGCGCTTCACCGGCGAATGGGACGAGCGCGCGGCCGAGTTCGCGCTCCAGGCGCGGCCCGAGCAGGAGGGGCGCCTCCATGTCGAGGACGTGAGCCGTGCGCTCGCCAAGCTGCCCGAAGCGCAGCGCCAGGCGCTGATGCTCGTCGGCGCGGACGAGCGGACCTACGAGGAGACCGCCGAGATCCAGGGCGTGCCGCTCGGCACGATCAAGAGCCGGGTCGCGCGCGGACGGTCGGCGCTCGTGCGGATGGTCGAAGGCGAGGCGGCCGAGGAAGCTGCCTAGAGCAGGAGCGGGTGGGGTAGAATTTACCCTCACCCTATCCCGTCATCCCGGCGAAGGCCGGGATGACGATTTCATATGAAGTATGTATCGCTTTAGGCCGGCTGTATCGGCGTCGCGGGCGGTGCCAGCCGGGGGTCGGTGGCGCGGCGGCCGCCGGGCTTCGGCCGGGCGCGCATCAGCTTCTCGTGACGCAGGCGGTCGATCTCGTCGTTGATGTAGCGGACCAACGTATAAGGCGCATCGGAGCCGAGACCGTCGCGAGTCTCTTCCCACTGCCTGATCCGCTGCTCGATCCCGTCGGTATTCCGCCGATCCATAAAACACGCAACCAACAACCGCCCGTGGATAGCGAACGAGGCTATTGTACGGTTCCGTACGCTGATGCCGCGGGCGCGGGCGCCTAGCGACGGCATGGGGCGTTGGGTTATGGGTAGGCGATGCTGTCGCAACGCACCCGCTACGCGCTCCGGTCGCTGATCATGCTGGCCGCGCGGCCGGAAGGGCTCGTGCAGATCGGCGAGATCGCCGAGCAGCAGAATGTGCCGCGCAAGTTCCTCGAGCTGATCCTGCTCGACCTCAAGAAGGCGGGGCTGGTCGACTCGCTGCGTGGGCGCGCGGGTGGCTACCGGCTGGCGCGGCCGGCGGCAGGCATCTCGTTCGGCGAGGTGGTCCGGCTGCTCGAAGGCTCGCTCGCCATGGTGCCCTGCGCCAGCCTGACCGCCTATGCGCCGTGCGGCGACTGCACCGACGAGGCGACCTGTGCGATCCGGCGCGCCGCGATCCTCGCCCGGGACGAGGCGGCGCGCGTGCTCGACAATTTCACCTTGGCCGACGCCGCAACGAGCGAGGCGAACGCGATAGCCGGGCTTTAGCACACCTCGACGCTTTCTTGTTTGTCTATCGATTTAGTAGAGTATTCTATCGGTGCGGGGGAAACATGTTGGTCCTGGAGGGATCATGAACCGCCGCACGCTGCTCGCTTTGTCTGCCGTTGCCCTTGCGTTTCCATCTGTGCTTGCAGCGCCTGCCGCTGCGCAAACCGTCAGTCTCCTGAACGTCAGCTACGATCCAACGCGCGAGCTGTACCGCGACTTCAACGCCGCGTTCGCCAAGCAGTGGAAGGCGCAGACCGGGCAGACCGTCAACATCCGCCAGAGCCACGGCGGATCGGGCAAGCAGGCCCGTGCCGTCATCGACGGGCTGGAAGCTGATGTCGTGACCCTGGCGCTCGCCTACGACATCGACGAGATCGCGGCGCGCGCGAAGCTGCTGCCCGCCAACTGGCAGAGCCGCCTGCCGGATAATTCCTCGCCCTATTATTCGACGATCGTGTTCCTCGTCCGGAAGGGCAATCCGAAGAAGATCAGGGACTGGGACGACTTGGTGCGGCCGGGCGTGTCGGTGATCACGCCCAACCCCAAGACAAGCGGCGGCGCGCGCTGGAACTACCTCGCCGCCTGGGGTTACGCCAAGCGCAAGCTCGGCTCGGACGCGGCGGCGAAGGACTTCGTGACCAAGCTCTACCGCAACGTGCCGGTGCTCGATTCCGGCGCGCGGGGATCGACGACGACCTTCGCCCAGCGCGGGCAGGGCGATGTGCTGATCGCCTGGGAGAACGAAGCGTTCCTCGCCGAGAAGCAGCTGGGGCAGGGCAAGTTCGAGATCGTCGTGCCGTCGGTCTCGATCCTCGCCGAGCCGCCGGTGGCCGTGGTCGACAAGGTCGTCGACAAGAAGGGCACCCGCAAGGTGGCCGAAGCCTATCTGCGCTACCTCTACAGTCCGCAGGGGCAGGAGATCGCGGCGAAGCATTATTACCGGCCGCGGCTGGCGGCAGTGGCGGCCAAGTACAAGAATATATTCCCGCGCGTGCAGCTGCTGACGATCAACAACTTCGGCGGCTGGGCGAACGCGCAACGGACGCATTTCAACGACGGCGGACAGTTCGACCAGATCTTCGACGCCGCCAAGCGCTGAACCCCCTCGATCGCAACAAACGGAGGCCGGCATGCGCCGACTGCCCATCAGGATGAGTGTGTCTGCGTTGCTTCTGGCTTCCACCTCGGCGCTGGCGCAGGAGGCATCGTCGCCGTCGACCTCGGGTGAGCTCGACGAGGTGATCGTCGACGAGGCGCAGGCGGCCGCGCCGGTGCCGACCGGCGATGCGGTGCTCGACCGGCTGAACCAGCTCGAGGCGCGGGTGCGGTCGCTCGAGGCACGCAACAAGCAGCTCGAGGACCAGTTCACGGTCCAGCAGGGCCGCGTCGAGAGCGTCGAGGTGCGCGCCGCCAAGGGCGTGCAGCCGGGCGTGGCGCCGACGCATGCCGACCCGAACGGGCAGTTCAGCTTCAAGCTGCGCGGCGTGATCGACACCGACTATGCCGCCTTCTTCGAGCGCGCCGGCGGCTACGACTACAACAACGGCACCGCCTTCCGCCGCGCACGGCTCGGCGTCGAGGGCACGGCGTTCACCGACTTCAACTGGCGCTTGGAGGTCGATTTCGCCGGCAACGCCGTATCGATCACCGATGCCTATCTGCAATATGCCGGGGTGAAGCCGTGGCTGTTCACCATCGGCCAGCACAAGGCGCCGTTCAGCCTCGAGTCGAACAATTCGGACAATTACAACGTCTTCATGGAGCGCGGCCTGCTCACCAACGCCTTCGGTAACGTCGGCGCGGAGCGGCGGATCGGCGTGTCAGCGGCCTATCAGCAGGAGAAGTTCACGGCCTCGCTCGGCCTGTTCGGCGACAACGAGAGCATCAGCCGCTCCTCGGGCGCGCCAATCACCGACACGCCGGACGAAAGCTGGGGCGTCAACGGCCGCGTGACCTGGGACCCGGTGCTCGACACCGGCAAGGTCGTCCATGTCGGTGCATCCGCCTACTGGCGGACCGCGCTCAAGTCGGGCGACACGGCCGACGCGGTGCGGATCACCGAGCGGCCGAACATCCGCGTCGATAACGGCAACATCGCCGACAGCGGCGTCATCACCGGCGTCGACACGGCGACCTACTACGGGGCGGAGGCCGCCGTGGTACGCGGGCCGTTCACCGCCTGGGGCGAGTATGGCCGGCTGCGGCTCCAGCGGTTCGGCGATCTGTCCAACCCCGACTTCGACAGCTTCTATGTCGCCGGCAGCGTCTTCCTGACCGGCGAGACGCGGCCGTTCCGCAACGGCAACTTCGACCGGGTGCGGCCGTTCGCCAACTTCGATCCGAAGGCCGGCACCTGGGGCGCGTTCGAGCTGGCGCTGCGCTACGACAATCTCGACCTGTCGGAGACGCCGGTCGCGGGCCGTACCGGCAACGATGTCGAGACCTTCACCACCGCGCTCAACTGGTACCTGAACCCCAACTTCAAGCTCCAGCTGAACTGGATTCGGTTCAGCGGCGACAACACGCCGCTCGATCCGGTCGGTGCGTCGACAAAAGGCGATGCGGTCGCTGCGCGCCTGCATCTGGACTGGTAGAGTGGCGTAATGGCGACCAGCGCCGCGACGCTAGCCTTGCCACCGACGGCCGGACCGGACCGGCCGCAGCGGGTCGCCTCGATCATTCCCGGGTTCGGGCTGACGCTCGGCTTCACGCTCTTCTACCTGTCGACGATCGTGCTGCTGCCGCTG
>JAEZQR010000042.1 GCA_023413015.1 Pseudomonadota bacterium
CGCGGTGGCCGAAGCCCATCAGGCGGAACGGATCGTCCTTGTTCTTGGCGCGGGCGATATACTCCGGAATGCGGTCGGGCGTGCCGATCTCGCGCAGCATGTTGAGCGCCGCCTCGTTGGCGCCGCCATGCGCCGGGCCCCACAGGCAGGCGATGCCCGCCGCGATGCAGGCGAACGGATTGGCGCCCGACGAGCCGGCGAGGCGGACGGTCGAGGTCGAGGCGTTCTGCTCGTGATCGGCGTGCAGGATGAAGATGCGGTCGAGCGCACGCTCGACGACCGGGTTCACCACATATTCCTCGGCGGGGACGCCGAAGGTCATGCGCAGGAAGTTACCGGTGTAGGACAGGCTGTTGTCCGGATAGAGGAACGGCTGGCCGACCGCGTACTTGTACGCCATCGCCGCGATCGTCGGCATCTTCGCGATCAGCCGGTGGCTGGCGACCATCCGCTGCTGCGGGTCGTTGATATCGGTCGAGTCGTGGTAGAAGGCGCTGAGCGCGCCGACGACGCCGCACATGATCGCCATCGGGTGCGCATCGCGGCGGAAGCCGCGGTAGAACATCGCCAGCTGCTCGTGCACCATCGTGTGGCGCGTGATGGTGCGGACGAAATCGTCATGCTGGTCCGGCGTCGGCAGCTCGCCGCGCAGTAGCAGATAGGCGACCTCCATGAAGCTCGACTGCTCCGACAGCTGCTCGATCGGATAGCCGCGGTGCAGCAGGACGCCCTGATCGCCGTCGATATAGGTGATCTTCGACTCGCACGAGGCGGTTGAGGTGAAGCCGGGGTCGTAGGTGAAGCGACCGGTCTGACCGTAGAGCTTGCGGATATCGACGACGTCCGGACCGACCGTACCGTGAAGTACCGGATAGTCGACCGCCTTGTCGCCGATGTTCAGCTTCGCCGTGTCGGTCATAACTTGTCCTTTCACTTCGGTTCGCCCGCCGAACGGCTAGCGTAGTTGGTCGTCGATCCGCCCCAGGCTTTCGTCGCGACCCAGCCATTCGAGCACGTCGAAGATGCCGGGGCTCGTCGAGGAGCCGGTAAGCGCCGCCCGGAGCGGTTGCGCGATCTTGCCGAGGCCGACGCCGACGCGTTCGGCGAGCTCGCGGATCGACGCTTCGAGCGCCGTGGCGGTCCAGTCGGCCGTTCCGGCAAGCGCATCCCGAGCCTGACTCAACAGCTCGCTTGCGGGGGGTTCTAGCAACTTCTTCGCGCGCTCGTCGAGAGGGAGAGGGCGGGTGCGAAACAGGAAAAGCGTGGCGGCGGCCAAATCGTTCAAATCCTTGGCCCGCGCCTTGGTCTGATCCATGCTGCGCAGCAACAAGTCGCGGTCGGCCGTGTTCAGCTCGCGCCCGATTGCCGCGCTCACCTGCGGCTCCATTAGCCCGACCAGCCGCGCGTTGTCCGCCTCGCGGATATAGTGGCCGTTGATATGCTCGAGCTTCTTCGGGTCGAGCCGCGCCGGCGCGCGACCGACGCCGTCGAGGTCGAACCACTCGATCGCTTGGCTTCGCGAGATGATCTCGGCGTCGCCGTGGCCCCAGCCGAGGCGCAGCAGATAATTCTCCAGCGCTTCGGGCAGGATGCCCATGTCGCGATAGGCTTCCGCACCGACCGCGCCGTGGCGCTTCGACAGCTTGGCGCCATCGGGACCGTGGATCAGCGGCACATGCGCATAGACCGGCTCCGGCCAGCCGAGCGCGCGGATCAGCGCCAGCTGGCGGAACGCATTGTTGAGATGGTCGTCGCCGCGGATGACGTGCGTGACGCCCATGTCATAGTCGTCGACCACCACGGCGAGCATGTAGGTAGGCGTGCCGTCCGAGCGCAGCAGCACCATGTCGTCGAGCTCGGCGTTCTGGACCGTCACCGCGCCCTGCACGCGATCCTCGATCGTCACCGCGCCTTCGCGCGGCGCACGCAGGCGGATGACGTAGGGCGCATCGGCTGGATGCTCGCTCGGGTCGCGGTCGCGCCATGGGCTGTTCAGGCGGAACGGCCGGCGCTCGGCCTCGGCCTGCGCGCGGCCCGCCTGCAGCTCCTCGGCGGTCATGAAGCATTTATAGGCGCCGCCGCTTGCCAGCAGCTGGTGCGCGACCTCGGCGTGCCGGGCGGCACGCTCGAACTGATAGACGACTTCGCCGTCCCACGCGAGGTCGAGCCAGGTCATCGAATCGAGGATCGCGTCGACCGCGGCCTGCGTCGAGCGGGCGCGGTCGGTGTCCTCGATGCGCAGGCGGAAATCCCCGCCATGATGCTTGGCGAACAGATAGTTGAACAACGCGGTGCGTGCGCCGCCGATATGAAGATAACCGGTGGGAGATGGCGCGAACCGCGTCACCACCTTGGTGCTTGCGCCCATGGGAAACCTGACTGAAACTCGGGCCAAAGGCCGAAAGGAGCGGGGTGCTTAGCATAGCGTCGGCGGCGGTTCAAACGCGTGGCGCCACGCTTTGGGAGCATATGTTGGCGTGGCGCGTCCGGCTGGAAGGCGGGCTCGCCGGCGAGCGTCACCAACTCATCCTGTGGGCGCCGGTGATGCTCGGTGCCGGCATCGCCGCCTATCTGGCGCTGCCGCGCCTCGGCCACTGGCAGTCCGCCGCCTGCCTCGGAATGGCGGTGGCCGCGGCCGGGGTTGCAGCAAGAGGGTTGCTCGGGCGCTGCCTCTTCTGGGCGGGCCTGCTGTTCACCGCCGGGGTCGCGCTGGCCTGGATGCGGACCGAGGCGGTTGCCGCGCCGCGCCTGGAGGCGACGCTCTTTGCCCACCGCTTCGAGGCGCAGGTCGTTCAGGTCGAGGACCTGCCCGCGCGCGACCGCTACCGATTGTTGCTCAGGCCGGCCGAGCCGGAATTGCCGCCGCTGGTTCGGGTATCGCTGCGCCAGCCACCGGAAGCCGACATCGTTGCCGGCGCGCGGGTGAGGCTCCGGGCCACGCTGCGTCCGCCGCCGGGGCCGAGCGTTCCCGGCGGCTATGATTTCGCGCGCCGCGCGTGGTTCGACGGCGTCGGTGCCGTCGGCTATGCGCTCGGGCCGGTCGAGTTGGTAGCGCCGGCGCGCGCCTCGGGCGCCGCCTCGTCGCTCGACAGGGTGCGCCGGGCGCTGACCCGGAGGCTGCAGGCGGAGGTCGGCGGCGCGGCGGGTGGATTGGCGGCCGCACTTGTCACCGGCGACCGGGGCGGCATCCCCGACGACGTTACCGACGATATGCGCGACAGCGGCCTAGCCCATCTGCTGTCGATTTCTGGACTGCACATCGCCGTCGTGGTCGGCGGCACCATGTGGCTGGTGCGCCGCCTGCTGCTATTGAGCCCCTGGCTCGCGCTGCGCTGGCCGGTGAAGACGATCGCCGCCGGCTTCGCGGCGCTGGCCGGTGTCGGCTACACGCTGCTCGCCGGCGCCGAGGTGCCGACGGTGCGCTCGTGCATCGCGACAATCATCGTGCTGATCGGCCTCGCGCTAGGGCGGCAGGCGATCTCGCTGCGCATGGTCGCGGCCGCCGCCTTCCTGATCCTCGTGGTGCGGCCGGAAGCGTTGCTCGGCGCCAGTTTCCAGCTGTCCTTCGCAGCCGTGACCGCGATCGTCGCGCTCTATCAGTCGCCATTCGGCCGGCTGCTACAGGCACCATCGGGCGAGATCTCGCTCGTCATGCGGCTGGCGCGTTCGCTGCTGGCGCTGATCGCGACCGGCATCCTCGTCGAGCTGGCGCTCGCGCCGATCGCGATGGCGCATTTCGGGCGCACCGGCTTCTACGGGGTGTTCGCCAATGTCATCGCCATCCCGTTCAGCAGCTTCGTGATCATCCCGGCCGCAGCGCTGGCGCTTCTGCTCGATCCGCTCGGGCTGGCCGCGCCGGCCTTTGCCGTGCTGCGCTGGAGCCTCGATCTCCTCATCCAACTCGCCGACGGCGTCGCGAGCTGGCCGGGCGCGGTGTCGCGGCTGCCAGCGATGCCGCCGGCCGCCTTCGCCGTGTTCATCCTTGGCGGGCTATGGCTGTTCCTATGGCAGGGAAGGCGGCGCTGGTGGGGGCTCGCGCCGCTCATGATCGCGGCGATCATGGCCGGATTCGCCGCGCCGGCCGACCTGATCGTCAGCCCCGATGGACGGCATGTCGCCGTCGTCGACGGCACCGAACTCGTGATGTTGCGTCCGCGGGCTGGCAGCTTCATCAGCGACATGTGGGGTGATGCAACCGCGACCGAGGCGGTTGCGCCGCTGGTCAAGGCGCCCACGACCCGGTGCAGTCGCGATGTTTGTATCGCGCAGATCAAACGGGGCGGCCGCTCGTGGCGGCTGCTCGCGACGCGGTCGAAGGCGTTGCTCGATTGGAAGGCGCTGACGGCGGCCTGCGCGCGGGTCGATATCGCCGTCAGCGAACGCTGGCTGCCCGAAGGCTGTCGGCCGCGCTGGCTGAAGCTCGATCGTGCCGGTCTTGCGCGAACCGGTGCCGTCGCGATCTGGCTCGATCCGGTACGCGTGCGGACGGTGGCGGCAGTGCACGGCGATCACCCGTGGGCGACCGCCGCACCCGATCAGTGGTACCGGCGCAGGAGGCCGACGAGCTTGCCCTGAACGCGGACGCGCGAGGGCAAGTAGCGCTGCGGCTCGTAGGCGCGGTTCGCCGGATCGAGGCGGACCATGGCGCCTTCCTTGCGAAGATATTTGAGCGTCGCCTCGCTGTTGTCGACCAGCGCCACGACGATCTCGCCGTCGCGGGCCGCGTCGCACTTGCGGATCAGCGCATAGTCGCCGTCGAGGATGCCGGCCTCGACCATCGAGTCGCCGGACACTTCGAGCGCATAATGCTCACCGGGCCCGAGCAGCGCGGTCGGAACCGACAGCGCGGCATCGGTCTCGAACGCCTCGATCGGCTGACCGGCGGCGATGCGGCCGTGCAGCGGAAGCTCGATGACGTCGTTCGCCGCCTGTGGCGCGGCGGGGCGCTTGCCGAAATCGGCCTGCACCACATTCGAGGGCTTCGGGCTTGACGACTTCGCGGGGGCGCTGCCGATCACCTCGGGCAGGCGCAGCACCTCAAGCGCGCGGGCGCGGTTCGGCAGACGCCGGATGAAGCGCCGCTCCTCGAGCGCGCTGATGAGGCGGTGGACGCCCGACTTGGACTTGAGCTCCAGCGCTTCCTTCATCTCCTCGAACGACGGCGAGACGCCGGTCGTCTGGAGGCGGTCATGGATGAAGCTCAGGAGGTCGTGCTGCTTGCGCGTCAACATCGTTATCGCCTCGCACCGATGGGAACGAATAAAGAACGATTAAGTACCGGGGGCGAAGCTGTCAAGGGGCATAACGGGAACAAAGGCACCGGCAGACAGCGCATCGCCGTTCTCGGGCCGGACGAGCAGCGCGTTGCAGCCGGCCAGCACGCGCAGCATCGAGCTGTCCTGCACCGAAACAGGTGTCACTGACCATGCTTCGCCGTCCCAGGCGAGCGAGGCGCGCAGATGATCGCGCCGCGCGCCGTTGGCTTCGAGCGCCACCGTGGTCCGCGCCTGGATCGTCGGCGGCAGCAAAGAGGGGGCGCCGGCCATCTGCCGTATCGCCGGCAGGACGAACAGCTGCGCGCATACGAAGGCGGATACCGGATTGCCCGGCAGCCCGATGACGCGCGTGGCGCCGACCGCACCGGTCAGCATCGGCTTGCCCGGCTTGATCGCCACTTTCCAGAAGTCGATCGTCGCTCCATGCGCCTCAAGCGCGGGCACCACGAGATCATGGTCGCCAACCGACGCACCGCCGATGGTGACCAGAAGCTCGTAGCCATGCGTCCGCTCGATCGCCGCCGCAATCGTGTCGCGATCGTCGGGAACGACGCCGAGATCGTCCACCACCGCACCGGCGCTCCGCAGCAATGCGGACAGCATCGGCCCGTTCGCATCGACGATCTGGTCAGGGCCCGCCGATGCGCCGGCCGGCACCAGCTCGTTGCCGGTCGACAGCAGCGCGACGCGCGGCTGGCGATGCACCGTCGCCTCGCCATATCCGCCCGATGCCAGCAATCCGACCCGTGCGGCCGTCAGGCGCTCGCCGGCCGCCACCAGCCGGGCGCCGGCTTCGAAGTCGAGCCCCGCTGGCCGGACGTGCGCGCTACGCCGCGCCGGACCGTCCCGCGTCAGCCGGACGTGGTCGCCGTCGCGCGTCGCATCTTCCTGCACGAGCACGGTGTCGGCGCCCGCCGGTAACGGCGCGCCGGTAAAGATGCGCACCGCCTCGCCGGCGCCTAGCGTGCTGCCGAACCCCTTGCCGGCGCTCGCTTCGCCGGTCAGCCGCCACGGTCCCGGCATGTCGTCGAAGCGGATGGCGTAGCCGTCCATCGCCGAGGCGGCGAACGGCGGCTGGGTGCGGTGGGCTATGTGGTCGATCGCTGCATGGCGTCCGAGCGCCACGGCGAGGGACACCCGCTCCGCCGGCAGCGGGGCGATCGCGCTCAGCAGCCGCGTCTGCGCCTCGGCGAGCGACAGCATCAGACCGGGGCGGTCCAGTCACCGGATTTGCCGCCGGTCTTCGCCAGCAGCCGCACGCCTTCGATCACCATCGCCTTGTCGATCGATTTCGCCATGTCGTAGACGGTGAGCAGCGCGACCGACACCGCGGTCATCGCCTCCATCTCGACGCCGGTCACATAGCTCGTCCGCACCGTCGCGGTCGCGGTGACGCCGCGCTCGTCGACCGCCAGGTTGAGCGTCACGCCGCTCAAGGGCAGGGGATGGCACAGCGGGATCAGGTCGGCGGTGCGCTTCGCGGCCATGATGCCAGCGATCCGGGCGGTCGCCAGCACGTCGCCCTTGGCGACCGCGCTGTCGCGGATCGCCGCCGCCGCCTCGGGGCTCATGCGAATGCACCCCTCGGCGGTCGCGGTCCGCGCCGTTACGTTCTTGCCCGACACGTCGACCATGCGCGCCGCGCCGCTCTGGTCGAGGTGCGTCAGTCCCACCTCAGCCCTCCAGCAGCCGACGCGTCGCGGCCTCGACGTCGTCCTGCGCCATCAGCGATTCGCCGACGAGGAAGCAGCCGATGCCGTGGCTGGCAAGCAGATCGAGGTCGGCGCGGGTCCTCAGCCCGCTCTCGCCGACCAGGACATAGCCCTGCGGCAGCATCGCGGCGAGTTCGACCGATCTGTTGATGTCGACGTGCAAGCTCTTGAGATCACGGTTGTTGATCCCGAGGAGTCGGGTCGACAGCTGCGTCGCTAGCTCCAGCTCGCCGACGTCATGGACCTCGATCAGGACATCCATGCCCCAGTGTAGCGCGGCGGCTTCGAGCTCCTTCGCCTGGGACAGTTCGAGCGCGGCCATGATGAGCAGGATGCAGTCGGCCCCGAGCGCGCGGCTCTCGGCCACCTGATAAGGATCGACGATGAAGTCCTTGCGAAGGACGGGAAGCGGCACGGCGGCGCGTGCGGCCCGCAGATAGCGGTCGGCCCCCTGGAAATAGGGCTCGTCGGTGAGCACGGAGAGGCAGCTGGCACCGCCCGCCTGATAGGCGCGGGCGAGCGTCGGCGGATCGAAATCGGCGCGGATCAGGCCCTTCGACGGGCTGGCCTTCTTGATCTCGGCGATCAGGCCGAAGCGGCCGTCGCGCCGCGCCTGCACGAGCGCATCGACGAAGC
>JAEZQR010000043.1 GCA_023413015.1 Pseudomonadota bacterium
ACCCGAGCGTCACCGGCTGGCCCGGCGCCGGCCGCGCGCTCTCGGCAACGAGCTCAACCCGCGTGTGCTCCAGCTGCACCAACGATTGCGCAAACGCAGCAGCCGGCAGCAGAAGCAGGACAAGGGCGGTGATCAGACGAAACATGGAAGGCATATAGCGCCTTGTTTGCCAAAAACGAAAAGGGGCCGGATCGCTCCGGCCCCTTGACGTATCTGGCAGTGCCAGGTCCGCTTAGCGCTTCGAGAACTGGAAGCTGCGGCGGGCCTTGGCGCGGCCGTACTTCTTACGCTCGACGACGCGCGGGTCGCGGGTCAGGAAGCCGGCCTGCTTGACGACCGTGCGGAGCGCCGGCTCGTAGCGGGTCAGCGCCTGGGCGATGCCGTGCTTCACCGCACCGGCCTGGCCCGAGAGGCCGCCGCCCGAAACGGTGGCGACCACGTCGTACTGACCGCGGCGCTCGGCGATGTCGAACGGCTGGTTGATGACGAGGCGCAGCGTCGGACGCGCGAAGTAGACGGTCTGATCGCGACCGTTGACGATGATCTGGCCCGTGCCCGGCTTCAGCCACACGCGGGCAACCGCGTCCTTGCGCTTGCCGGTGGCATAGGCGCGGCCCTGCGCATCGAGCTGCTGCTCGCGCAGCGGCGCGGTCTGGACCGGAGCACCGCCCTCGGGAGCGTTGGCTGCAACGGCATCCTGAAGCGTCGCGAGGTCGCTCAGCGACTGACGATTGTCACCCATTACGCACCCACCTTGTTCTTGCGGTTCATGCCAGCGACATCGAGAACCTCAGGCGCCTGCGCGACGTGCGGGTGCTCGGTGCCCTTGTAGATGCGCAGGTTGCGCATCTGCTGACGGCCCAGCGGGCCGCGCGGGACCATGCGCTCGACGGCCTTCTCGAGCACGCGCTCGGGGAAGCGGCCCTCAAGCACCTTGTCGGCGCGGACTTCCTTGATGCCGCCCGGGTAGCCGGTGTGGCGATAGTACATCTTCTGTGTCAGCTTGCGGCCGGTGAAGCGCACCTTGTCCGCGTTGATGACGATGACGTTGTCGCCGCAGTCGACGTGCGGGGTGTAGATGGCCTTGTGCTTGCCGCGCAGCCGGTTGGCGATGATCGAGGCGAGGCGGCCGACGACGAGCCCATCGGCGTCGATCAGGATCCACTTCTTCTCGATGTCCGCCGGCTTCGCCGAAACGGTGGTCTTCATGCTGTCCTCTCGGAAACGCGAAACCGGCGGGCCGAGGCCGCGCCGGAACGCGGGCTATATGAAGACCATGGCCGTTCCGGTCAAGGAAAACCGCCATTTTAAGAGGTGGTATTATATTACCGTAGCTGCGCCCTGACCCATTGGACATAGGGCTGCGGCGCTTCCTCGATCGGCCATACGGCGACCGCCGGGTTCTCGTAGCTATGCAGCTCCGCGATGTGACGGACGAGCAGTTCGGCGCAGCTTGCGCTCGTTTTCAGGATGGCGGCGCATTCGGTGGCGGTCTCAATCCTGCCTTGCCAGCGGTAGATCGACTGCGCCTCGCCGAGGATGTTGATGCAGGCGGCGAGGCGTTCCTCGATCATCGCCCGGCCGATCCGCGCGGCCTCGTCGCGGTTGGCGAAAGTGACGTAGACGCTGACGATGCCGCTGCTCATGCCTTCTCCGGGTTGCGTGCCGCCCAATGTGCCGCCCAGATGGACGAAGCCACCAGCAGCGCAGCGCCAGCTTGATGCGCAACCCCTAAGACGATGTGAACGCCGGTCAGCAATGTCGCGACGCCGAGCGTGAACTGCACGAGCACCATGCCGCCGAGCGCCAGCGCGGGCGCACCGGCGCCGCGGCGCCAGAGCTTGGCGGCGATGTGGAGCGCGGCAAGTGCTACGGCGACCGCGATCCAGCGATGCACGAACTGCGCGGCGACCGGATTGTTGGCGAGGTTGAGCAGCGTCTCGTGCGCGACCACGATTACCTGCGGCTCCACCCAATTGTCGCCCATCTTCGGCCAGGTGTTGAACGCGAAGCCGCCGTTGAGGCCGGCCACGAACGCGCCCCAGACGATCTGCAGGAAGAGCAGGGGGAGGAACCAGATCGCCCAGCGCGGAAGCCGGCGCGGCGATCCGCGACGTATGTCGAGCGCGGTCCAGATCAGCGCGGCGAAGATGACGAGCGCCAGCGTCAGGTGAGTGGCGAGCCGCTCGTGCGCGACGTCCGGGCGGTCGATGAGGCCGGAGGCGACCATCCACCATCCGACGAAGCCTTGAAGGCCGCCGAGCGCGAGCAGCCCGACCAGCCGTAGGCCATAGCCCGCCGGTACGGCCCGGCGGATGGCGAACCAGGCGAGCGGCACGGCGAACGCCACGCCGATGAGCCGGCCGATAACGCGGTGCAGATATTCCCAGAAGAAGATGCCCTTGAACTCGTCGAGACTCATGCCTCGATTGATCTTCTGGTACTCGGGAAAGGCCTTGTAGGCATCGAACTCGGCCTGCCACTGGGCGTCGTTGAGCGGCGGGACAATGCCGCTGATCGGTTCCCACCGAACCATCGATAAGCCGGACTCGGTCAGCCGGGTAATGCCGCCGACCACCACCATCGCGAAGACGAGCGCCGCGACGGCGAAGAGCCAGGTTGAGACAGCGACCGGGCGCGCGCGCGGCGCGGCCGACGTGGAGGCGAGTACCGTAGCCATGGCGCGCCTATGCCGCGCCCCGCGACGTTCGCCAAGCGGGCAGGGCGTCGCGGCTTACTTCTGGGTGCCGCCGCTGGTGCCGTTCTGGTTGTTGCCCGCTACGCTGGAGGTACCGCTCATGCCGCTCGTGGACGTGCCATTGAGCGCGCCGGAATTGCCGCCGACCGCCGTCCCCGCCGTTGCATCGCCGCCGCCGCTCGCGGCACCAAAGCTGCCGTATTGATCGGTCGTGCCGGCGGGCGCCGTGGAAGCTGACGCATCGGCAGCGGACATGTCCGTGCCGCTCACCGACTCCTGCGTGGTCGTGCCCATCGTGGCCGACTGCGGCAGCGCCGTATCGTCGGTTGCGGTGGTGGATGTTTCGCTTTGCTGGTTACAGCCGGCCAGCATCACCAGTCCGGCTGCCAAGATCAGGCGCATATGATCCTCGGTCGAAAGGGGCGGGCCATAGGGCCTGGCCCGCCTGTCGAATTGATTATTGTCCGTTCGTTGGTGCTGCACCGCTGGTTTCGCCCGGAGTGGTCGGACCCGTGGTGGTGCCAGTGCCCGTGTCGGTGTCGCTACCGGTCGTTGTCCCGGTGGTTGTCGTGGCCTCGCCCGAGCTGCCGCTGGTGCCGACCGAATTCGGCGCACCGGCGCCCGAACCCGTTGCCGCCGTGCCGCCGGTCACATCGCCCGACATATTGCCGGCGCCGGTCGTGTCGGTCGTCGACATGTCCGTCGTGGTGCCGGTTTCGGTGCCCGACTGCGTTCCCGCGGTTTCGTTGCTGCCGCCACCGCAGGCTGCGAGACCGAGCGCGAGGGCAAGCGCCGTCAGAGGGAGTGCCATATTCCGCATCGTTAACTCCTGGTAAAAGGCGAGCGACGAACAGGTCGTTCTCGCTTTTGTTCCGGATTTCGAAGGTGAAACGGCCTTGATGCCCGGCCGGAGCTTACGGCTGCTTCTGTTCCTGATTGGCTTGGCCAGCGGCCTCGTCGGCTGTTGGCTCGGTGCCCTTATACGCCTGGCCGACCTCACCGGACGCCTCGTTGATGGCGGCCTGCGTATCGCTCACGGCTTCTTGGGTCGCGGGGCCAACGTCGCCGACATAGTCGGTGTTCTGCGGCTCGGCTGCCTCCGCGGCTTCCTTGGCGGTGCGGTCCTCGCTGCTTTCGGGGGCACAGGCGGCAAGCCCCCAAGCGGTAGCAACGAGCATGGCGAAACCGATGGTCTTCGTCATCCAACAGGCCCTTTCGTCAGTCGAGACAGATGCCGGCAACGGGCGTGCCTTGGCGATGTTCCTCGCGTCAGCTGCGCTTGGCGCGAGCCTCGGCAATCGCCTTCTTCAGCTCGTCATAGCCGACCGCACCCGAGAGGATGCGGTTGCCGACGATATAGGCCGGGGTGCCGGTCAGGCCGAGCGCGCGGCCGAGATCGAGATTCTTGGCGATCTCGCCTCGGTAGGTATTGGCGTTGATGTCGCGCGCGGTCTGCACCTCGTTCAGGCCGGCCTGCCGGACCGCCGAGATGACCTTCTCGTGGCTCGGGCGCCCGGCCGCGAACATCGCGTTGTGGAACGGCTTGTACCGGCTCTGCTGCGCGGCGGAGAGGCTCGCCATCGCGGCCTCCTCCGAGGCGGGGCCCAGCACCGGGAAGTCGCGATAGACGACCTTCAGCTTCTTGTCCTCGGCGAGCAGCCGGTCGACGTCGGCCTTCGACGCACGGCAATAGGGGCAGGCATAGTCGAAGAACTCGACCAGAACGACGTCGGCGTTCGGGTTACCGGTCCAGGCGCCGGCAAACGGCGTCTCGATCTCGGTGCGGTTGCTGTCGAGCAACTTGGCGACCTCGCGCTCCTGCAGGCGGTTGATTGCTTCAGGGATGATCTCGGGATGGTCGAGGATATACTGACGCACCATGGCGTCGATCGCCTCGCGCTGAGGTTTAGAGAACTGATCCGAGCCGGCCGGCGCCGAGGCGCTGGCGCCGCTCGTCGCGTAAAGAAGTCCCGCGGCCGCCACTGCCAGCACCGTTACCATCGCCACCCACTCCCATGCGCCGAGGCCGGCGATCCGTGCGCGCACGGCCGCAGCCCAACCCCCAGTTGTTTCGCTCATCGCCGCCGCTTCAGCTTTCCGTTCTTGTCGACCTCGGCTTCACTTACCATGACGATGTCCTGAGCGCGAAGCCAGTCGGGCGTGCCGGTCTTGAGACCGGCCATCGCACGGCGAGCATTGGGCAGCGCCATCTGCGGCGCCCCCTCGAGATTGTAGCGTTCGGCCGTGGCGAGCGCGGCGCGCGGTTCGTCGCCGTCACGCTCGTAGGCGATGCCGAGTTGGTACCAGGCGAACGGATTGGAATTGTCGCGCGCGACCGCCGCCTTGAGGATGTTCTTTGCTTCCTCGGCGTCCGCCTTGTCCTCGGTCGAGATCAGCGCATGGCCGAGGAGGGCGGCGATCAGCGGCTGGTCGGGCGCGAGCCTCACCGCCTGCCGCAGCGGCGGGATCGCGTCGCGCACCTTGCCCGATTCGAGCAGAATCTGCCCCTTGAGCTCGAGGTAGTAGGGGTCGTTGGGCGCGTTCTTCAGCAGCGCGTCGACCTCGGCATTCGCCTTGTCCATGAAGGCGGACTTATGCCACGCATAGGCCCTGGCGTAGCGCGCCGGTTCCGACGTGTCGGTCTCGGGATAGAGCTGGAAGGTGCGCGCGGGTTCGCTGACGAAGCCGACGAGCTTGGCCTTGATACGCTCGAAACGGCGCTCCAGCACCGGGTCGATTGGACGGTCCCAGGCAGGTGACTTACGGTAGACCTCCTCGAGCACCGTGATGCGCTGGGTGCTCAACGGGTGGGTGCTGCCATATTCGTCGCGCTGCCTGTAGCCGTAGCGATATTCCTGGTTCTCGAGCTTCTTGAAGAAGTCGATCGAGCCGCGGCCCGAGATGCCGGCCTTGGCCAAGAAGTCCGCGCCCGCCATATCGGCCGCCGATTCCTGCGTACGCGAATAGGCGAGGAACTTGCCCATCGCGGCCGACTGGCCGGCAGCCATAGCCGCCATGCCGGCATCGCCCGCGCCGGCCGCGATGGCCGCTGCACCCAGCAGCAGCGACAGCAGCGAGATGCTGGTCGCCGCCTTGGTGCCCTCGGAAAAGCGGACATTGTGCCCGCCGGTGATGTGGCCGAGTTCGTGTGCCAGAACGCCCTGGATCTGGTTGACGTTATCGGCCTCGACGATCATGCCCGAGTGGAAGAACACGTTCTGACCGCCGGTCACGAACGCGTTGAGGCTGGGATCGCCGATCAGCAGGACCTGCACCGAGCGTGGGTCGAGCCCGCCGGCTTCCGCCAGCGGCTTCGCGAGGTCGCGGAAGAAAGCTTCGGTCTCCGCGTCGCGGAGCACGCTCTGGGCGAGCGCCGGCCGCGCCATGAGCGCGAAGGACAGAAACAGGAAGGTGAAGAGGCGCAGGACGGTGAGGCGGCCGGTCATGATCGGACCCTGCTTTCTGCTCCCTGAACCCGATATGAAGCAGCCGGACGGCGATCGCCGTCCGGCTGCTTCATCTGATCAGTTGCCGAAGGTGCGTTGCCACCAGCCCTTGCGCGGTGTGCGCGCCGGCTCGGTGGATGCGCCGGCGGTTTCGAGGGCCGGCGCGGGCTCCGACTCCGGTTCCGCATCATTGGCGACGGGCGCCGGTTGCTCCGGTGCGACCTCGGCAGGCGTGGCTGCTGCTGCCGCCGCCGCTTTGCGCGCGCGGGGCGCACGCTTCGGCTTGGCGGGCTTCGGCGCTTCGGCCGCGGCTGCCGGCTCCGGAGCCGCTGCGACTTCGGGAGCCGCTTCGGTCTCGGCGACAGGGGGCTCGGCGGCGGGCGATTCAGCCGGCGCTTCGTCGGCAGCCTTGGTGCGGCGCGTCGTGCGCCGGCGCTTCGGCTTTTCGGCC
>JAEZQR010000159.1 GCA_023413015.1 Pseudomonadota bacterium
CCACGATCATGCCGGCCGCGTTTATGATGCGGTCCGCGGTGTACGGATTGTGGGAAGTCTTACCCACGAAGACGATGCGGTCGCCGCGCACCGCCACGTCGCCGGTGAAGGGGATGGTCGAGGAGCCGTCGTAGATCTGACCGCCGCGGATTACCAGATCGGCGGCCTGCGGCGGTGCAACGCCGGTCGCGCAGGCCGTGGTTCCAAGCAGCACCGCGGAGAAGGCCAGCAGCCTTGCGGACCGCCCGCTAGCCAAGCCAGAGTCCACCGCACGCCGCGTGCCCATCCCGATTTTCACTGCCTGTCTCCCTTCCCCGTGCCGGCCGTGCCGCCGGTCGGCGTCTCCCTGGCGCTTCCTGGCAAATGCGCCTGCGGCGGTCTTCGAACCTATTCGATGGCTCCTGCGCGGTAGCGGTCGACGTCAATCTCGCCCTCCCACCGCGCAACCGTCGTGGCGACGGCCAAGTTGGCACTCGCGCTAGGGACCGTGCGCGTCATGTCGAGGAGCCGGTCGAACGGCAGCACGAAGCCCACGACCAGCGCAGTCTGCTCGGGACCGACTCCGACGGCCGATAGAACCGCGGCCAGCATGAACAGCGAGGCGGACGGTACCGGTGCCGTGCCGAACGCTGCGAGCGCGGCCGTCAGAAAGACGATCGCCAGTGTGGCGGCATCGAGCGGGATGCCGAAGGCCTGAAGGCTGAACATGCTGAGGAGGCCGACGTACATGGCGGTCCCGTCCTTGCCGATGCTCGCGCCGAGCGGCAGCACGGTCGACGCCACGGGGCGCGCAACGCCAAGGTTGTCCTGTGCCACGCGCATCGCGACCGGCAGCGTGGCCGAGCTCGAGGCGGTCGAAAACGCCACCACCAGTGCATCCACGATGCCCCGAAAGAACCGGGCGACCGGGAGGCGGGCCACCAGAGCGATGAGCGCACTGTGGACGAGCAGCGCCTGGATCAGCGCTCCGATGACGACACACAGCGCCAGCCAGCCGATGTTGACGAATACCGCTACCCCGTTAGCCGCGATCGCGTTGGCAACCAGCGCGAACACGCCGAAGGGGGTTGCCTCCATCGCGATCCGCACGATCTGGAGAAGTACCGCCGACGCCGAATTGAGGAACCTGGCCACGGGCTGGCCCGCCTCACCGGCAACGATCGTCCCTACGCCGAGCAGGATGGCAAAGAAGATGATTGCGAGCATGTCGCCGTTGGACAACGCTTCGAAGATGTTGAGCGGCACGATCCCGATGAGCTGGTCGTAGACCGACTTCGCCGGACCGAGCGCTTGCGGCACGGCCTTGCCAAGCTCCGCGCCGGCGCCGGGCTGGATCACCACCGCCACCAGCATGCCGACCGCGACCGCGATCGCCGTGGTTGCCATGAACAGCAGGATGGTGCGGCCGCCGAGCGAGCCCAGCCGCTTGGGGTCTGCCAGTGATGTGATACCGGCGGCGATGGTTACGAGGACGATCGGAACCACCAGCATGCGGATGAGGCGCACGAAGATGTCGCCAAGAAAGGCGATCGGGGGCGCGGCCGTCGGCCACAGCAGACCGAGCGCCACGCCCAGAACGAGACCGGCGAGCACGCGCTTCCAGAGCGTGATCCTGAAGAAGGTGGCCACGATCCTCCCGCCACGGCCGCGGGCCGGGGAAATGGCATCCGAGCTGTCATCCAAGATGCGCGCTCCGTCGCCGGTCGCAGTTGGATGTGCTGCGCCGCTCCCTGACGTACCCCCGGTCATCATGCCCCCTGTCAGCGGCCACGATCATGGCCGCCCCCTGAGTATTCAGCGCGAGCTCGTCGACTGCAAGCATGCACCGGTATCAGCGCGCGGACTCGGCTGATGCGCCGACGGGCGATCCCCAGAACCCAGCTGCCGGTGGCGTGAGGTGACCGTGTTCGAGGCGGACGCCGCCAGGCCGATCCTCCTTCAGCCACAAGGGGCCGTCGAGATCGGCGAAATCGGCCTTGGCCGCGACATGGAAGGCAGGGGCGATCGACAGCGAGGTACAGATCATGCACCCGACCATCACGCCGAACCCGCGGTCCCGAGCGGCATCGAGGAGCGCGAGCGCCTCGGTGAGCCCGCCGGTCTTGTCGAGCTTGATGTTGACCATGCCATAGCGGCCCACCAGCCTGTCGAGGTCGGCCGCCGTGTGGCAGGACTCATCGGCACAGATCGGCACCAGCGGTTCGAATCCCTGCAGGCCGGCGTCGTCGCTTGCCGGCAGCGGCTGCTCGACGAACGTCACGCGCAGTTCCTTTAGGAGCGGCTGCACCCGCTCAAGGATCGGCAGGGTCCAGCTCTCGTTCGGATCGACGATGAGCTTGGCGGCTGGCGCCGCCGCCCGCACCGCCCGCAGCGCGGACTCGGGGTCGTCGGCGTCCACCTTGACCTTGATGAGCTCAGCGCCACCCAGCACCGCTGCTGCCGCCCCCATCTGCTCGGGCCGGTCGAGGCCGACCGTCAGGGCGGTCACCAGCGGCTTGGCGGGAAGTGCGGACAGCATCTCGCCGACACTCACGCCGCGGAGAGCTGCTTCCAGGTCCCAAAGGGCACAGTCCACCGCGTTGCGTGCCGCGCCCGGCGGCAGCAGCCGGGCGACGTCGGCCCGCGTGGCGCCGTCCGCCAAGGCTGGCTCGATGCTGCGGATCTGCGCCAGGACGCTGTCGGGCGTCTCGCCATAGCGGGCATAGGGAACGGCCTCGCCGGTTCCGCAGGCGGTGCCCTGTCGCAGTTCGACCGCTACCACCTCGGCCACGGTTCGGACGCCGCGGGAGATCCGGAACGGGCTGGCGAGCGGCCAGCGCTCTACGCCGCTTGAGACGCTTCGAAGCATTGCAACATCCTGTCGGCGATACGGTCGACCCCCATGGCCATGGG
>JAEZQR010000192.1 GCA_023413015.1 Pseudomonadota bacterium
GCCATTGCCGCTCTCCTTCTTTGGCCGGCAGTCAACCGGTGCGGCGCGGCGTGGTTCCGGTTCTAGTCGATCGGCGCTGCGGTGGGGGTTGGTCTTTGAGCGCCGCTACCGATCGGAAGCGCGCCGAGCGGCCGCTCGAGCAGGTGTCGGACGCGCGGCGGCTCGGAGTCGCGATGAAAGGTGCGGACTTGGGCATCGACCTCGCGGTCGGCGATGGTCGTGCGATGGTGCTGGCGGATGTGCGCCATCCAGGTCGGGCTGCGGAAACGCTCGATCCAGCAGTCGGGGCGTTCGACATCCTGGAGGAGCGACCAGTCGCGCGCCCCATCGCGGCGCAGGATGCGGCGCCGCTCCATCATCGCCGACTGGAACGCGATCGCGTCGGCAGGATCGACGCGGTATTCGACCGTGACCACCACCGGGCCGCTCTGCGGATCGATCGCGCCCCTGAGCTTGGGGTCGGCCCAGTGGCCGCTGGGGCCGAGATCGACATTCTCGACCTCGGGTAGTCCAAAACGCAGGCCGATTGCGGCGCTCAGCAAGACGGCGGCACCCGAGACGACGAGCGCTTCGATCAGGCCGACCCGTTCGGCGAAGATGCCCCAGAGCCAGCTACCGATCGCCAGGCCACCGAAGGTCGACATCTGGTAGATCGCGAGCGCGCGCGCGACGACCCAGCGGGGCGACGACAGCTGGACGGTGACGTTGAACGTCGACAGCGCTAGCACCCAGCCCATGCCGGCGAGCAGCATCGCGATCGATGTCAGCACCAGCAGCGGGCTGAGGCCGGAGGCGATGGCGCCCAGCCCGAATGCCGCCAGCGCACTGCGGACGAGCACCTCGTTCGCCAGTTGCCGGCGCAACCGCGCGGAGACGAGGCCACCCGCGACCGCGCCGATGCCGAACGCGCCGAGGATGATGCCGTAGGTCAGCGGACCGCCCCCGAGCCGTTCGCGTGCGATGAGCGCCATCAGCGCCCAGAGCCCGCCGGCGGCGAGACCGAAAGTGAGCGCACGCACCAGCACCCGGCCGATCGCCGGCGAGGCCGCGACATAGCGCACGCCGGACGCCATCGCCGCACCGAGCGGCTCCCGAGGCAGCGCGCGCGTGGGCACCGGACGGCGCCAGCGGGCCAGCACGACGATCAGGCCGACGTAGCTCAACGCATTCGCCAGGAAGGCGGCAGCGGCGCCGGCCGCCGCGATGATCACGCCGCCGACCGCGGGGCCGACGCTGCGGGCGATGTTATAGCCGATGCTGTTGAGCGCGACCGCGCCGGGAATATCCTCGCGCGGCACCTGTTCGCCGACCGAGGCCTGCCACGCCGGCCCGTTCACCGCCGCGCCGCAGCCGATCAGGAAGGTGAAGACGAGCAGCAGCCAGGGCGTGATCAGGTCGAGATAGGCCGCCGCCGCCAGCGCGACCGAGACGACGAGCATGAACAGCTGCGCGACGATCATGATGCGGCGGCGGTCGAAGCTGTCGGCGATCGCGCCTGAGGGCAGCGAGAAGAGCATGATCGGCAGCGTGGTCGAGGCCTGGACGAGCGCGACCATGTCCCGCGAGCTCGTGATCGAGGTCATCATCCACGACGCCCCGACCGACTGGATCAGGCTTCCGAAGTTCGAGACGAGCGTCGCCAGCCAGATGAACAGGAAGACGCGATGCCGGAACGGGGCGAAAGCCGACTGATGCACGGCGGGCGCAGCGTTCATCGCTCGGGGAGCTGTGGCGAGTGGCTTCATCGAAGGTCGGCCGGCTCGCGATGGTTGGAACGGCAACGCAGCATGAAAGGCATCGGTATCCGGCCAAGCGGCCTCAGAGCATGCCCGCGCCGCGTTCCGTTCACAACCTCAGGGGAAGCATGGGGTTCCCGTCTGGGTGGTAAGCCGATCCCCGGTCCGGCTCCATGCGTACGCTCAGCAGCCGCGACCGGGAACGAGTGGCGGAGAGGGTGGGATTCGAACCCACGGTGAGCTTGCACCCACGGCGGTTTTCAAGACCGCTGCCTTAAACCACTCGGCCACCTCTCCGTATGCGCCCTCATGCGAAAAAGCGGGCGAGACCGCAAGCCGCATCCTTGGGGGATTCCTTCGCGGGTAGGCTTGTGGCAAGACTCTTTAATACGGGGGTGCGTCAGGGGCTCATGCGCAAACGCTTTGTCTTGTTTCTATCGGTCGCGACGACGTTCGCGGCGCATGCGCAGGAAGCGCCGCAGCCGCCTGCGCCCTTGCCGCCGGCCGAGCCGCCGGTGGCTGCGCCGGTCGCCGATCCGCGTCAGCTCGCCTTCCAGGCGTGGCTCAACGGCGACTTTCGCCGGCAGGCACTCGCGGCCGGCGTGCAGGTCGCGACGCTCGACCGCGAGCTGGCGGGGCTCACCTACAACCCGCGCGTCGTCCAGCTCGACAATGCCCAGCCCGACCGCAGCGCCACCTCGCAGCTCACCTTCGCCGGCTATCTGGCGCGGCATATCAACAACAATCGCATCGGCACCGGGCAGCGGCTGCGCTCCGACCTCGCCGCGACGCTGTCGGGAATCGAGAGCCGGTACGGCGTGCCGGCTCAGATCCTGCTCGGCTTCTGGGGCATCGAGACGTCGTACGGCGCCGTCACGGGCAACTTCGATCTCATCCGCTCGCTGGCGACGCTGGCGTTCGAGGGGCGCCGGCGCGAGCTCTTCACCGGCGAATTGATCGCGGCACTGAAGGTGATCGACCGCGGCGCGATCGCGCGCGGGGCGTTCGTCGGCTCCTGGGCCGGCGCGACCGGCATGCCGCAGTTCCTGCCGAGCTCTTATCTGGCGCATGCCGTCGACGGGAATGGCGACGGTCGGGCCGACATCTGGACCAACTCCGCCGACACGCTCGCCTCGGTCGCCAACTTCGTCAGATCGAAGGGCTGGAAGCCCGGCGAGCCCTGGGCGCAGCGCGTCTATGTGCCGCCGACGTTCGACCGCGAGCGTGTCCGCAACCTGACGCCGGTGGCCGAATGCTCGGGTATGAACTGGCGGCATAGCCGATGGCTGACGGTGGGGGAGTTCCGCGCGCTGGGCATCCAGCCGCTCGGCGGCTCGCTGCCGCCGGACAATATGCTTGCGACCTTGATCGAACCTGATGGACCGGGAACCGGGGGGTACCTGACCTATGGCAATTATCGCGCGATCATGCGGTACAATTGCACCAACTTCTACGCGCTCACCGTCACGCATCTCGCCGACGCGATCGGCAGCGCTCCTGGCGCTGTCGCTGCTGGCGGCCTGCGCCGGTAGGCCCGAGCCGCGCGTCGCGTCCGCGCCGCCGGCACCGCCGGGCGTAAAGATCGGCAAGCCGTATCAGATTGCTGGCGTCTGGTATTATCCCAAGGACGACCGCGACTATGACGAGACGGGGATCGCCTCCTGGTACGGTCCCGGCTTCCACGCCAAGGCGACTGCCAATGGCGAGCCGTTCGACCAGGATGGCATGACCGCCGCGCACAAGACGCTGCCGCTGCCGAGCTTCGTCGAGGTGACCAACCTCGAGAACGGGCGGCAGGTCACACTGCGCGTCAACGACCGCGGCCCGTTCGTCGGTGACCGCGTCATCGACCTGTCGCGCCGTGCTGCGCAGCTTCTGGGCACCGACCGCAAGGGCACAGCCAAGGTGCGGGTGAAGCGCGTCTATCCATCGGACCGCGAGATCGCGCGCCTCGGGCTCGGGCGGCCCATCGCCCCACCGCCCTTGGCGCCGGCACCAGTCCTCGTTGCGGCCGCGCCGCCACCGCCGCGGGCTGTACCGGCGCCGACTATCCCTGCCTCGCTGTTCGTTCAGGTCGCCGCGCTGTCCGACCAGGGGCGGGCGACGACGCTCGCGGCCGATCTCGAAAGCTTCGCCGCGGCCAACATCGAAGCCACGTCCGCTGGTATCTTCCGCGTCCGCCTCGGTCCGTTCGCCGACGCGACTGCCGCCGCCAAGGTGCTGGAAGAGGTGCGGGCCGCCGGCTATAGCGATGCCCGCGTCGTGGGCACCCCCATCAGTTGATCATCCTTCGGAGCCGACTCGTCATGCGTAACTACATCGGTCTTTCTGCCCTTGCCTTGATCGTCGCCACGCCGGCGGTCGCGCAGCAGGCGCCCTCCTACGGCACCGTCGCGCCGATCGCGTTCATGAAGGACCTGTCGACGGGGCAGATCCTCTACGCCAAGGGCGCCGACGAGCGCATCCCGCCGGCTTCGATGGCGAAGATGATGACGGTCTATGTCGTCTTCGACCTCATCAAGAAGGGCGAGGTGAAGCTCGACCAGATGATCCGCGTGCGCCCCGAGACCTGGCAGAAGTGGCACGGCCCGCAGGCGGGTTCGACGATGTTCCTGTCACCCAACGAGATGGTGTCGGTCGAGAACCTGCTGCACGGCATCGTGACGCTGTCGGGCAACGATGCCTGCGTCGTGCTCGCCGAAGGGCTGGCGGGCACCGAGCCGGCGTTCGCCGAGATCATGAACGCCACCGCGAAGCGCATCGGCGTGAAGAACTCGCACTTCACCAACTCGAACGGCTGGCCCGATCCGGCCGAGTATGTGACGGCGCGCGATCTCGGCATCATCGGCGAGCGCACGCTCCAGGATTTCCCGAACCTCTACAAGAAGTTCTACGGGCAGCCGAGCTTCACCTGGGGCAAGACGCTGGGTTCGGGCGCGCCGATCACGCAGGGCAACCGCAACCCGATCCTCGGCCGCGTCGCCGGCGCCGACGGCCTCAAGACCGGACACACCGAGCAGGCGGGCTACGGCTTCACCGGTTCGGCGATCCAGGACGGGCGCCGCCTCGTCACCGTGCTCGCCGGCCTGACCTCGATGAACGAGCGCATCAAGGAGTCGGTGGCGTTCATGGAGTGGGGCTTCGGCGCCTGGAAGTCGCAGCCGCTCGCCAAGGCCGGCAAGGTGATCGAGCAGGCCAAGGTGCATCTCGGCGACAAGGAGACCGTCGGTCTCACCGCGCCGCGCGATTATGCGCTCAACGTGCCGCGCGGCCTCGGCTCGTCCGACATGCGCGTGAAGGTGGTCTACAATGGCCCGATCAAGGCGCCGATCGCCAAGGGGCAGAAGGTCGCCGATCTCGTCGTGACGCGTCCCGGCATTCCGACCGCGACCTTCCCGCTGGTCGCCGCCGAGGCCGTCGGCAAGGCCGGCATCTTCGGGCGGCTGGCGCAGAACTTCCGCGCGCTCGTGCTCGGTCAGTGACCGGCCGCTTCATCAGCTTCGAAGGCGGGGAGGGGGCCGGCAAGTCGACGCAGGTCCGCCTCCTCGCCGAGCGGCTGAGGAGCCAGGGCAAGGAGGTGGTGGTCACCCGCGAGCCCGGTGGCACGCCGGGCGCGGAGGAAATCCGCGCGCTGCTCGTCACCGGCGATCCCAATCGGTGGGAG
>JAEZQR010000207.1 GCA_023413015.1 Pseudomonadota bacterium
TGGCCTCCTCCACCAGAACGCGTCACTGTTCGCCCTTCGCCTCTGGTCGCTGCTTGTCGAGGACGAGGACGCATTTCAGATCATCCGTCGCCAAGTCGAGGCCCAACTCGATCGACTGGATGTCGGAGCGAGCGCGGACAGCGAATATCTCTTGGAGGAGAACATCATCGACATCTCCTTGAGCGACCTTCAATTGCAGCCTGGGAGCGAAGAGCGGCCAATCGAGATCATCAACAAACGGAGCGGCAGCATCACTGCCCGCTTGATGGCGCTCGCTGAGCTCGATCTGGAGATTGAATTCGACTTCTATGCTCAGCGGCCCGACCGAAGCCTCTCGGTCATCGGCCAAACCGCAAGGAGTGCATCCACCTCCACCGAGATCGAATTGCTGGTCACATTCAGCGACGATCTTACCGAGCTCAGCGTGCTTCGCGTCGAGCTATCGCCTAGGTTCGCCAACGTGCCTTGCGGCTTTGTCGAACCGGATTGGGTTCACGACCGATCATGATGCCGACCCCGGCTGCCCCATCACCGTCTGTCACTGGACGAATCGAGGCAGCTACGAACTGACGTAGCCCTCCCCCTTTGCACATATCAGGTTGGCAGGCGTCGCGGGCCAGCGGCCGCGGGAGCTTCACATACTTCCTGTTATCAAACCGATCGCTGACCTTGGGCGTTATCGGGCCTTACACCGAAGACTTTGGCTGTCGACCCAATGTCCGTTTCCGGCAGGCGCTGCGGAGGTATGGAACGACCGACTTGGGTGCAATCCGGACATTAGCTCTGATGCTGCCCACGTCGTGGTTGGACCCCTTAGCCGCCGGTACGCGCATGTCAGGAATGGCAGCTTTGGGTGGGGAGCGGACCTTCAGCATGTGCGTCGTCACCGAGCGCGGCTTCAGCCGTAGCAACCTTGCGCGGGGGTAATCGTTCGTCTGCCAATGGCCCAACTCAGCCACGCCAAGACTCACGGCGCCGAGCGCGGGCTCCACCGCTTGGAGGGGTTCAGCGACGCGGTTTTTGCAATCGCGCTGACCCTGCTGATCGTCGAGATCAAGGTCCCCGGATCTCCCGACGGGCCACATGGCTACATGGATCTCGCAAGAGCGATGGCCGAGCAGTGGCGGGAGCATCTCGCCCTAGTCCTCTGCTATCTGGTGATCGGCACCTATTGGCTGCAGCATCATTATTCGGGCCGCATCTACGCCAGGAGCGATCACTGGTTCAGCGCGATCAACCTCCTGTTTCTGCTGGCCATCGTCGTCATTCCCTATCCGATCCGCGTCTGGTGCTTCCACCTCGGCACGCGCTTCGAGCCCGTGGGATCAGTGACTTTGGTCACCGGCCTCGCCCTGACCGCCTGCACGTGGATGGCCAAGTGGTTTTACGGAATGTCGGGCCGCCGGGTGATCGACGAACGGCTCGCGCCCGATTTCATCCGTCAGATGACGCGCCGCTATGGCATTGCGACGCTCATCCAGATCGTTGCAGTTCCGGTCGAGTTCGTGGCGGCGCGGGTTGGGGTGGCCCTCGCGCTGCTGTGCGTCGCCTTCTTCCTGCTGCCGCCGCCCAAGCCACGTTACAAGCCTGGACAGGAGCCGGACGAGGAGGAGAAGTCGAACGATTAGCTATGGCGAGAGATTGATCGGGAAGCATCAATGTCCGAAGCTGGGCGCGTGTGGTCCTACGCTGCCAATGTCGCAAATGGGTCGAATGCGGGCGTTGGTTCGGGCCGTCGGCAACCTCCCGCGAAGCCGGTAGGCGGATCATCACGCACTCGTGGCAGCGCCGTCATCTTGTCGAGCATCTGGAGCGTCTGCGCGCCGACCGCGACGCCATCGAGCGGGCAGGCAACGCACTGCCTGAGTATGTGCTGACCGCGATCCGCGCTGCCGAAGCCGAACTCGTCCGACGGGACACAACGCAACACCGCTGAGCGGCACCCCACCTCGCTGCACTAGCGGCTCAGGTGTCGCTCCGCAGTGCATCGATAGCGCGTTTTACACGCGGCGGTGATAACCAGCCGGTGGGCTCGCGGCCCTCTGCGCGGTCCAGCCGGTCGATGAGCGCGTGGACGACCGCGTTCGGTATCTTCCACCCGACCTTAACCATGTCGCGCAGTTCATCCAGTTCGTCGTCGGTGACGTTCACACCCACCACCCCGCTGATCTTCGTTTAATGATTCATAGCACTGTGGCTGCGCGCCTCAACGCAGGAAAGGTCCGGTACGGGTCGCGTCCTGACGTGCCGCGAGGTCAGCTCAGGGTGGGTAGCGGACACAAGACGGTTGCCCATCCGGCGTCAGCTTCGCGCCCGTTAGCCGACCTTCGAGCTGTACACGTTGTTGGTCGGCTCGCGACCGATGGCGGACGCTTAACATCCTTGTCGTCAGCGCCCACCGCGAGTCCAAGCCGGTTGCCCTCTCCGCGCTGCTCCTGTAGCGACCGTCATGCCGGGGAGCTGCATGGAGGTGGGATGGCAGTCCTTTCGCGGAACAACGTGCACGTCTCGGGCCGTGGCGACCAAGCGATGATCTTCGCGCACGGCTACGGCTGCGACCAGAATATGTGGCGGTTCGTGGCACCAGCCTTCGAGGACAGCCACCGGGTCGTGCTGTTCGACCATGTCGGCAGCGGCCGGTCCGACCTTTCCGCCTACGACCGGAGCAAGTACGCGTCGCTCGCCGGCTATGCCGACGATGTGCTCGAGATCTGCGATACGGTCGATGCGCAGCGGCCTGTCCTGGTCGGACACTCGGTCAGCTCGATCATCGGCATTCTGGCGGCGGTCAAAGACCCCGCCCGTTTCGAGAAGCTGGTGCTGATCGCGCCGTCGCCGTGCTTCATCAACGACGGCGACTATGTCGGCGGCTTTGCTCGCGAGGACATCGAGGAGCTGCTGGAGGTCCTCGACAGCAACTATCTCGGCTGGTCAAGCCAGATGGCGCCGGTCATCATGGGCAATCCGGACCGCCCTGAGCTCGGGCAAGAGCTCACGAACAGCTTCTGCCAGTCCGACCCTGAAATCTCGAAGCACTTCGCGCGGGTCACGTTCATGGCGGACCATCGGTCGGACCTGGCCGGCGTCTCAACGCCCTCGCTCATCCTGCAATGCTCGCAGGATGCCATCGCGCCGACCTGCGTGGGCGAATATATGCAGCGCTCGCTCGCCGGTTCGCGCCTGGTGGTGATGGAAGCGACCGGCCACTGCCCGCACCTCAGCGCGCCTGACGAGACGATCGCCGCTATCAAGTCGTTCCTGTAGGGCGAGCCGTTGGCCGAGCATGATCATCCGGGCGTAGGGATCGACCATGCGCTTCTTCAGGAAAGCCTGGAGGAACTCTACGAAGACGCGCCTTGCGGCTATCTCTCAACGCAGCCTGACGGTACGATCATCCGGGTCAACCGCACGCTCCTCGACTGGCTGGGGCGCAGCTGCGAGGATGTCGTCGGGCGCTGCCTGCCTGACCTGCTGACGGTCGCCGGCCGCATCTATCACGAGACGCATTTCGCGCCGCTGCTGCGGATGCAGGGCTTCGTGAGCGAGGTCGCCTTCGACCTGATCGTTCGAGGCGGGGAACGGCTGCCGGTGCTCGTCAATGCCGTTCAGAAAAAGGATGATGCCGGCAAGCCGCTCTTCAACCGGATCACCATCTTCAACGCCACCGACCGACGGAAGTATGAGCGCGAGCTGCTGATCGCGCGTCGCACCGCCGAGACCGCCACCGCCGAGCTTCAGGCGCTCAACGCTACCCTTGAGCAGCGGGTACAGGAGGAGATCGCCGAGCGTCTGAAGGCCGAGGAGGCGTTGCGGCAAGCGCTGAAGCTTGAGGCCATCGGGCAGCTCACCGGCGGCGTCGCCCACGACTTCAACAATCTGCTCACCATCATCCTCGGCGGTCTCGACATGATCGAGCGCCAGCTCGCCACGATGCCGGACACGCCCGAGACGGCCCGCCTGCGACGGGCACGGGGCATCTCGGGCGATGGCGCGCAGCGCGCGGCCACGCTCACCAAGCGGCTGCTGGCCTTCTCGCGGCGCCAGCCGCTCGAGCCCAAGGTCATCCAGCCGAACAAGCTGGTGGCCGAGATGTCGGAGCTGCTGCGCCGCACGCTCGGCGAAACCATCGAGCTGGAGACGGTGCTGGCCGGCAGCCTGTGGCGCACGGTCGTCGATCCGAGCCAGCTGGAGAACGCCGTCCTCAACCTGGCGGTGAATGCCAGGGATGCCATGCCGGATGGCGGCAAGCTCACCATCGAGACGCACAACAGCTCGCTCGACGAAGCTTATGTCGCGCAGGTGGTCGAGGACCTGCCGGCCGGTCAATATGTGCTGATCGCCGTTACCGACAGCGGCACCGGCATGGATGCGCAAACGCTGGAGAAGGTGTTCGAGCCCTTCTTCACCACCAAGGAAGCGGGCAAGGGCACCGGGCTGGGCCTGAGCCAGGTCTATGGCTTCGTGCGCCAATCAGGCGGGCACATCCGCATCTACAGCGAGCCTGGCGAAGGCACGACGATCAAGATCTATCTGCCGCGCGCCCATGATCAGGAGGCGGAGGTGAGCCGCACGGCTGCTCCGGCCACCTCGCTCCGAGGCAGCGGAGAGACCATTCTCGTCGTTGAGGACTATGACGACCTGCGCGAGTATAGCAGCACTGCGCTTGGCGAGCTGGGCTACCGCGTGCTGGCGGCGGCCAACGGGCCGGACGCCCTGCAGCTTCTCGCGGCGCACCCCGAGATCCGGCTGCTGTTCACCGACGTGGTGATGCCGGGCGGCATGAACGGGCGGCAGCTCGCCGACGAGGCCCAGCGCTGGCACCCCAAGCTCAAGGTGCTCTTCACGACCGGCTACACGCGCAACGCCATCGTCCACCACGGCCGGCTCGATGCGGGCGTCGAACTGATCGGCAAGCCCTTCACCTATGACCAGCTTGCCGCCAAGGTGCGGCAACTGCTCGATGGCTAGACGGCCCTGATGCTTCCCGGTAGCGGTTGGGTTCTCTGGCTGGCTGACGTCAGTGGCAACATCGTTTCGGGGCGGACCTCTCGATCGTGATCGGCCGAGCTTCAAGAACCTTCGCGCCAGTTACCGCGCTCAAGGTGTATATCGCCGCTGCGCTCGTTATTCCGCTGCTGCTGTTCGCACTGGCGGCAGCGTACGACTACGAGCAGTTGAAGCAGGACGCTCAGGAGCGCGCCGC
Organism: Pseudomonadota bacterium; assembly: GCA_023413015.1. GTDB lineage: Bacteria > Pseudomonadota > Alphaproteobacteria > Sphingomonadales > Sphingomonadaceae > Sphingoaurantiacus. Next base: position 5,204 of record JAEZQR010000207.1, read on the forward strand.
GCGCAACGCACTGGCACTGGCCGAGCACGCGCAACGCGTCCTGGCAGCCCAGGACAGCACGCTTCAGCGTGTCGACGAGCGCACCAGTGCGCTTGATCGACAGCAGCTCCGAGACCCGTCTGTTCATCGCTGGCTTCGCCAGATCACGGATGCGTCGGAGTATGTCGTCGCAACCAGTATCATCGACGGTGATGGCAGCGTGCTGGCCTCGAGCCTGCAATATCCGATTCCACAGACCCATGCCCGCGACCGAAGCTACTTCCGGGCTTTCGCCGATAGCATGCGCGGCGGCGTGTTCATCAGCGAACCGATCATCGGGCGTCCGACCGGTCTTGAGGTGTTCCAGCTTTCGCGCCGCCGGACCTCGCCAGCCGCGGGCTTCCCCGGGGTGCTGGTGGCGTCCGTCACGCCGGCCGCGTTGGCCGACTTCTACCGCCGGTTTGCCGCGCCGGGGGACTCGGTCACCCTGGCGCGGGCGGACGGCACTGTTCTCGCCCGCTATCCGTCGGTGAATACCGGTGTGACGCGCCTTCCAGCCAAGAGCGGGCTGATGCGATCGATCATGGTTCAGCCCGAGGCTGGCTTCTATCGCACCACCTCTCACCTCGATCGCGTTGACCGGTTGCATGCCTACCGAAAGGCCGGCCAGTGGCCGGTCTATGTCAGCTATGGCGCCAGCGTCGGGGCCATCTGGGCACAGTGGCGGCGGGATCTGGCCGTGCTTGGCACCATCACGGGCCTTGCGACGCTTCTGCTCCTCGGCATTGGCGCGATCGCCATCAGGCGTGCCCACCGCGAGCAAGCCGCACTCGCCCGCTTCGGTGAAGAGGCGCAAGCCCGCGCGCGCGCCGAGACCGAGGCACAGGCCGCCTCCGACCGCGCCGCGCGTGCCGAAGCGGAACTCGCGCTCCAGACCAGCGAGGAGCGGCTGCGCGACATCACCGACGCCCTCCCCGTGCTCATCTCCTATATCGATGCCGACCAGCGCTTCCGGTTCGTCAACAAGGCCTATGAAGACTGGTTCGGCCGTCCGCTGAGCGAGATCGCCGGCCGGTCGCTGCGGGAGGTGATGGACGCTTCGATGTACGCGGCGCGGCGCGCCTACGTCGAGCGCGCGCTGTCCGGCGAAGCGGTGACCTACGAGGTGACGTTCCCGCATGCGGCGGGGCCACGAGAGACGCTCGTGCGCCACATACCGCATTGGGGCACAGACGGCATGGTACTTGGCATGTATGCCCTAGTGCAGGACGTCACCGACCAGAAGTGCGTCGAGGTGGCCCTTCGAGAGAGCCGCGATCGTCTGCAGGCCGTGCTCGACGCTGTTCCCGCTGCCATCCTCATCGCCACCGATCCGAGCTGCCGAGTGATCGAGGCCAACCGCCGCGCGACCGAGCTGATGCGCATGGCCCCCGGAGACAGCCTCTCGCGCAGCAACGTCGAGACAGCTCCCCGCCACTTCAGGATCTTCAATGCCGATGGGCGTGAGCTTGCGCCGCATGAACTGCCGGTTCAGCGGGCGGCGCGGGGCGAGGTGTTGCGGCAGCACGAGGAGCGCGTCGAGTTCGACGACGGCTCGTCGATTCACCTCCTCGGCAACGCCGTGCCGCTCAAAGATGAGGCCGGTACGATCATCGGCGCGGTCGGTGCCTTCATCGACATCACCGAGCGCCGGCGCGCCGAAGAGCACCAGCGCCTGCTGATCAACGAGCTCAATCATCGGGTGAAGAATACGCTCGCCATCGTTCAGGGCATCGCGCAGCAGACGTTTCGTGGGCCGAACTTCCCCGTCGAGATCAGGCAAACCTACGAGGGGCGGCTGGCAGCGCTATCGGCCGCCCACAACCTGCTGACCCGCCAGAACTGGGAGTCAGCACCGCTTCGGTCGATCATCGTCGATGCCATCGCCGCTGTCTGCCCACAGCCCGATCGGGTGGTGATCGATGGTCCGGATCTGTCGCTTTCTCCGAAGACAGCTGTCAACTTCGCCATGACCATCCACGAACTCGCAACCAATGCGCTGAAGTACGGCGCCCTGACCCGACCCGAGGGGCGGATCGAAATCCGCTGGCAGACGAAAAATCAGCGGCTCAACCTCGTCTGGCGGGAAATGGGTGGACCAGCTGTCGTGCCACCGGCCAAGCGGGGGTTTGGCACGCGCATGATTGAGCGCGGCCTTGCAGCTGAACTGGATGGTCAGGTGACCGTCGAATTTTTACCCGATGGGGTGGTCTGCACGATCAACGCACCATTGCCCGGCACCAGCGGCTAGACGTGGTGCCCAGGAACCACGCTGCTTACAGCGCGCACCTTCAGGCCTTTCTACGCCCGGCTGCATCAGCGGGGGCGCGACAGGGAACGCTCGGTCGATGACGCGAAGCCAGCGTCCAGCGTTGAACACGAATTCAGGGGCAGACAGCAAGTCGCCGAGCGAAGGATGCAACCGCTATGCGTCCTTGAGCGCCTCGCCGACTGCGCCGAGCAGTTCGTCGATGCGGAACGGCTTGCGCAGAATTCGCGCGCCTTTTCCCATCGCCCGTTCGATGGCGTCGGTATCGGCGTAGCCGCTGGTCAGCACGATCGGCAAACCCGGGCAGCGCTCGCGGGCGGCTCTCGCCACCTCGGCCCCGTTCATCCCCGGCATGGCAAAGTCGACCACCAGCACGTCGGGACGCTGCTGCTCGAGGGCGGCCAGCCCGGTCGGACCATCTGCGGCCTCGGCAACGCGATAGCCGAGCGCATCGAGCGAGTTGACCAGCACGCCACGGAGATCAGGGTCGTCATCAACCACGAGTACTGACGCCTGTGGCGGGAGACGCCCTAAGGTCGCTCCATCATTGCCCGCGGCTTCTTGTGCCACGTTGTTGGTGCGCGGCAGCAGGACACGAACGGTCGTGCCGGCACCGAGCTTGCTCTCGAGGCGCACCGTGCCGCCGGACTGGCGTGCGCTGCCGTAGACCTGCGCCAGCCCGAGCCCGGTGCCTTTGCCGATCGGCTTGGTGGTGAAGAACGGGTCCATGGCGCGCCGGAGCGTTGCCGCGTCCATGCCGATGCCGGTGTCGGCAACCGTAAGCTCGACATAGTCGCCCGGGGTCAGCTCGGGGTCGGCTTCGATCCGGCGCGGGGCCGTGGCGATCCGCAGCTTGCCGCCATCAGGCATAGCGTCGCGTGCGTTGATGGCGAGGTTGAGGATCGTCATCTCGACCTGCGTGGCGTCGGCCATCACCGGCACCGGGCAAGGGTTGAGATCAAACTCAAGCTCGATCAGCGGCCCGAGTGTGCGCGCCAGCATGTTGCGCACGCCTTCGATGACGTCGCAGACCAAGATCGGCTTCAGTTCGATCCGTTGCGAGCGCGAGAAGGCGAGCAATTGCGCCGTGAGCTTCGAGCCGCGTTCAGCCGCCTGCAGACCGGCCTCGGCGAAGCGCCGCACCCGCTCCGGGTCATCGGCCCGCCGGCGGATAAGGTCGAGCGAGCCGACCACCGCACCGAGCAGGTTGTTGAAGTCGTGCGCCAGCCCCGACACCAACTGACCGACCGCCTCCATCTTCTGGCTCTGGCGAAGAGCTTCCTCGGCTTCGCTCAGGCGGCGCTGGTCGCGCAGGCGCTCGGTGATGTCGTAGACGAACTGGTAGGCACCGATGAGCTTGCCGTCTTTGTCACGCAGCGAGTTGTACTTCATCTCGTAGAAGCGGCGGGCGCGGCCCGGATCCCCAAACTCGCCGATCTCGGTGAACTCCTCGCCGGCGAGCGCCCGGCTCCAGACCTGCTCAACGGCAGCTCGGTGCTCAGGATGGCCGGCGAGCAGGTCGAGCATGTTGTCGCCGACCTCGGGACGGACGCCGTAGATGCGCTCGAACTCGTTGGCCGACGCCCGGTTGATGCCGAGCAAGTTGAAGTCGAGGTCCGCGATCTGGACGAAGGCGTCCGTGGACTCGACGATGTCGGCGAGGAGCTTACGTTCGGCGAGGGCCTCCGCCACTCGGCGCTCGAGTGTCTCGTTGGCGCGCTGGGCTGCCTGGTAGAGCCGCGCATTATCGATGGCGACGGCTGCCTGCGCGGCAATGCCGGCCATCAGTCGCTCGTGCCGTTCGGTGAAGCGCCGCGGTTCCGGATGGCCGAAGAACAGCCCGCCGATCACCTCACCCGAGCGCGAAGTCACCGGCACGGCCAGATAGCTCCGGACCGGAAGGTGCCCCTTCGGCATGCCGTAGTGCGGCGCGCTCCTCCCGTAGCGGGGGTCGGCGAGGATGTCGTCCGAGCGGATGGCACCGTCGCCATCGAAGGTTGGCTTGAACACAGCGGTGGCCCGCGGCATGCCGAAGTTCTCGAAGTCCGACCGCTCCGCCCCCGACAGCGTATAGAGCATGAAGGCTTCGCCGGCCTCGTTGAGCACATTGTAGAAGAAGGCGCCGAACCTGGCACCTGTCAGCTCGACGCCGGCATCGGTGACCAGCTGCACCACGCGCTCGAGATCGAGCTCGGCTGCCACCGCTGCGCCGGTGCGGTTGAGGATTTCGAGTGTTTGCCGCTCGTCCTCGAGGTCTGCCTCGATGGCCTTGCGAGCCGTAATGTCGATCGATGCGCCGACCAGTCCCACCACGTCGCCGGCCTCATCCCGAAGCGGCACCTTGGTCGACAGCCAGATAGCGCGCGTGCCATCGGGCAGGCTCACCTCTTCTTCGATCTGCTGGGCGATGCCGCTCGACATGACGCGCTCGTCGGTCGCCATGACGGCTGCCGCTTGCGCCTTGTCGTCGAGGAACTCGGCGTCGGTCTTACCAAGATAGAGTTCGGGTGGCTTGCCGATGAGTTCGGTTGTGCCGCGGTTGGCGACCATCATGCGGCCCTGCCGGTCCTTGGCGTAGACGACCCCCGGCACCGCGTCGGCAAACATGCGCAACAACGCGGCTGCCTGGTCGCGCTCCGCCTCGACCGCTCGCCGCCCTTCTAGGTCGAGGAGGACGCCAGGGAATCGCAGCGGGATGCCGTCCGTAGTCGACTCGACCCGGCCGTTCGCTTCGATCCAGCGGTAATTCCCGTCAGCGCCGCGCACGCGGTACTGGTGTGCGTAATGCCCGCCGTGCGTGACCACCTTATTGATGGCAGCGACGAGGCCGATCTGGTCATCGGGGTGGACGGTGGCAATCACCTGCTCGAGGCTCAACCCTTCATGCCCGCGCGCCGGGTCGATACCGAAGGCGTGCGCGAACGCCTCGTCGACCGTGACACGGTCGGTAGGGATGTCCCACACCCAAGTGCCAATGATGGCGCCGGCCGCTAGCGCGAGTTGCACGCGCTCCGCATCAGTACGGGCGCGCGCCTCGCTCTCGCGTAGACGGCGCTCGCCCAGAACTTGCCCCGTGATCTCCTGACAGGCGCAGAAGAAGCCGGCCACCTCGCCGGTATCACCACGCACCGGCGTATAGGAGAAGGCGAAGTGGGTCTCCTCGCGAAAACCCTTGCGCTCCATCCACAGCTCAATGTCGTCCATGTGGACGGCCTCGCCGCGGTACGCCTGCGCCACCATCGGCTCGAGGTCCGCGCGGATCTCGTGCCACACTTTCAGGAAGTCGCACCCCATGGCAGCCGGGTGCTTGGACGCCAGGATTTCGGCGTAAGCGTCGTTGTACAACAGGAGGCGCTCAGGCCCCCAGGCGATGAACATCGGCTGGTTCGAGCCGAGCATGACGTCGACGAGGGTGCGCAAGGCGACCGGCCAGGCATTCACCGGCCCCAACGGGGTAAGCGACCAATCGTGCGCCGCGATCAGTTCGGCTGTCCGGTTACTTCCCGAGAAGGAGGTCAAGGTCTGCTTATCGAGATGCCGCTCGGCGACTGTGCTCGACATTTCGTTAATGCGCCCTCTCAAGCCCCCGCCCGATCCTGCGTCCCGCTACGCGGGTTAGCCCAAACCAACATAAGTTAGAAGTGGTAGTTCTGCTTCTTATGCTCGAGGTTCCAGTCGTGGAGGATCATCTCATGGTGATGATGCCCGCCTGTGGAAACTCATCCCTAAAGAAGCCGATCGGCCGCGCTTCGACGCGATCTGCCAGTCCGGCTTGCGTGATCCGGCGCTCAGCGATCGGCTGCACAGCGGAGGAAGCAGCCCTCCGGTCTGGCAGGGCAAGGGACGGCCATTTCGGCGCCCTACCCTCTATGCCGCCGCTTCGTGTACCAGGAACGTTGCTGGGAACAGGCCAGGCAGGTCTTCCGGTGGTACGGGCTTGCTAAACAAATAGCCTTGCACCTCGGTGCAGCCTTCGGCGCGGATTCGGTCCAGCTGCTCCTCACTTTCGACTCCTTCGACCGAGGTCGCGATACCGAGGGTGGTGCATAGCGACATCACCGCGCGGATGATGGCCGCGCCCTCGGCGCCGCCGCTCGGCCCGCTGACGAAGCTCTTGTCGATCTTCACCTTGTCGAAGCGGAAGCTGCGCAGGTAGCTCAAGCTCGAATAGCCGGTGCCGAAATCGTCCATGGCGATCCGAACCCGCATCTCGCGCAGGCGCCCGAGCGCAGCGAGATTGGCGGCATCATCGTGCAGGAGCACGCCTTCGGTGATCTCCAGCTCAAGGCGCTCCGGGGGCAGGCCGGAGTCGGCCAGCGCCCTTGCGATCGTCTCGACCAAACCCTTCGACCGGAATTGCACCGGCGACAGATTGACGGCCACCCTTAATTGTTCCGGCCATTCGGCTGCCTCGGCACAGGCGTGGCGTAGCACCCACTCACCCAAGGGGACAATCAGCCCGGTTTCCTCGGCAAGGGGGATGAACATGTCCGGGGTGAGCAGGCCACGCCGTGGGTGCCGCCACCGGACCAGTGCCTCAAAGGTCGAGATCGAGCCGTTTACGATGTTGATCTGCGGTTGGTAGTAGAGTTCGAACTCGCTGTCGGCCAACGCGCGGCGCAGCTCGCTTTCAAGGTCCCGCCGTTCGATCAGGCGCTGCGCCATGGCTGGATCGAACAGGCGTGCCGTCCGCCGCCCTTCCGCCTTCGCTTGATAGAGTGCGATATCGGCCCGCTTCAGCAGGGTGTCGGCGTCGCTGCCATGCTCGGTTGCGACCGCGATGCCGATGCTGGCGCCGATGTTCGCTTCGCGGCCCTGTACCCAGAAGCTTCGGCTCAATGCCTCAATGACGGCCTCGGCCTTGGCGAGCCCGCCAGTATTCCTGTCGACATGTACGATCAGGGCGAACTCGTCGCCGCCCAGCCTCGCGAGAAAGTCCTCTGGCGCGAGCATGTGCTGTAAACGCTGGCTCACCTGCACAAGCAGCGCATCGCCGGCCGGATGACCCTGAGTGTCGTTGACGGTTTTGAAGTCGTCGAGATCAAGGCACATCACCGCTAACCGTTCACCAGCCTTCAGACCCGCGAGGTCGGCTTCCAACCGTTCACGAAGGTAGAGTCGGTTCGGAAGGTCGGTGAGCACATCGTGCCGGGCAAGGTGGCTGACCTGCTCGGCCGCCCGCTTCTGCTCGGTAATGTCGTCAATCGTGCCGACGTAGCCGCCGCCTGCCATCGGCCGGTGATGGATCGCCAAGGTGCGACCATCACCAAGCGTCTGGTGTAGCAATGCTTCTTCATTGCGCGAGGCTTGCGTCAGCCACATTTCATGAAGTTGTCTCGGTGTCCATCCGGGATGGTTGCCCCGGGAAACCGAATGCTCAACGAGTTGCTGGAGCGTCGTACCCGGCTTCACGACCTCGGCTGACAGGCCGTAGAGCTCAATGAATCGCTGGTTGCAGACGGTCAGCGTGAGCTCTGCATCGAACATGCACAGGCCCTGAGCCATGTTCGACAGCGCTGTATCGAAGCGTGCGTTCCGCTCCCGCAGCTGATTTGCCATGGCGCCATAGCCGGAGGCGAGCTTCAGCGCCCGCACCGCCGTTTCATAGAGCGAGTAGGTCATCTCGCTGATCATCAGGACAAATGGGCCGCCGACGACGGCCAGCGCCCAGTAGTAGGGGTTGTCCTGCATGAACACCCCGGCAATCAGCGGTATGAACAGCGCCAGCAACTGCCCGATGACGATGTTCGGCCGAACCGCGGCCACGGCCACCACGCCAGCCGTTCCCACGGCGCCAAGTGCGACGACGAGATGAACGACCGGATCGTCCGTGCTTGCTATGCCGCGGGCAGCCATGGTGCCGACGGTTGCAGCGTAGGCGAGTGAGGCGATGGCCCAGTATCGCTCCCACCGCCGTGCCTGCTCGAAGTTGCTGAACTTGCGTACCTTGCTGCGGAAGCGGGCGATCAGGCCGGCGCGCACCAGTCCCATCGAAACGGCGATCGCCGAAAGCACAGCGAGCACCTGATCGGACGTGCGCAGTGTTGAGAGTGCGCCAATTGCACCAATGCATAGAGCGGCTGCGACAAACACCGAGAGTGTCGGCGAGAATAAAGCTGCGACGAGCTGTTGATAAATATGCGGCTTGACCGCACTCGCTCGTCCCCGCCGATAGAACCTCGTCAGCTTTCTGCCGATCATGCAGAGCCCCCAATCGGTTTGATCAGTAGCTTTGCCTTCGTTAAAAATTGGTGCGCTTATTCCTGAATAGAGTTCTGCTCACCGGCTGAGAGCATAGATGACGCTCCGGTCGACCCGATGATGCTGGGTGCGAGCAGCAGTTTCTGCCTGCACGAGCAAAACTGGCCTCACTCAAATTTAAGCAATCAAGCCTGAAACGATCGGCGTTCTAGAAACTTGGTATCGTCATGCTTGGACCTACGGCTGTCATTTGCTGCCGGTCTAGGTGTCTCATCCGGGCTGGCACTGACGCAACTACTTGTGAGTGCCGGGATGAGAGGCGAGCATCCCGGCTTTCCCAGCGCACCGCCCTGTGTACCGAGGCCCCGTTCCATCAACCCCGCCCCGCAACCATTGGGGGGCGCGTGGTCTTCAGCCATAAGCACGTTGAAGGAACGCTCTTATCTGGGTAGACGCCATTCTGGGGGGCGCAACTAGCGCCAGGTGAATGCAGTGCAGACAGCCGTCGTATCGACCAGGCTTCCCGACAGCGTGGCCGCAGGCCGCGATCTGTGTGAGCAGATTCATGCCAATCTCCCAGCGGAGCCCGAGGCGATTATCGTCTTTGCGGCTCCGACCTATGACCATGAGGCGCTCCTGGCCGCGCTGAAGACCGGCTGCGGCAGTGCCGTCATTGTGGGGGCGTCCTCCGCCGGCGAGTTTGCCAACCGTGACCTCGGGGAGGGCTTGGCGACCGCGCTTGCGCTGCGCGGCGAAGATGTGCGCTTCAGCGCAGGCGTCGGCCGTGGCTTGCGTGGAGATACCGCAGCCGCTGCCCGTGAGATCGCGACGGGTCTGCATGGGCTGTCCGATCACGGCTTCCCCTACCGCTCCGCGCTGGTGATGACCGATGCGCTTGCCGGCTACGCTGATGCGCTCGTCGATGAGCTGACGCTTGCGACAGCCGGCCAGTACCAGTTCTTCGGAGGCGGGGCTGGCGACAACGCCAACTTCCAGCGGACGACGGTGTTCTGCGACACCGAGGTGATGACGGACGCAGCCGTCGCTTTGGAGATTCTTTCGACCAAGCCGCTTGGCATCGGCGTGAGTCACGGATGGGAGCCCGCATCCGCACCGTACCGGGTGACCGAGGCGGACGGGCTGCGGCTGGTCAGCCTCAACGGCTTCCCCGCCGCCGATGCGTTCCACGCCCATGCAGAGGCGAACTCTCAGACGCTTGACCCCGAGGCGCCCATCCCCTTCTTCCTGCACAACATTCTCGGGATCGATACGGGGGCCGGCTACCGGCTTCGCGTCCCGCTGGCGATCCTCGAGGATGGATCGGTGCTGTGTGCCGCCGAAGTGCCGGTCGGAAGCACCGTGCGGATCATGCGAAGCTCGGCGGCGTCAGCCGTCGAGGCCGCTGAGCGGGCGACGGATGCGGCGCTGGCGGGTCTCCGTGACAGCAAGCCGGAGGCCGCCCTCCTCTTCGACTGTGTGGCGACCCGTCTGCGACTGGGTGACCAGTTCGCAGCCCAGGTTGCGGCAGTCGCGGATCGGCTGGGCGAGATCGGCTTGGTTGGTTGCAACACCCATGGACAGATCGCCCGGGCCGAAGGGCAATTTCACGGCTTCCATAACTGCACCGCCGTCGTTTGCGTGTTCCCCGCCTGAGCGGTGACACCGCCGTCCATTCATGAGCTTGCCGGCTGGCTGACCGATCCGAGGGGGCGGGCGGAAGCTGCCGCGCGCATCGCCTCCACGCTCGGGGTCGCGGCGTTCGTGATTCTGCTCCGCGATCCGGAGATCGGCGCCCCAAGACCGGCTCCCGGGTTTCCGCAGACGCTGCCAGGCGGACCGACATGGACCAGGCTTCTGGCGCGGGCGGCTGCCGGTGGAGAGTTCACCGCGGAGATCGCCTTTCCAGATCGGCAGACGCTGACGACGGCTCGTGTCTTCGCCGCCGACAATGGTGCCGTGTTCTTGCTGATCGGCGGTGAGCCGACCCTCTCGCCAACCGAGTTCGGTCGGGTCCCGCTGTTGTCGGCGCTCCTCTACGCCGAGCTTGCCCAATCCAGTGCCAAGGGTATGGCAAAGGCTGCCCAGGATGCGACCCAACGCGCGACGATGCTTGCCTCGGCACTTGACGGTGCACGAAACGAGATCGAGCGGAAGGCTGCGGAATTGTCAGCGGCTCTCATCGAGGCGGACCGGCTCAATGCCGAGCTGCGCGAGCTGAACGAGACGCTTGAGCAGCGCGTGGCCGCGGAGATCGAGGAGAGGATGCGCGCCGAGGAAGGCTTGCGCCACGCCCAGCGGCTTGAGGCGCTCGGACAGCTCACGGGAGGCGTGGCTCACGACATCAACAACCTCCTGACGCCGATCATCGGCTCGCTCGACCTGCTCCGGATGCGCCACAACGACGAGAGAAGTCAGCGCCAGATCGGAGCGGCACTGGCCTCAGCGGACCGTGCCAAGTCGTTGGTCAGCCGCCTTCTCGCCTTTGCCCGGCGGCAGGTGCTGCAGCCAAAGCCCGTCGACGTTGGCCAAGCGGTAGAGGGCCTGCGGGATTTTATGGCCAGCTCGCTGGGGCCCTCGATCCAATTGACCCTCGATGTGGCCGAAGGCCTGCCGCCCGCGCAGGTCGATCCGGTTCAGCTCGAGTTGGCGATCATCAATCTGGCGATCAACTCGCGCGATGCGATGCCCACTGGTGGCACGCTGACGATTACGACATCTGCACATGACGTAGGAGCCGCGCAAAGTCCGGATCTGAGACCGGGGCGGTATGTCTGCATCACCATTGCCGATACCGGCGAGGGCATGGACGAAGCGACCCTCCGAAAGGCGGTCGAGCCCTTCTTCACGACCAAGGGCCTCGGCAAGGGAACAGGGCTGGGCCGCTCGATGGTCCACGGCTTGGCCGCCCAATCGGGTGGAAGGCTCGAGCTGACCAGCCGGCCGGCGGTCGGCACCACGGCTACGCTATGGCTTCCCGTAATCGACGAGCCGGTCGAGGGCCTCATTGTCGACGAGGCGGCGCCCCCTGAAGCGACGGATCGCAGGATCATCCTCGTCGTCGATGACGAGGATCTCGTTCGTGCCACGACTGCAGATCTCCTCAGCGAACTTGGCTACGAAGTTGTCGAGGCTTCCTCCGCCAGCGATGCACTGATTCGGCTGCGGAAGGGACTTCATCCTGACCTGATTGTCACCGACCAGAAGATGCCGGGGATGACCGGACGCGAGCTGGCGCGTGAAGTCATGGCGGCCCACGCCGAGCTTCCTGTTCTTTTGATCACCGGCTACGACGAACTTTCAGGAGATGGTCCGCAGACGTTGGAGACTCTCCCAAAGCCATTCCGATATTCCGATCTTGCCAACAAAGTGGCGTCGCTACTGGAACGAAAGTGACCTAAAGGGCGACTGCCGGGACGCCGAGACGCATCAGTGCTAGGTGACATCAGCGCCTATTAAAGCCCAAGCGTAGTCGACCACGCGATACACCGCACGTCTGCGGCCGTACTAGCGTTGCACCCTAGTCCGAGACGGCGGCGGGAGAGCGCGGGGCTTCGGGCGCCCGAAAATCGATAAAGCAGCTTACGCCAGTACTGCTCAGCTGGCGGTGCAAGGAACCTCCAAGCTGCCCCTCGACCAAGCGCTTCAGCAGCCGGGAGCCAAAGCTTTCCAGTGCCGCGCCCTTGACCATCGGCCCATCGGACTCGCGCCACTCGAGCACGAGGTGCTGGCCGTCGCGCCGCCAGCTGACATCCAACCGGCCCGCCGCGACCGAGAGCGCGCCATATTTCAGCGCATTGGTGGCGAGTTCGTTCAGGGTCAGCCCGAGCGCCAGTGCCTGGGCGCTCGGCAGCGTCACCGCCGGCCCGGTGATGGCGAAGCGGCCCGGTGCATCGGTACCGTAGGGCTCGAGTTCGGCCTCGACGAGCTCGCGCAAGCTGATGTGATCCTGCCGCGCCAGTTTGCGGTCGAGCAGGTCGTGCGCCCGCGCCAGCGCGGCGATCCGCGCCGAGAGCGCACGCGCGTGCTCGGGCGGCAGGGTGAGATGCGCGAGCGCTTGCGTGGCGGTATAGGCATTCTTCACACGGTGGCGGAGTTCGTCCCGCGCGAACTCGGCCTCCTCCAGCGCGTGCGAGAGCGCAGTCACCAGCCGGACATTCTCCATCGCCGTTGCGGTCGCCCGGGTCAGCGTCTCGAGCGTCCCGACCTCCTCGGGCGTGGGCTCATAGACTTTGCCCCAGTAGGCGCCGATGGCCCCGATCGGATCCTCCGAGCGCACCGGCGCCATGACAAGGCTGCGCACGAACGTGTCTTGGTACAGATCCTGCGGGATTCGCTCGTCGAGCCGAATGTCGGGAATGACGACGACACGCCGGTGGAGCATGGCCCAGCCGCTGATGCACGACGACAGCGGGAAGTTTCGCCCCTTCCAGAGCGGGCTGACCGCGTCTTCCTCGATGTAGCGGCAGTCGTCGCCTTCCCGCAGGATGACCGCGATGCCATCAGAGCCGATCAGCCGGCGGGCCATGGACCGCACGACTTCGACGATCTCCTCGGTCGAGCTGGCACCGGCGAGACGCTCGATGGCCTCGACGAGATCGCCAGCCGGTTTGGTGGGAAGACTGGCAGGCCCGGGCAGTTCTGTTTGATTGGACATGCAACTCTTGTGACGTGGACCACCAATTCAGCCCCCGCCGGATCAGCGGTCAGGGCGCCGTTTAGAACTCGGACGTTGGCAGCCCGTTCCAGCCGTGTTCCAGCGCACCCCAACACGAGCGCGAGCGCCCCTGCCCAAGACAGGGTGGTCGTCGCTTTCGATCGTTCTAGGTTCAATCAAAGCCGTGCACTTGTCGCCGGGTCAAGGTCGGGCATCAACCCTAAACCCGACAGCCCGTGTGCGATACGCTGAGAGCCACCTGCTGGCCGAGCTTCCCGAGCAGGTTCGCAGCCTTTGTGCGCATGACTACCTCGTGCTGGTGCAGACGCTCAGCATCGCCGCATCTATACCGGCCAACGAGGATGCCCCGCGATCAAACGCGCGCTATCTCGCTGGTCGCCGCAGTCTGAACCCGCGCATCGCGGACCTTGCGCGCCATATCGACGCCGCAGCGCCGCTGCTCAAGGACTGGCCCACCTCGCTGCACCGGTTGGTCCGCGACGTGCAGGGCCGCAACCCGCAGCCCGTCGGCAATACGCAACTGCAGCGCGCCTTCTCGACCGAGGTCGGTCGAATGCTCATGTACCCGATGCGGGGTGCCAACGGCCGCCCCCTCACGGTTCTCGTGACCGAGGCGCGAAACTTCGCCCGCTACGTTCTCGGCATCACCTCCAAATACCGGCCGACCATTGTTCGCCCCGTCGCCAGCCGCGTCTTCAAGCGCTTGAATGTCCGGCAGTTGAAGCGGGAGCTTGGCAGCTCGATAGCGGTCGATCGGGCGTACAAGTAAGTCATTGAGCATGTCACAGCCGACGATGAAGCGCTGTCTGATGATGATCTCGTGAATGGACTGCGTGATCGGATCGTTGCGCTCTTCAAGAAATCACAGTCAGCCGTTTGGGCGACAATGTTGCGCGAAAAGCTCGAAGGTTCGACCGACGAAAGCGCGGTTGTAGGTTGGGACCACCCCGGGCTGCTGCCGACCGGCGCCGAACTCCTTTCAATCTACCTGGACGCCAAGGGGATCGTGAGCTCGGAGCAGGTCGATGCTATGTTGGACAAGCTTGCTGCGATGACAGTCCGAATCGAAGCACCTGGCTCGCTGACGTCGCTCACCAAACATGCTTTTCCACGAGGTGCGTTAAAGCCGTGGTATGGCCAACCAAGGTTCTGCTCGACATCTTCGATAAGAAGGTGACCGTTTATTCAATGGTCGATCGGCCGCAGCTGGCCGACCTCTATGTCGACTTCGATGAGGTCGTTCGCCGCAGCTATGCGTGTCGCAATACCGACCGTGGCGAAAGCTACATGACCATCCGTGGAATCATGCCTACGGCCAAGGCGCTGCTCGGAGACATGCCCCCTTCCCAAGAACAAATTCAACACTGGGGAGAGTCAGGCATTGTCCGACGACGAACCCGATATGTGAAGTCGGCCGATCGAAACAGCCTGAAGCGCTTTCATGAATACGTCCTGTCGGACGTGATCTCGACGGCCAGGGGTGAGTTCCGACCAGCAACTGTGACTTAGCTTTCGTTCCCTGTTTATCACCTTCGCATTTCGGCGCCGGTCAGCATTCGACCGGCGCTATTTTTGTGCACTTCGAGGAAATTTGATCATGGCAAAGGGAAGAAATTGGCGGCTTATGCCCCGAACTTGGCCCAAATTAACAGATTACGGCCAGGAAAGCCGTTGCCTGAGTAAGATGTCAATGAGGCTAAGCCATTGATTTAATAGACCCCCATTGACGGCTTATAGCTCGACTGACAGGCCTTATGACAGGCACGTCTTTCCCGCGCGTTCGGGTCAGACGCTGAGCAGCTTCTCAAAGCCGCCGGCCAGCATCCTTTCGAGGACTCTCGGGCGGTAGCTGCGGCGGTAGTCGCGTGCGCTGGCGACAAGGTCCGGGAAGGGTTCGAGCGGGGTGAAGCTGGTCGTGGGTGTCGTCGCGATGCCGTTGGGGCCAGCGCCCTGGATGAGCAGCGTCAGCTCGTTGAGATGGAGCAGGAAATCCGGCGGCAGCGGTTGCGGACGCTTCTCCCGGATCGCGCGCGCCATCTCGGCGATGCCGAGCAGCTTGTCCTGGGCGTAGACTTGCCGGCGGCGGACCTCGTCCAGCAGCTTCCGGTTGAGCGAACGCAGCGACCACGCGTCCGAGGGCCGCGCCTCGACCGCGTGTGACTTCCAGTGCCGCTCCAGCGGAAGGCTGCGTCCGCCGACGCCGAAGAGGCGGCCGATCAGCGGCTGGGTCCGCACGGTATAGGCCTTGCGGGCATTGAGGCTGACCGTCGAGAAGCGCTCGAGCCTGACGGCGGACTGATATTGGCGATAGCTGTCCGACGAGAGCTCGCCCTCCTCCCCGATGATGTGCATCCGGTGGTCCCTCGGCGAGACCGAGCTGCAGGTTATCCGGGCCGCCACGCCATCGGCGAAGTCCAGGCAGGCGACCGAGAAGTCCGGCCCGTCCGCGGAAGCGGGTGGCGTGTCGGTCTTGTGCGGAACCAGCGACTTGGAGAAGGCCGTGACGGATGTGGCCGGCCCGAACATCGCGCAGATCCACACCAGATGGTATCCGACATGTTCGAACGTGCAGCCGGCCTGATACTCCTCCAGATAAGGCCAGGGCGCGCCAGTCGGGCTTCGCCACGTCTCCGGACGCATCAGGTGGATCGGATTATCGTTGAGCTCGGCGTAGACGAGCAGCGGCTTGCCGATCGCGCCGTCTCGAACCGCCTTCCACATGGTGCGAACGGCATCGCCGAAGACGTTGCTCGGCGCGCCGCTCAGGACCAGCCCGTAGCGCTCGGCGAGCGCGAACAGCTCGCGCGCCTGTTCGATATCGGTCGTCAGCGGCTTTTCGGAATAGACGTGCTTGCCGGCCACGAGCGCACGTTTGGTGACATCGTAGTGGGCGCTGATGCTGGTGAGATTGACGACGGTCTCGACATCGGGGTCCGCCAGCAGTGCTTCATAGTCGGGGTAGACATGGTAGCCATAATGTCGCCCGACCGTCTCGGCGCGTGCGGCATCGATATCGAAGACGCCGGCGACTTCGAGCTCGGGATGCGCCCACTGCGTGCGCATGTAGATGTCGAACACGAAGCCGCAGCCCACATAGGCGATCTTCATGGCGTGACACCCCGCGAACCGGGATCGCTTAAGATCGAGGCGCGGATCGCATCCGCAGTAGACGCGACCGCAATCGAATCCGCCAGCGGCATCACCGCACTTTCCACTTGGCCGCGCCCGACGCAGGCACGCACCTCGTCTGCCTCATAGTGGTAGCCGTTGCCGGCATAGCGGAAGTTCAGTCGCTTCTGCCGGCTGCGGCCCGACAGGCCCGCGAGCTGAGCGAGACGATGCGCCAAGGAATGTTCGCGAACGCGCGTGCGCCAGCCGATGTTCGGCCGATCGATGCCGATCGGTGCTTCGCGCGACACCTCAAGGCCGTAGGGCCGGACGATGGGACCTTGGAAGCCGATCCGGCCATGCGTGCCCATCACCCGGAAGTCGTTCGGCCCCCATGCGCGGATGGAGGCGTAGAAGGACCCGATCGTCCCGCCGGGATAGCGGAGCTGGAAGGCAGCGTCCTCCTCGACCCCGGTGGTGCCGATCGAGCCGATCGCCTGCAGCAGTTCCGGAGTGCCGAAGAGCCATTGCGCCAGCGACAGCGGATAGACGCCGAGCTGGCCGACGACCCCGCCGCCACGGGCCGGATCGAAGCCGCCATTCAGGCGGTCGGGTATTTTTGAGGTGCCGAAGCTGCCCGAGACCAATCGGATCTCGCCGGCGGCCTGCGCGACAACATGATCCCGAAGCGCCTGCGCCGCGGGGAGGAAGCGCGTCCACATCGCCTCCATGGCAAAGACCGACTTCGAGCGGGCGGCATCGGCGATCTGCCGCGCCACGGCCGTACTCGTCGCAAAGGGCTTCTCGATCAGCACCGGAGTGCCGGCTTCGAGGCACAGCAGCGCATGGGCGGCATGCTCGGACGGCGGCGTGGCGATGTAGATGGCATCGACCCCACCCACCATGGCAGCCTCGGCATAGCCTTGGATCGCGTGTGGGATGCCCATCCCGGCTGCGAACTCCTGCGCCCGCGCCAGCGAACGCGAAGCCACGAAGCTGGCTTTAGCATCGCGGGCGGCCGCCAATCCGGCCACGAACTTCGCGGAAACGACCCCCGTGCCGAATATTCCCCAGCGAAAGCGTGTCACCGGCTTCGAACCTGGGTGGCGATGGCTCGTTCGTGGCTCCCGCAAACAGAAGCGGGCGAAGGGGGAAAAGCCGAACGCACGCCCGCCTCCTTTCAGCTCCGCTCAGGGCCGGCCCGATAAAAGGAAACCGGCTGCTCACGCGCAGCCGGAGTCAACTATTCTCCCGTTCGCCTCGTGAGGGGCGC
>JAEZQR010000226.1 GCA_023413015.1 Pseudomonadota bacterium
AACCAGCCGACGACCGCGACCGCGACCACGGCCCAGGCGGCATGGATTCCGAGGATGCCGCCAGCGATCTGGCCCGCCAGGATCGCGATATAGGTGCCCGCCTCGACGAGGCCCGTGCCGGCGAGCAGTTCTTGGGCGCGAAGATGCTGCGGCAGGATCGCGTATTTGACCGGCCCAAAGAAGGTCGAATGCACTCCCATCGCGAACAGCACCAGCATCAGGATGAGGATCGAATCATGCGTCAGCGCCCAGGCGCCGACGATCATGATCGCGATTTCTACCAGTTTCACGACCCGGATGACGCGGGCCTTGTCGATGCTGTCCGCGATCTCGCCGGCGAGGCTGGAGAACAGCAGGAAGGGCAGGATGAACACGCCGCCCGCCAGCGTCACCATCACCGCGGCGTCTTCGGGATGGTCCTTCAACAGCCCATAGGTGATGAGGAACAGCATCGCCGTCTTGTAGAGATTATCGTTGAACGCCCCCAGGAACTGGGTGACGAACAGCGGCCCGAAGCGCCGGGTCGGCAGGATATCGAACATCGGGACCCCATCTAGCGAGGCGCGGGAGTGCCGAAAAGGGGAGCCGTTACGGTTGCGGTCCTTCCGGCCGCCGACTCGTGTGGCAGGAGGGCTCAGGCCGTCAGGCTGGCGGGGCGTTCGAATTCGAGCGGCAGCACGAGCCGGGCGACGAAGCCGTCCTCCCGCCGGTCAGCGCTGAAGCTGTGGCGGTCGCCGAACCGCAGGCGTAGCCGCTCCCGGACGTTGCGCAGCCCGGTGCCGGTCGATTGTCCCGTGATGGTGGATCGTCCGGTACGGTCGGCGGCGCCGTCGTTGCTGACCGTCAGGCTCAGCCACTCGACCTCAGCACGTGCCTCGATGCGTACGCACATCGAGCGGCTGGGATCGCCGGGCGTGCCATGCTTGATCGCATTCTCGACCAGCGGCTGCAGGATGAAGCTCGGAACCAGCGCGCTCGCGAGCACCTCGGGCACATCGAGTTCGACCTGCAGGCGCGAGCCGAGGCGCAGCTGCTCGACCGCGATATATTGCTGCTGGAACTCGATCTCGCTGCCGAGCGTGATGTCCTCGGTCGGATCGAGCGCGAGCGTGCGGCGGAAGAAGCTCGAGAGGCGGAGCAGCATATTCTCCGCCACCTCGTTCTTCCGGTCGAGCACCACGGCCGAGATCGAGTTCAAGGTGTTGAACAGGAAGTGCGGATCGACCTGATAGCGCATCGCACGCAGCTGCGCCTGATGCGAGAGCGTATTCAGATGCTGCACCTGCCGCTCGCGATCCTGGACCTCGAAGCTGTAGAGCAGGCCGAACGCGAGACCGCCCCAGGTGAAGAACAGCGGCAGCCATTCGATCGCTTCGAGCCCGATCCGCCTCAGGCTCATGAAGCGGCCGCCGGCGGGGACCGCCTGGATGAACGTCGCGTCGATCGCCGCTGCCGCCTCGCGGGTCATGAAGAGCAATGGGCTGTAGTTGGACGAAAGCGCGAAGACGAAGGCGCCGACCATCGTCAGGCTGCCGCCGAGCAGCGCCCGTTGCCAGAAGGACCAGCGTTCCAGCCGTTCCATCAGATACCAGATCAGCAAGCAGATCATCATGCCGACGCCGACGTTGATCAGCCGGATCGATAGCATGGCGAAAGTCTGATCGATGCCGCTGAGCCGGGAGCGAAGGCTGAGCAACAGGAACAGCATCACCCAATAGCCGAAGTTGAGGATGATCGCCTGGCGGCGGCGAGTGTCGATGTCGAAGCCATCGTCTGATTGCATGCAACGTCCCAAAGAACAGCGCGCCTTCAGGCCGATCGGGACCTGCCGCTGCAGCCGGTGAGGCCTTGTATAGTAATAATGAAGTTATGCATCCTTCCACCGATAAAATTGCACAGATACGTGAAACTGTGGTGATCAATGATGTAGCGTTGTTCTCTTTCGTAGGTGGCCCGACAGGCTTGGGCGGGCGATGGACATCGATGCACCGCGGCGACAAGTAACGGCATCCGATTCCGAATTCCCGCCCCGAACGACGAGAGGATATCCATGCGTAGTGCTGCCTCAGCCCTGGCCGTGGCGCTGACGTTGAGCGCGTGCGCCGGTGCGCCCAAGGCGCTGCCCGAGCGCTCGATCGCCGAGCTGGCGGACGAACTGGGGGCAGGGCGCACCACGAGCGAGCGGCTGGTGCGCGACTATGTAGCCCGCATCGAAGCGGTCGACCACGCGGGACCCGCGCTCCGCAGCGTGATCGCGGTCAACCCCGATGCCTTGCGCCGGGCGCGCGCTCTCGATGCCGAACGGCGGACGAAGGGCGCGCGCGGGCCGCTTCACGGCGTGCCGGTGCTGCTGAAGGACAATATCGAGAGTGCCGACCCGATGCCGACGACCGCCGGCTCGCTGGCGCTCAAGGACAATGTCACCGGCCGCGATGCGCCGCTGGTTACCCGGCTACGCGCGGCGGGTGCGGTGATTCTCGGCAAGACCAACCTGTCGGAGTGGGCGAACTTCCGCTCTTCCAACTCGACGAGCGGCTGGAGCGCGGTCGGCGGGCTGACGCGCAATCCTTACGCGCTCGACCGCAACGGCTGCGGATCGAGTACCGGGAGCGGGGTTGCGGTGGCGGCGAACCTCGCGGCGGGCGCGATCGGCACCGAAACGGACGGATCGATCGTCTGTCCGGCCAACATGAACGGCGTCGTCGGGCTGAAGCCGACGGTCGGCCTCGTGTCGCGGACGCACATCGTGCCGATCTCGACGAGCCAGGATACGGCCGGGCCAATGACCCGCAGCGTGCACGACGCGGCGCTGCTGCTGACCGTCATCGTCGGCAGCGACCCGGCAGATCCGGCGACCGCGGACGCCGACCGGCACAAGCGCGACTATATGGCGGCGCTGCGGCCGGATGCGCTCAAGGGCAGGCGCATCGGCGTGCTGCACGACTATTCCGGCGGCGAGATCGTGGAGTCGTTGTTCGAAGCCGCGCTCGGCCGGCTGCGCGCGGGCGGCGCGGAACTGGTCGAAATCAAGGACGCGAAGGTATCACGCGAGATCGGCGGCCACGAGTTCAAGCTGCTGCTCGCTGAGTTCAAGGCGGGGCTGAACGACTATCTCGCGAGCACGCCGGCCAGCGTGAAGACGCGGACGCTGGCTGACGTCATCGCGTTCAACGCGGCGAATGCCGCGGCCGAGATGCCGCTATTCGGGCAGGACATCTTCACGCAGGCGCAGGCGACCAAGGGGCTCGGCGATCCGGCCTACATCAAGGCGCGCGATGCCGCGAAGCACCTGGCTGGGCGGGAGGGCATCGATCGGCTGCTTGCCGAGTACAAGGTCGACCTGCTGGTGGCGCCGACGATGGGGCCGGCGTGGATGACCGACCTCGTCAACGGTGATCAATATAGTGGCGGCAGCGCGAGCCAGCTGCCGGCGGTGGCAGGCTATCCGCATCTCACGGTGCCGATGGGCTATGTGAAGGGGCTGCCGACCGGGCTGTCGTTCATCGGCCCGGCCTGGTCCGAGGCCGAGCTGCTGGCCGCGGGCTATGCCTATGAGCAGGCATCGAAGCTGCGGCAGGCGCCGATGTTCGTGAAGCGATCGGTGGAGCTGCGGGATGTGGAGGCCGCGATCGGTCCCGCACGCTAGGCCTCTTGGTTCGGCGGCCCGCAGCCCGCATATCGGGGGCATGACGATCTATTCGGTTCTCGACCTCGCGCCCATCGTCGAAGGCGGCGATGCAGGGCAGGCGCTTCGCAACTCGCTCGATCTCGCGCGCCATGCTGAGAGGTGGGGATACAGGCGATTCTGGCTTGCCGAGCATCACAATATGCCGGGCGTGGCGAGCGCGGCGACGTCGGTGGCGATCGGCTATGTGGCGGGCGGGACCTCGACGATCCGTGTGGGGGCCGGCGGCATCATGCTGCCCAACCATGCGCCGCTGGTGATCGCCGAGCAGTTCGGGACGCTCGCCGCGCTTTATCCGGGGCGAATCGACCTCGGCGTCGGGCGCGCGCCGGGGACCGATCAGCTCACGGCGCACGCGCTGCGGCGCAACCTCGCGACCAACGTCGATTCCTTCCCGAACGACGTGGCGGAGCTGCTGGCCTTCCTCGGCCCGGTCGAGCCCGGGC
>JAEZQR010000255.1 GCA_023413015.1 Pseudomonadota bacterium
GCTCGGCGTCCGCGGCCAAGGACATCAAGAACATCGTCCAGACCTCGACCGAGCAGGTGGCCACCGGCGTCGATCTCGTCTCCCGCTCCGGCGCCGCCCTCGAAGCCATCCTCGGTGAAGCCGCCAAGGTAAACCGGTTGGCCGCCGAGATCGCCGCTGCGATCCAACAGCAGTCAGTGGGAATTCAGCAGATTGGCGCAGCCGTCACGGCGATGGATGGCGCTACTCAGCAGAATGCGGCCATGGTCGAGGAGGCGAACGCCGCCTGCGTGTCACTCGCACGCGAAGCTCACGACCTCGAAGCGGCGATCGCCGCCTTCGACATCGGCGAGACCAAGCGCACAAGCTCCGATGCCATGCCCGTGCGCGCACCTGCTGCGAAAGTCGCTCGCCGCCTCCGCACGCTCGGCAGCGCCGCGCTCAAGGCCGACGAGGACGACTGGCAACGATTCTGAGATCGTTCATCGAAACCGGGGCAGGACGGCATGAACAGGGTCCTGCCCCAACTCCCTCCCTGAATACGGGGACACCGGCCGCCGCGCCGGGCAAAGCGAATCCTAGGCGATCACCACCCAGGTCGGTGCATGGTCGCTGGCCTTCTCGCGGCCGCGGACATGCTTGTCGACGCCGGCGTCGCGGAAGCGATCGGCAGCCTGCGGGCTGAGCAGCAGGTGATCGATGCGGAAGCCCGCGTCGCGCTGCCACGCACCGGCCTGATAGTCCCAGAAGGTGTAGACCTGCCCCGTCGGGTATCGGGTGCGGATCGCGGCGGTCCAGCCCGAATTGACGAGGCGGCGGAAGGCGGCGCGCGACTCCGGCTGCATCAGTGCGTCGTCCGCCATGGCGCGGACGGAATAGACGTCCTCGTCGGTCGGGATCACGTTATAGTCGCCGGCCAGCACGATCGGAATCTCGCGCTTCCACAGCTCGCCCGCATGGCGGTGCAGCCGTTCCATCCAGGCGAGCTTGTAGTCGAACTTGGGCCCCGGCACGGGATTGCCGTTCGGCAGGTAGATCGAGGCGATGCGGACGCCGTTCACCTCGGCTTCCAGATAGCGCGACTGCTCATCGCTATCGTCGCCGGGCAGGCCGCGCTGCGTCTCGACGGCCGGCTCCCGTGTCAGGATGGCGACGCCATTAAAGCCCTTCTGCCCGTGGACCAGCGAATAGTAACCGGCGTCGCGGATCGCCTCGACGGGGAAGTTCTCGCTGACGCACTTGATCTCCTGCAGGCAGGCGACGTCGGGCTTTGCCTCGTCGAGCCATTCGAGCAGCCGCGGCAGGCGTGCGCCGATGCCGTTCACGTTATAGGTGGCGATCTTCACGATCTTCGCGCAGATCTGGCTAAACGGAGAAGCTGGTGCCGCAACCGCAGCCGGAGGCTGCGTTGGGGTTCTTCACCTGGAAGGCGGCACCGCCGAGCGTCTCGACATAGTCGACCTCGGCGCCCTCGACGAAGGGCAGGCTGGTCTGATCGATCACGAGCTGCACGCCGTCGGTCTCGGTGACGATGTCGTCGTCGCCGACCGCCTTCTCGAGGCCGAACTTATACTGGAAGCCGGCGCAGCCGCCGCCCTCGACCGACAGGCGCAGCTTGAGGCTGGGATCGCCCTGACGCGCGGCGATCGAGGCCACGCGCCGGGCGGCGGCGGACGAGAGATGGACGTTGGGCTGGCTCATGCGCCAGAGATAGGCCGAACCGCCGCGGGCTTCAATCGGCGGCGAATTCAGGACCGCCGCGCCCGACGTTGATCCGCGTCTGCATCGCGAGCAGCGTATCGGCCGCCTTCAGGTACGGCCACGGATTGACCGCACGGCCGTCGATCCGAACCTCATAGTGGAGATGGCTGCCGGTCGAGCGGCCGGTCGAGCCCATCCGGGCGATGAGCTGCCCCTTCTTCACCGTGTCGCCGGCCTGCACCAGCACCTTCGACAAGTGGCCGTAGCGCGTTGCGATGCCGCGGCCATGCCCCAGCTCGATCATGTTGCCATAGGCGCCGCCCCAGCCGGCGTTGTGCACCACGCCGTCGGCGGTCGCGTAGATCGGCTCGCCGATCGGGCCGGCGAGGTCGACGCCCGCGTGCATCGCGGCGTTGCCGGTGAAGGGATCGTAGCGGACGCCGTAGCTGCTCGTGTAGTTGTAGCGCTTGACCGGCTGGAGCGACGGAACCGAGGCGAGCGCGGCTTCGAGCTGTTCGACCTTCTTCCAGCTCAGGAACAGCTGCTTGAACTTGGGCTCGGCACCCGCGAGCGGACTTTCCTTGCCGTCGGCGGCGAGCAGCGGGCCGCCCATCCCGATGTTCGACTGGGCGACGAAGCGGCCCGGCTCCAGCCCCAAGCGGCGGATCAGCGCCTGCGTGTCGCGGTAGCGCGCCTCGGCGGCTGCGGTAGCCTTGTCGACGAAGGCGAGCTGCTCGCGTTCGAGCTTGGCGAACGGCTCGAGCATCGAGGCATGCGGCTCGTCGACATGCGTTGCGACCACCGGGCCGGCCTGCGGCATCACCGCGGCAAGCTGCTGCAGATCGGCCTGCCCCGACAGCAGTTTGGCCAGAAACGCCTGCCGCTGCTCGATACGCTGCGCCGTGGTCAGCACGTCGCCCTTGAGGTCGGTGACGTCCGCCTTCATCGCGGCGACCTGGTGCTGCATACGCGCCAGTTCGGCCTGCTTCTGGGCGATGATATCGTCCGAATCGGCGGTTGCGACCATGAAGGTCGCGGCGCCCATCCATAACGCGACGAGCGCGGTTGCACCTGCTGCCATCACTTGTACGCGAGTCCCGATCGTGAAGAGACGGACGCTGCCGTTGCGACGCAAGTAGATCTGATGTTCCGGGAAGTAACGGAGGGTCATGGCCCGCGCCTTCTGAGTCACGACCTTCAATTGCGTCACCGTTATGGCTCCCGAATAATATGCAAGCGGCACCGGCGGATAGCCGGGATCGTCCTTCTACATTGATACACACCGCCAGGATTGGCCCTGCTTGGCGGCGGGAGTCTCCTAATCAGGCCGGCGGACGCGGTGCAAGATCGTGGTAAAAATCGGGGGTCAGACCGGCCTCGGAACGCGCCAAATCGTTGAAAGGCGGTTTCAATTCCCCTCGGAAATAGGTCGAAACGAGTTGCCGGAACGTCTCGGCGGGCGATAAGTCGTTTGAGTCGCAAGCCCAACGAAACCAGCGGTTCCCGGCGGCGACGTGCGAAATCTCATCGCGGTAGATGACCTCCAGGATGTCCGCGCTGTCCGCATCGCCCGCGGTCCGGAGGCGCGCCACGGTCGCCGGCGTCACATCGAGTCCGCGCGCCTCGAGCACCTGCGGCACCACGGCCAGCCGCGCCGGCAGGTCGTGCGCCGTCGCTATTGCTGCCTGCCACAGGCCGTCGTGCGCCGGCAGGTCGCCATAACCTCCACCGAGCTCGGCGAGGCGATCGTCGAGCATCAGGAAGTGCCGGGCCTCGTCGTCCCCTACCCTTACCCAGTCGTCGACGAAGCTGCGTGGCATCCCGTCGCCGAAGCGGCCGACCATATCCCAGGCGAGATCGATCGCGTTCAGCTCGATATGCGCCAGCGCATGCAGCAGCGCGAAGCGCGACCGCTCCGATCCGGCGCGTCCGCGCTTCGGCATCCGGTTCGGCGGCAGCAACTCCGGGCGGAGCGGCCGGGCCGGCGTATCCGGCATGGCGACATCGAACCGCA
>JAEZQR010000259.1 GCA_023413015.1 Pseudomonadota bacterium
CTCACCGGTCTGATCGGCGGTACGTTCAACAATGGTGGCGGCACCGACACGCTGTGGGTGCAGGCAACGTCCAATCGTACGATCAACGTACTGGATCATACGGTCGCGGCTATCGACGTTGATGGCAATGCGGCGACAGTCACAGACCGGTTCGGCCAAGTCGTCTACGAGGCTTCGGGCAACGACACGACTTTGACGCTCGCCGGAACGCTCGATGTGAACAACAATCCCGACACCATCGAGCGCCAGATCCGTATCGTCGGCGACGGGCGGGTCGAGATCGTCTCGAACATCCTCGTCGATCAACCCGACGCGCGATCGGGGCTGGTCGTCGAGGAAGGGTCGACCCTGAGCCGGATTGGTCAGGCGGGCAGCGACGGCCTGCTCGGCGACGGCCGACTCGACGTCGTGCTGACCGGAACGGTCGGGGCGCGGGCGAACGTCGGCATCGATGCTCAGAATGCATCGAGCCTCGAAATCCGCAACGTGGTCGATATTACCAGCGCCAGCTTGGTCAGCAACGGCCTCGTCCAACAATATGGCATCCAGGCGGGCAGTGCCGATGTGCGGGTCGTCGGCCCATTGGGCCAAGTCAGCTTCCGTACGACCGATGGCGTCAACACGGTCGGCATCGATAGCGATGGCGGCAGCGTCTATACCGACCGCATCATCTCCGAGGTGAACGGCCGTACCACGGCGGACTCGACCTTCGTCACCGGCGTCAGGCTGGCAGACAGCAATCTTGAGGTCGACACGAACGGCACGGTGCGCGTGCGTAGCGCCGGCGCGGTGGCGGTCGAGGCGAACACCGCGACGATCGTCAACCGCGGCGATATCATCAGCGAGGACGCGACCGGCACCGCGATCCGGCTGTCGGGCTTCATCAACACCGTTCGCAACATGGCGGGCGCCACGATCCAGACCGGTACCGGACCCTTCAACACAGTCGCGGCGATCACTGGGCTCGCGAGCGACGACATCATCGTCAATTCGGGCGACATCAGGGGCAACGTCAGCCTTGGCGGCGGCAGCAACACTTACCTGTGGGGCAATGATACCGCGACCATCAGCGGCGTCATCAACGGTGGTTCGGGAACCCGTGACGCCTATGGCCGCTCGTTCGATGCCTCGGCGACGTACCAGCTCGCCAATGCAGCGCTCGTTGACACGGCCACGCGGACCGGCTTCGAGCTGCACGGCGTCGAGGCGAACGGCGAGGGCGTGACCGTCACGCTGACGGGCGACGGCCTCACCAATGGTGTGCGCTTGCTCGGCAGCGGCACGATCGTCAGCCAGGCGAACATCACCACGACCGACAACGGGTTCGAGGCGTACTCCGCGCTGGGCCTTC
This sequence comes from Pseudomonadota bacterium, assembly GCA_023413015.1. Classification (GTDB taxonomy): domain Bacteria; phylum Pseudomonadota; class Alphaproteobacteria; order Sphingomonadales; family Sphingomonadaceae; genus Sphingoaurantiacus. Next base: position 1,352 of record JAEZQR010000259.1, read on the forward strand.
AGGCGTTCGTCAACAGCGGGACCGTGACCGCCGGCGGCATTGCATTCAATGGGTCAAGCGGCATCCGCAGCTTCTCGAACAGCGGCACGCTGATCTCGACGGGCGGGATCACTGCCGTACATCTTCAGTATGCAGGCGAGGCCGATGCGCCGCTGACGAACAGCGGCACGATCCGCAACGACTCGACCGCCGCCGGCGCCGACGCCTGGCTGGTTGAAGCCTTGGGCGGAGAGGTGAGTGTCGCCAATACCGGTGCCAACGCGGTCGTATCGGCGGCGGGCGGGGCAGCCCTGACCGTCGACGCCTATTCCGCCAGCGTCACCAACAGCGGCTCGATCCTGGCCAGCGGCATCGATGGCCTCGGCGTGCAGATGCGGACTGGCGCTGACAATCTTCTTAATCTAGCCGATTGCACGGTGGATGAGCTGCAGCCGCCGGTTCTGGCCGCGCTCGACAACAGCGGCACGATCCGGGTGAGCGGCGGTGGCACCAACAATGTGAACGACGTCGACAGTTCCGTCGCCGTGTTGGCCACGCTTAGCGACGAAGTCTCGGCCGCGCAGATCACCAACCGTGCGGGCGCGACGATCCAGGCGTCCGGCACGAACGCCGTGGCGGTGCTCGTAAAGGGCACCGACGGTGACCTGACCGACACTCTCGTGGCGGGCCGCGTATCGCTCACCAACGAAGGCACGATCAGCGGCACCGGCGTCGCCAATGCCGATGTGAATGTCGTCAATGGCAATCTCCTTGAGACGGCCACCTTCACCGATGGTGCCTATCGCATCGGTGGTGCGATCCACACGGTCGACACCGTCGACAGCATCGTCAATGCCGCGACCGGCACGATCAGTGGCGACGTGGTGCTCGGCGCTGGCGACGACGAGTTCACCAACCTCGGCACGATCAACGGTAACGTCTATATGGGTGACGACCGCGACGTCTTCCGCGGCGGTGGCACGATCAACGGTGACGTGCGGCTGGGCGAGGGGGATGACACGTTTGTCATTCTGGCGGGTCTGGCGCTTAACGGCACGGTCTATGGTGGCGACGGCATTGACCGGCTGACGGTCGAGCTGTCGGGCGACACCAGCATCGATCCCAACAAGTTCCGCGAGTTCGAGATCCGCGCCGCGCGTGTGGGCGATGGCCGCGAGGCGAGCGTCAACGCCGACTACACGGCGTTCGACACGATCTTCGTCGAGGACGGCATCTTGAATGTCACGGCCGGGCCGGTGCTGACCACCGCGAGCACGACCACGATCACCGGGGGCGACACCACCAACGATACGGTCAACATCGCGGCCGGTGGCGGCGTGGCGGGATCGATCGTGCTGGGCGGCGGCGACGACGTGGTGTCGAACGCCGGCACGATCGGCGGCTCGGTCGATCTGGGCGCGGGGAACGACCGCTATGTGTCCTTGGGCGGCACGGTGGCCGGCACGATCGACGGCGGGGCGGGCACCGACACCTTCGAGTTCCTCCTCACCGCCGATGCGTCGGCGGCGCCGACCGGCATCGTCAACTTCGAGTCGCTGGCGGTACGCGGGGCCCACCGACTGACGCTGACGACAGCGCAGGCCTACGACACGCTCGAGCTCCTCGACGGCGCGGACCTGACGCTCAATGCCGGCGGCGGCTCGGTCACCAATATCCTTGGTGACGGCTCCGACAACGATGTCGTGCTCAACACGGCCGTGGCCGGCCGCATCGCGCTGGGCGGCGGCAACGACGCGCTGACGCTGACGGTCGGCGGGACGCTGGGCGACATCGACGGCGGCGAGGGCACCGACGTGCTTAACGCCACGCTGACCCAGGCGCTCACGATCGCCAATCTCGCTGGCTTCGAGACGGCAAACTTTACCGGCGCCTCGCCGGTGACGTTTACCGGCACGATCTCTGCCAATCAGACGGTCAACTTCGATGGCTCCGACAACAGCCTGACGCTGGCGAGTGGGGCCGAGCTCCTCGGCAACGTCAACGGCGGCGCCGGCCGCGACGTGCTCACGCTCGAAACGGCAGCGCCGACCGCCCGCACGATCGTCGCCGCGCAGGTCCAGAACTTCGAGGATCTGGTGGCGAACGGCAGCGGCACGGTGGCGCTCACCGGTGCGGCTTACGGCTTCCAGACCGTGGCGGTGAACGGCGGCAACCTGTCGCTCGGCACCGGCACCGCGCTCACCGCGGCTAGCGTCACCTTCGACGGCGCGAACAACGTGCTGTCGCTGGCGAGCGGCGCCTCGATCGGCGGGACGATCGACGGCGGCGCCGGCAACGACACGCTGGCGCTGGTCCAGGATGGCGGCTTCACGCGGAGCCTCAGTGCCTTGAATGCCACGAACTTCGAGGCGCTCAGCACTTCGGGCGCGGGCGCGCTCACCATCGACCGCAACGCCACCTTCGCGTCGGGTGTGACGCTTTCGGGCGGCACGACCACCGTGGCCGCTGGCTCGACGCTCACCGCCAATGTGACCGGCTCGGACGCTGCCGAGACCTTCGCCGCGCTCGGCACGCTGGCCGGCCACCTCGACCTCGGCGCCGGCAACGACCGGCTGGTCGTGGCGGCAGCGAACGCGATCACCGGCACGCGGGCCGGCGGAGCGGGCAGCGACACGCTGGCCTTTGCCTCAGGCGGCACCTATGCCGCACCGACCGTGTGGGACGGCCAAGGCTACAGCGGCTTTGAGGTGCTGGAGAATACGGCCGGCACCACCTCGCTCACCGGCAATGCCAGCTTCGAGACGGTGAATGTCGTGGGCGGTCGCCTGATCGGTCAGGCGGGCACCACGCTCACCGCTTCCGGCGGCATCAACGTGGCGGCGGGGGCGACCTTTGGCTCGGCGGGCACGGTCAACGGCAACATCGCGGTCGCCGGCACGCTCAGCCCTGGCGCATCGCCGGGCACGATGACGGTCAACGGCAATGTGTCCTTCGCGTCCGGCTCGAACCTGCTCCTCGAGCTTACACCCACTGCGCAGGACCTGCTCGACATCTCAGGCACGCTGACGATCGCGCAAGGGGCGACCGTCGACATCACCGGCGTGCTCGACAACCTGCCGGGCCGCGTGCTCGATCTCGTGGTGGCCGACGGCGGGATCACCGGCAGCTTCACGACCGTGAACAAGAGCTCGACCGTCTTTGGCTTTGTCGCGCAGAACGGCAACCGCATCCAGCTGCGCGGCGAATTCCAGAACAGCGCGGCTTACGTGAAGAACGTGCAGGCGAGCATCGACTACGCCAACACGGTGCTGCGCTCGGGCCAGCTGGTCCAGGCCTTCACGGGCGCGCTGCCGCGGCTCATCGATGCGAACGGCGTGTCGAACGCTCAGGCCTTCGGCCAGCTGACGCCTGAGGCTTACGCGTCAGCTTCGCAGATCGGCCTCCAGAACGGTCTGGCGGTCACCGACGCGGCGCGCAGCCTGTCGATGACGACGCCGCATGAGACCGGCTTCTTCGCCTTCGGCCAGGGGATTGCCAACTGGGGCGATCTGGCACCGCAGAACCGCGTCACGGTCGGCAAGGGCGACGTCGACACGGCGGGCGTCATTGGCGGCGTCGGCTTCGGGTTCGAGGACGGCGGCCGGGTGGGCGCCTTCCTCGGCTACCTGGACGCTGAACAGAAGCTGGGCGCGCTCGATGCCTCGACCTCGGCCGACGGCCTGGTCGGCGGCGTGTTCGCCGATGCGGCCTACGGCGGCTTCGGCCTCCACGCGCTCGTCGCCTACAGCCAAGCCGACGCCGAGACGAACCGCACGCTGGCGGCAGCTCAGGCGACCGCGCGCGGCGGCTATGATCTCGGCACCTGGATCGCCGATGCCACGATCGACTACCGCGCCGAACTGGGCGGGGCGCTCGTGATGGCGCCCAAGCTCGGCCTCACCTACGTGCGCACCAAGCGCGATGGGCTCACCGAGACCGGCGGCGGCGCCTTCGGCCTTTCGGTCGCGGGCCGCTCCTACGAAACGCTCTACGGCGATGCGGCGATTGCGGTGTCGACGAAGGCCACACTCGGCGGCATGGGCTTTACCCCCTACGGCGAGTTCGGCATCCGGCACCGTCTCGAAGGCGACCAGATGGTGGCGATCGGCCGCTTTGCCGGCGCCACCGGCGACGACCGCCTGACGGTGGACGGCGTCGGCTATGGCAAGACGGTGGCGCGCGTCGGCACCGGCTTCGGGCTCGACGTGGCGCCGAACGTCCGCCTCAACGCCGGCTACGGCTACGAGATGGGCCAAAACGACCGCCACACCGTGACCGGCGGGCTGAGCGTCCGCTTCTGATCAACCCCGCTTTTCTCCGGCCGGCACTCCCGGCCGGAGACGGCCCGGCGCCCGATGTCCCCTCATGCAGACGGCGCCGGACACCGGCCGGGCGGCGCGGCGGGAGTGCCCCTCCACCACGCCGCCCGGCACTTGCCTGTAGTGGCGCTTAGGCCGCCTGAGCGTCCTTCTGTCCCGCTTCCGTAGGTCGCGATCGCCGCTAGACTAGCCGGCGAAAGCGATGGGCAGTGACCCTGCCGCAGGAGGCACATTTGACGATCACCGCCGCTGCCGAAGACGCGATCCCCCGGACCGAGCCGCACGCGCCCGACGTCTTCGGGCACCCGCGCGGGCTCTGGTACCTGGCCTTCACCGAGGCCTGGGAGCGCTTCTCCTACTATGGCATGCAGGCGCTGCTCGTCCTCTACATGGTCAACTACCTGCTGATCCCCGGGCGGATCGAGCAGGTCGTCGCGCTCGAACCGCTCCGTACGATCTACGGCGGGCTCGAGGGACAGGCGCTCGCCTCGGCGATCTTCGGCACCTACAGCGCCAGCGTCTATCTCACCCCCATTCTCGGCGGCTTCCTCGCCGATCGCCTGCTCGGCAAGCGCCGCACCGTCCTCCTGGGCGCGGTCACGATGGCGGTCGGCCACTTCCTGATGGCGTTCGAGGCGGCGTTCCTGTTCGCGCTGCTCTGCCTCATCCTCGGGAGCGGCATGTTCAAGGGCAACATCGCGAGCCAGGTCGGCTCGCTCTACGCGCCGCAAGACCTGCGTCGGGCCGACGCCTTCCAGCTCTTCTACCTCGGCATCAACGCCGGCGTGATCCTCTCGCCGCTGGTGGTCGGCACGCTCGGCGAGAAGGTGGGCTGGCACTGGGGCTTCGGCGCCGCGGGCGTCGGCATGCTGATCGGGCTCGGCATCTATCTGGCCGGACAGAAGCATCTGCCCCGCGAGCATCTGGAGCGCCGCACGGCGGACGCTCCGCCGCGCGCGCCGTTCACCCGGAGCGACTGGCTGGCGGTCACGGCGCTGCTGCTGCTGATCCCGGTGCTGGCGATCGCGATCGTGCCGAACAACCAGATCTTCAACGCCTATCTCGTCTGGGGCGACCGCGACTTCGCCCTCGAGTTCATGGGGACGAAGCTGCCGACGACTTGGCTGGTAACGCTCGATGCCACGGTCAGCGTCAGCTTCCTCGCGCTCGTCGCGCTGTTCTACCGCTGGTACGGCAAGCGCCACCGCGAGCCCGACGAACTCGGCAAGCTGATCATCGGCTCGGCCTTCTCGATCGCCGGCATGCTCTGCCTGGTGGCCGCCGCGACGACGCAGGGGCCGGGCGAGAAGATCGGCCTGTTCTGGCCCGTCGCCTTCCATGTCCTCAACAGCATCGGCTTCGCGCACATGCTGCCGGTCAGCCTCGCGCTGTTCGCCCGGCTGGCGCCGCCGCAGATCAACGCGACCGTGATCGGCCTCTACTATCTCGCCTTCTTCGGCGCGAACTCGCTCGTCGGCTATGTCGGCGGCTTCTTCGAGACGATGCCCACCGCGCAGTTCTGGCTGATGCACGCGGGCTTCGCCGCCGTGGCGGGCCTGGTGTTCGTCGCCTTCAAGCTGCTGGCAGCCAAGCGGCTGATGGCGAACGGCTGAGGAAAAGATGGTTAGCGATCCACTAACTTCCTTTGTGGCTGGCCGAGCCTTGGGGCGCTTCCTATGGTCGCGGCCCGAAGGTCGTCGCCACGATGGGGGCGCCATGCCGGACTACCGCTTCTATCTTCTCGACGGAACGGGCCGCATCGCCCGCCGCGTCGATGCCGTGTGCGCCGATGATGCCGAGGCGCTGGCGCAGGCCCGATCGTTCGGCCATCGCCATGCCGTCGAGGTCTGGCAGGGAACCCGCACCGTCGGACGTGTCGAGCGTGCCATCGACGCCTGACCGATGCCCTTGACCGCGCCGCACGGCTTGGCAGCATAGCCGATATCGTCCATTGCCACGGCCGCACCGGCCGGGAGAGTTGCATCTTGGGGCACGATCACGCCCATCACGCTCATGGTCATGGCCACGCGCCCGCCAATTTCGATCGCGCCTTCGCGGTCGGGATCGCGCTCAACATCGCCTTTGTGGCCATCGAGGCGGGCTACGGCTTCGCCGCCGACTCGCTCGCGCTGCTGGCCGATGCCGGTCACAACCTCTCCGACGTCCTCGGCCTCGTGCTCGCCTGGGCGGCGGCCTGGGCCGCGCGGCTGCGGCCGACGCACAATTTCACCTACGGCTTCCGCCGCACCACCATCCTCGCCTCGCTGGCGAACGCCGGGCTGCTGCTCGTCGCGATCGGCGTCATCGCCGCCGAGGCCGTGCAGCGCTTCGCCGCACCCCCGCCGGTCGCCAGCGGCACGATGATGGCGGTCGCCGCCGTCGGCATCGCCGTCAACGCGGTCACCGCCTGGTTCTTCTTTTCGGGGCGCAAGCACGACATCAACATCCGCGGCGCGTTCCTGCACATGGCGGCCGATGCCGCCGTGTCGGCGGGCGTCGTGATCGCCGGCCTGGCGATCGCGCGCACCGGCCGCTTCTGGATCGATCCCGCCGTCAGCCTCGTGGTCGCCGCCATCATCGCGATCGGCACCTGGGGGCTTTTGAAGGAGTCGCTCCGCCTCGCGCTCGACGCCGTGCCGGAGCGGATCGACCGCCACGAGGTCGAGGCCTACCTGCGCGCGCTGCCGGGTGTTGCGGCGGTCCACGACGTCCATATCTGGGCGATGAGCACCACCGAGATCGCGCTCACCGCGCATCTCGTCCGCCCCGGCGCCGGACTCGACGACGCGCTGCTGCACGAGGCCGGCCACGAGCTCCAGCACCGCTTCGGCATCGGCCACGCCACGCTCCAGGTCGAGTCGGGTGACGAGCATCCCTGCCACGCCGCCACGTCCGCCTGCGTCTGATCGGCGTCTCCGGACGCCCACCGAGTGTCCGCCATCGTCCTGCACTGTTCGGGGCCGACACGTTCGGTCATGCTGCCTTGCAACAAAAAAGACCCCATGCTAGGGGGCCCTCGCCCGTGGCGTGGGCCCGTTTTCCGCGCCTGCAAAGGGCGTTTCCGATACCGATTTCGATTGGGTTGTCCGTGGACATTTCAGGCGGCATCGTCACCGGGCTTGCAGGGCGCTACGCCACTGCCTTGTTCGAGCTGGCGCGCGACCAAAAGCAGATCGAGACCGTTTCGCAGAGCCTTGCGCGCCTGCGGGGCGCCCTGACGGAGTCGCCCGATTTCGCGGCGCTCGTCTCCAGCCCGCTGATCGGGCGCGAGGAGGCGACGCGTGCCTCACTCGCCACCGCCGATGCGCTCGGGCTCGATCCGGTGACTCGCAACTTCCTCGGCGTTCTCGCCAAGGGCCGCCGACTCGGCGTGCTGGCGCAGATCATCCGCGACTTCAACAAGCTCGCCGCGCATGCCCGCGGCGAAACCACCGCGGAGGTCACTTCCGCGCACCCCTTGAACGATGAGCAGGTCGCCGCACTTAAGACCAAGCTCCGCGCGAGCCTCGGCCGCGACGTCGCGGTCGACCTTCGCGTCGATCCCTCCATCCTGGGCGGTCTCATCGTGCGCGTCGGTTCGCGCATGATCGACAGCTCGATCAAAACCAAGCTCGACACTCTCGCGCTCGCGATGAAAGGCTGACAATGGACATCCGCGCCGCAGAAATTTCGCAGGTCATCAAGGAACAGATCGCCAACTTCGGCACCGAGGCGCAGGTCTCAGAGGTCGGTCAGGTGCTGTCGGTCGGCGACGGCATCGCCCGCGTCTACGGTCTCGACAACGTCCAGGCGGGCGAGATGGTCGAGTTCCCGGGCGGCATCAAGGGCATGGCGCTCAACCTCGAAGCCGACAACGTCGGTATCGTGGTGTTCGGCTCCGACTCGTCGATCCGCGAAGGTGACACGGTGCGCCGCACCGGCACCATCGTCGACGTGCCGGTCGGCCGTGGCCTCCTCGGCCGTGTCGTCGACGCGCTCGGCAACCCGATCGACGGCAAGGGCCCGATCGAGTTCACCGAGCGCCGCCGCGTCGAGGTGAAGGCGCCGGGCATCATCCCGCGCAAGTCGGTGCACGAGCCGATGCAGACGGGCCTCAAGGCGCTCGACGCGCTGGTCCCGGTCGGCCGCGGCCAGCGCGAGCTGATCATCGGCGACCGCCAGACCGGCAAGACCGCCGTCGCGCTCGACACCTTCATCAACCAGAAGTCGGTGAACGCCAGCGGTGACGAGTCGAAGAAGCTGTACTGCATCTACGTCGCCGTCGGTCAGAAGCGCTCGACCGTGGCGCAGATCGTGCGCGCGCTCGAGGAGAACGGCGCGATGGAATATTCCATCGTCGTCGCCGCCACCGCCTCGGAGCCGGCGCCGCTGCAGTTCCTCGCGCCCTACACCGGCTGCACGATGGGCGAGTTCTTCCGCGACAACGGCATGCACGCCGTGATCGTGTACGACGACCTGTCGAAGCAGGCCGTCGCCTACCGCCAGATGTCGCTGCTGCTCCGCCGCCCGCCGGGCCGCGAAGCCTATCCGGGCGACGTGTTCTATCTCCACTCGCGGCTCCTCGAGCGCGCGGCGAAGATGAACGACGCGATGGGCGCCGGTTCGCTCACCGCGCTCCCGGTCATCGAGACGCAGGCAGGCGACGTGTCGGCCTACATCCCGACCAACGTGATCTCGATCACCGACGGCCAGATCTTCCTCGAGACCGACCTGTTCTACCAGGGCGTCCGTCCGGCGATTAACGTCGGTCTCTCGGTCAGCCGCGTCGGCTCGGCCGCGCAGACCAAGGCGATGAAGAAGGTCGCCGGCTCGATCAAGCTCGAGCTCGCGCAGTATCGCGAGATGGCCGCCTTCGCGCAGTTCGGTTCGGACCTCGATCCGGCGACGCAGAAGCTCTTGAACCGCGGTCAGCGCCTGACCGAGCTGCTGAAGCAGCCGCAGTTCTCGCCGATGCCGTTCGAGGAGCAGGTCGCGTCGATCTTCGCCGGCGTGAACGGCTTCCTCGACACCATCCCGACCGCGGCGGTCACCCGCTTCGAGCAGTCGTTCCTCGCGCACCTCCGCTCGAGCCATGCCGGCGTCCTCCAGACGATCCGCGATACCAAGGACCTGTCGGACGACACGCGTGCGAAGCTGACGGATATCCTCAAGGAATTCGCCCGCACCTTCGCGTAACCGCCTACCCCGACATGCGCGAACTTCGGGAAGTTCGCGCATGTCGGCTTGATTGAGAGACGAGCGGGAATGCCCAGCCTCAAGAGCCTCAAGGTCCGCATCACCTCGGTGAAGTCGACCCAGAAGATCACCAAGGCGATGAAGATGGTCGCCGCTGCCAAGCTGCGCCGCGCGCAGGAGGCGGCCGAGGCCGCGCGCCCCTATGCCGAGCGCATGAGCGCGGTGCTCGCCTCGCTGGGTAGCCGCGTGACGGTCGGCCCCGAATCGCCGAAGCTGCTCGCCGGCACGGGGTCGGATCAGGTCCACCTGCTCGTCGTCGCGACTTCGGAGCGCGGCCTTGCCGGTGCGTTCAACACCAACATCGTCCGTGCCGCCCGTCGTAAGGCGGAGCAGCTGATCGCCGAGGGCAAGACCGTCAAATTCTACCTCGTCGGCAAGAAGGGCCGGGCGCAGCTCGCCCGCACCTACCGCGACCGCTTCGCTGGCGACATCGACCTCAGCGCCGTCAAGAAGGTCGCCTTCGCCGACGCTCACAACATCGCCGAGGATCTGATCGCGCGCTACGAGGCGGGCGAGTTCGACGTCGCGCACCTGTTCTATGCGCGCTTCCAGTCGGCGCTCGTCCAGGAGCCGACCGAGCGGCAGATCATCCCGGTGGAGCTCCCGGCGGCCGGCACGGGCAGCACGCCCGCGACCGACGTTGCCGGCGCCGTCGAGTATGAGCCGGACGAGGAAGCCATCCTCGCCGAGCTGCTGCCACGCAATATCGCGGTCCAGGTCTTCCGCGCGCTGCTCGAGAACGCCGCGTCGGAGCAGGGTTCGCGCATGACCGCGATGGACAACGCCACGCGCAACGCCGGCGATATGATCAACCGCCTGACGATTACCTACAACCGCACCCGTCAGGCCGCGATCACCAAGGAACTCATCGAAATCATCTCGGGCGCCGAAGCGCTCTGATCGACTAGAGGCGAAGGAAACACACCATGGCCCGCAAGCCCGCCACCACCGCGCAGATTCCCAACAACGCCGGCCGCATCGCGCAGGTCATCGGCGCCGTCGTCGACGTGTCGTTCGAGGGCGAGCTGCCGGAGATCCTCACCGCGCTCGAGACGACGATCGAGGGCCGCCGCCTCGTGCTCGAGGTCGCGCAGCACCTCGGCGAGAGCACCGTCCGCACGATCGCGATGGACTCGACCGACGGTCTCGTCCGCGGTCAGGAAGTGATTAACACCGGCGCGCAGATCACCGTCCCGGTCGGTCCGGCCACGCTCGGCCGCATCATGAACGTCATCGGCGAGCCGATCGACGAACGCGGTCCGGTCGAGACGACGCTGCGCGCGCCGATCCACGCACCCGCGCCGGCCTATGTCGATCAGGCGACCGAGACTTCGATCCTCGTCACCGGCATCAAGGTCATCGACCTGCTCGCGCCTTATGCCCGCGGCGGTAAGATCGGCCTGTTCGGCGGCGCCGGCGTCGGCAAGACCGTCCTCATCCAGGAGCTGATCAACAACATCGCCAAGGGCCACGGCGGCTACTCGGTGTTCGCCGGCGTCGGCGAGCGCACCCGCGAGGGCAACGACCTCTATCACGAGTTCCTTGATGCCGGCGTCATCGCGAAGGACGCCGAGGGCAATGCCGTTTCGGAAGGCTCGAAGGTCGCGCTCGTATTCGGTCAGATGAACGAGCCGCCGGGCGCCCGCGCCCGCGTTGCGCTCTCGGGCCTGACGATCGCCGAGTATTTCCGCGACGTCGAAGGCCAGGACGTGCTGTTCTTCGTCGACAACATCTTCCGCTTCACCCAGGCGGGTTCGGAAGTGTCGGCGCTGCTCGGCCGCATCCCGTCGGCCGTGGGCTACCAGCCGACGCTGTCGACCGACATGGGTCAGCTCCAGGAGCGCATCACCTCGACCAACAAGGGCTCGATCACCTCGGTGCAGGCGATCTACGTGCCCGCCGACGACTTGACCGACCCGGCGCCGGCCACCTCGTTCGCCCACCTCGACGCGACGACCGTGCTTTCGCGCCAGATCGCCGAGCTCGGCATCTACCCGGCGGTCGACCCGCTCGACTCGACCTCGCGTGTCCTCGAGCCGCGCACCGTCGGCGCCGAGCATTACGAGACCGCCCGCGCCGTCCAGGAGGTGCTCCAGAAGTACAAGTCGCTTCAGGACATCATCGCCATCCTCGGCATGGACGAGCTGTCGGAAGAGGATAAGCTGACCGTCGCCCGCGCGCGCAAGATCCAGCGCTTCCTCTCGCAGCCGTTCCACGTCGCCGAGGTGTTCACCGGCTCGCCAGGCGTGTTCGTCCAGCTCGCGGACACGATCCGCGGCTTCCGCGCCATCGTGAACGGCGAGTACGACCACCTGCCGGAGGCCGCCTTCTACATGGTCGGCACCATCGAGCAGGCCGTCGAGAAGGCGCAGCGCATGGCGGCTGAGGCGGCGTAATGGCCGACAAGCTCCACTTCAACCTCGTGAGCCCCGAGCGCAACCTGCGCTCGGGCGAGGTTCACATGGTGGTGGTACCGGGCAGCGAGGGCGACTTCGGCGTCCTCGCCGGCCACGCACCCTTCATGTCGACGATCCGCCCCGGCGCGATCCAGGTCTACGTCGATGCTGCCGACGCGGTGCCGGCGCGCATCTTCATCGACGGCGGCTTCGCCGAGGTGAACGAGACCGGCCTCACCATCCTCGCCGAGGCGGCGACGCCGGTCGAGGAACTCGACGCCGAGGCGATCGCCCGCGAACTCGCCGACGCCCGCGAGGACGTCCGCGACGCCAAGACCGACGCCGAACGCGCCGCCGCCGAGCGTCGCGTCGTCCGCTTCGAGGCGATGCAGGCCGTCGCAACGCACTAAATTCCGGTCATGAGAATGGCGCCGCCCCGGTGAAAGCCAGGGCGGCGCCATCCTTGTTTGAGGCTACCGTCCTCGCACCCGCGCCGCCGCCGCATCGAGCACGTCGAGCGCGCCTGACAGATAGGCATCGAACTCCGCATCGCTGACCGACCGGCCGTCGAGGAAGCGGCGCAGCCGGAAGGGGTGCGCGCCGGGCGCGTTGGTCCCCTGGTCAACGAGCGTCGCGGACCGGACGCCCTGCCGCGCCAGCACCGGCTCGGCCTCGGGCTCATATTCGCCGCTCGGATAGCAGAAGTGGCTGAAGTGCGCGGGCGGCAAGCCGGTCCACTCGGCGAGAAGCACGCGGTTCTCGTCGAGCTCCGCCTCCAGCGTATCGGGCGCGGCGCGATGACGATGGGTGTGGAGCTGGACGTCCATGCCGCGCCGGACGCAGCCGGCGACCTCGGCCGGCGTCATCGAATGGAACTGTCGCGTCTCCCACCAGTCGAGCGGAATGCCGAGCGAGGCCGACAGATCGCGCAGGGCGGGCTCGCGCTGCTCATAGGGCAGCGCGTCGATGGCGGCCGAGGTCGTCGCGCTCTGGTGCGGGCCGCGGCCGGCACGGGCGTAGAGATAGTCGACCGCCTTGTTCACCACCGGCAGGTCGCGGCCGACATACCAGCTCGTCACATAGACGGTGGACGGCAGGCCGAGCGCTTCCAGGATGGGCAGCATATGGGTGAAGGTCGAGGCCCAGCCGTCGTCGATGGTGATCACGACCGCCCCGGCCGGCAGCCGCGCCTCGGCCAGCGCCGTCGCCGCTTCGTCGAGGCCGAGCACCGGATAGCCCGATCGTTTCAGCCGCGTCATGCGCCGCTCGAACTGCTCGGGCGGCATGAACAGCCGGTTGCCGTACTGGAAGCCCGGCGTCGTCCACAGCCCGTGGTAGCACAGGATGCGCAAGCGCGCCGCGCTCGCCCGGCGGGCGAGCGCGAACAGCCCCAAGCGATCCGCGGCGCCGAGAACAGCCTGCTTCACCTACCCCACCTCGTCCTGGACCCACATGCGGGAAGCCGTGAAGTTGATGCTTGTTCCGTCTTGAGCCGGAACCGCCACCTCCCTAGTCAGGCCCGAACGGCAGCTTGAAGGAACGGGACATGCAGACGATCGGCGTCATCGGGGCGGGGCTCATGGGCAACGGCATCGCGCATGTCGCGGCGCAGAGCGGCTACGACGTCATCCTGTCGGATGTGGCGATGGATCGCGCCGAGAAGGGTCGCGCGACGATCGAGAAGAACATGCTGCGCCAGGTGTCGAAGGGCACGCTGTCCGATGCGGACATGGCGGCGGCGCTCAAGCGCATCGCGCTTACCACCGACACCGGCCGCTTCGCCGACGCCGATCTCGTGATTGAGGCGGCAACCGAGAACGAAGCGCTGAAGACGAAGATCTTCGGCGGCCTCAAGCTGCGGCCCGAGACGATCCTCGCCACCAACACCTCGTCGATCTCGGTCACCCGGCTGGCGGCCGCCACCGACCGGCCCGACCGCTTCGTCGGGCTGCACTTCTTCAATCCCGTGCCGCTGATGGCGCTCGTCGAGATCATCCGCGGCCTCGCCACGTCCGACAATACCGTGACGACGATCCAGGCCTTCGCGCAGAAGATCGGCAAGACGGCGATCGAGGCGCAGGATTCGCCGTCGTTCATCGTCAACCGCATCCTGTGCCCGATGCTCAACGAGGCGATCTTCGCACTCGGCGAGGGCGTCGGCTCGGTGACCGATATCGACCAGGGCATGAAGCTGGGCGCCAACCACCCGATGGGGCCACTGACGCTCGCCGACTTCGTCGGGCTCGACACGCTGCTCGCGATCATGCGCGTGATGCACGAGGGATTCGGCGACCCGAAGTACCGCCCCGCGCCGCTCCTGGTGAAATATGTCGAGGCCGGCTGGTACGGCCGCAAGACGGGCCGCGGCTTCTACGACTATTCGGGCGAGACGCCGGTCCCGACGCGCTGAGCGATGCAGCTCGTCTTCACCAAGGGGTCGGGGAAGACCGACCGGCTCGACGTGGTCCGTGAAGACGGAAGCGCCGAGCGCATTGATTGCCCGAAGCAGGGCATCATTCCACACGACATGGTGCATTTTGCTGTCGAAAGCGTGCTGGCGACGCGGGGCTTCCTGTCGAGCTTGGCCGACGGCACGCCGGCGACCTTCAGGCCCGGTGGCGAAGCGGCGGAGGCGGTCGAACGGCTCGTCGAGGTGATTCAGGCCGAAGCTTGGTCGGGTCCTGCTGAAGCCAGCGATCTTATCGCGCTCTATGAGCTAGCCTGCGAGGCACGTGGGCATGCCGCGACACCTGTCGATGTGGCGGCGATCACTGCTATCCGTTCGCGCATGGCCGAATTGACTGGCAAATGGCAGGCAACGGCCATTGGGGACAGCGTAACGCTCGACTTCGCGACGCATTGAGCCGCGCAACGTGGCTCAGGCGACGAACTTCAGATTTTCCTGCCGTATCTTCGCGCCGGCCTCGTCATACAGGAACGGCAGGGTCGCATAGCGTCGCCCTCGCGTTACCGGCATCGCTTCGTGCAACAGCGAGCAGGAGAACACCACCGCTCCGCCGGTCGGTGCACGGTAGAGCCGCGGACCGAATTCGGGAAAGCGTAGGTCGCCGCCCTCGTAACCTTCGGCATTGAGATTGATCGTCACGGCGAAACGCCGATGCGCCGTGCCCTTGGTGGTGTTGTCGCGGTGGGGGCGGAAGTAGCCGCCGGTTTCGGCGGCGTAGCAGGCGACGATGTAGCGTTCGATGTGCGTCGCCTGGAACTGGAAGGCCTTGTGGATCTGCGGGACGAGGCGGTCGCGGAGGCGGGTGCGGAGCGCAGTTCGCAGCCGTTCGTCCTCGATCTGGCAGTCGCGGCGGCGCTTGTGGTTGGAGTCGGTAAGCGCGACGGTCTTTCCGTCGACCTCGCGCATGAAGCCGGACTCCTCGCCA
>JAEZQR010000271.1 GCA_023413015.1 Pseudomonadota bacterium
TCGGCGAGCGTTCGTTCGAGGACGGCGGGCGCGACTTTGTCTGCCGCCTGGACGACATCGGCCGCTGCGGCGGCGTCGAAGACGAACCGCGGCTCGAGCGCGAAGGGGGCCGGCTTCGGCCGCTTGATGCGTGCCGGACGATCGCCTCCCGGAATCATGGAGCGGCCGTCCTTGTCCATCTTGCTCGCCATCGTGCCGCTCCTTCTCGCCTGTTGCGAAGGTTCAGTTCGTCTTCGTCGCCGGGAACGCGACCACGCCACTCATGCCGGCCAGCAACTCGGGGAAGCGTCCGACGATGACGCCCTTGACCTTGATCGACTGGCTGACCGGATCGATGCGGGCGCCGGTGCGCACCACCGATGCGGGATAGGTGCGCCCCGTCTCGTCGATGCGGACGGTGAACCGGGCGCCCGGCTTCAGCGCGACGAGCCATCGCGACGGCGCGAGGAAATCCAGCTCCAGCGCCGAATCGTCGATGATCTCGAGCAGCGGCTGCCCGGGCTGCGCGAACTGCTGCTCGCGGGCGCGCTGCTCGGCGACGCGGCCCGAGAACGGCGCCGCCACTTGGCACTTGCGGAGCAGTGTCCGCGACATGTCGACGTCGGCGGCGGCGCGGCGGGCGGCGGCCTGCGAGGTCTCGAGCTCGATCGCGCCGACCGAGTTCAACTCCTTGAGGCGCTTGTTGGCGGTGTAGGTCTTCTCGGCGCCGGCCAGCTCCGCCTCCGACTTGCGGAGCTGTGCCCCCTGCAATGAGCAGTCGAAGCTCACCAGCGGCTGGCCGGCGCGGAAGGCGCCGCCCTCCGGCACATGGATGCGGCTGATCCGCGCCGAAATCTCGGAGGAGATCGTGGTGTAGCGCCGTGGCGTCAGCTGCGCCCGCACCTCGCGGATGCGCACGCCCGGCGCCGCCGACGCCGGTTCGATGGCGATGATCGAAAGCAGCCCAACGGCCACCACGGCCGCCGCTGCGATAATGCCGCCGGCATGCCGGCCCGGTCCGCTACGCATTACAAAATCCCCCTGCCCGGCGCGCCGGGCCCTTCGCTCCGGGAATCCCGGAAGCCATGTCTCACATCGCCCCAGACGCAGGCTCGGCGGCCTGCGGACCGAGCGAGCCCTGCCACGCGGTCAGCGAGCGCCGGACGGCTTCGGTCAGCTCCGGAAGGCTCAGGCGATCGACCTGCGCGATCCCCGGATCGAGCCCGAGCGTGGCCTGGATCCGCCCTTCGGCGGCATAGACCTGCGACAGCGCCTGGTTGCGGCGCAGCATCGTGATGATGAGCGAGGTCTTGCCGGTAACCGTTTCGAGCTTGCCCTGGACCGCCGCCTGCTCGCGGTTGCCCATCTGCGTCACGATCCGCTGCTCGACGTCGGTCAGGGCGTCAGTCCGCGCATAGAGGCGCCGGGCGTTGTCGTATTGTTGCCGCGCGATATGCACCTGGCTGATGATCGACATCAGCGTCGCCACACGACGCTGGTCGGCGAGCGCGATGCCTGCTGCCGAGAGGCGCTTGGTGAGCGGGATGTTGGCGAGGTTCAGCAGGTTGAACGCCAGGTTAGCGCCGGCATCGTTCCAGCTGTTGTGAATGAGGAACTTGTCGGTGTCGTAGTTGAAACCGTAGTCGAAGGACAAGCGCGGGAAGAGGCGCATCATCGCCTTGCGCGCCTCAAGCCGCGCGTTGCGCACATTGTAATGCTGCTCGCGCAGATCGGCGTTGCCGCGGATCGCCAGCTCCTCGAGCTGCTCGACCGGGATCTTGAGCACGGCGTCGGTGAAATCCGCCGTCGGCTCGGCCAGCGTGAAATCCGCGGTCATCGGCACGTTGATCAGCCGCGCGAGGTCGAGCTTGGCGGTCGAGAGCTCCTGATCGAGCGCCTCAAGGGTACGCAGGTTTTCGAGCAGCTGCCGCTGGAAGCGTAACGAGTCGAGCGGCGAGCGAAGCTGCTCCTGCTCGGCGGCCTGTGCATCCTTCAGCGCCGCCTCGGCGACCTTGATGGTCTCGACGATCTCGGCGCGCAGCACCTGTGCGCTATAGGCCCGCCAGAACGCCGTCTGCACGTCCTGGATCAGCGTGTGCACGACCTTGCGGCGCCGTTCGCCGGCGATGAGGATGCGGTTCGCCTGCTGCTTGGCGTTGTAATAGCCCACGCCGAAGTCGAGCAGGTTCCAGGTCGCGCCGAGCTCGGTGACGAGGTGGCTGCGCTCCTGGCTGATGAACGGGTTGGCGTTCGACGGCCCGCCCGTCACGGCATCGACGCTGCGCCGGGTCAGATCCTGGTCGCGCGCGGTATAGCCGGCGTTCGCCATGATCGCCGGCAGCATCTCGCGCTTGGTCACGTCGAGCTGACGCGTCGCGACCGCCTGCTCGGCAAGGCTTACACGCTGGTCGAGGTTGTATTTGAGGGCGCGGGCGATCGCCTCGTAGAGCGACAGCGACCCCGAAATCGGCGGCACCTGCGACGCCAGCTGCCGATCGGCCCGGCTGACCGAGGTGATTTCGCCGGCATCGAGCTCTACCGGCCGGACCGTCGCGCAGGCGGACAGGAAAAGCAACGAAACGACGACCGCCGCCTTCAGCGGTCGCCGAGCAGAACCTAGTGACTTCACCGTACCCCCCGGTTTGGCTCAGTGCGCTCTATGCGATTTCAAGGGTCGCTCACCACACAGCCGATGCCGCGGAGCGAGCTGCCCTTACTCGTATTTTCAGGATCTTGAATGCCCCGGCGACGGATTGTCACGCCAACTCGATCGACAGGACCGCAAACACCCCGACTCGATGCAAGTATACCGTATAATTACGGGGCTGTATACACAAACCAGCGTGTGAATGATCGGGCACGTGAAACCTGACAGATGAGGCAGCTGTCAACCGCCAACGCCAGCGTTCGGCCCAACGGTCCAGCCGCCGCCCATAGCCTGATGCAGCGCGACAAGCGCGCTGAACTGGTCCGCGCGCGCCTGCACGAGCGCGAGTTCGGCATTGAGCAGGTTCCGCTGCGCATCGAGCTGCTCCAGATAGGACGCATAGCCGGCACGGTAGCGGTTCTCGGCATGACGGAGCGCGTCGGCAAGCGCGGCGCGTTGCGCCTCCAGATGGGTGCTCTGCTCGCCCAATCGCAGCACAGCCGCCAGATTGTCCTCGACCTCGCGGAATGCCGTCAGGACGGTCCGCTGATAGGCGAAAGCCGCCTGATCGCGCCGGGCCGCGGCCGTGTCGACCTGGGCGCGGAGGCGGCCGCCCTCGAAGAGCGGCGCCAGGATGCTCGCGCCGATCGACCAGATCGCGATCGGATCGCCAAGGCTGGAGGCAACGAGCGCCCCGGCCGTGCCGGTCAGGCGGATCTGCGGCAGGAACTGCGCCCGCGCCGCCGCCAGCGTCGCATCGGATGCAGCCAGCGTCAGCTCGGCCTGCGCGATGTCGGGGCGCCGTCGCAGCAGCTCGGAAGGCACGCCGCCGGAGATCGCCGGGAAGCGGATCGCGTCGAGCGGTTGCCCGCGCGGGATCGGGGCCGGCGGGCGGGCGAGCAGAACGCTCAGGGCATTTTCCTGCCGGGCTATCGCCAACTCCGCCTGCGGCACGAGCTGTGCGGTCGCCTCATATTCGGCCTCGGCCTGCCGGAGCTCGAGCTGCGAGGTATAGCCCGATGCGGCCCGCGATCGCGCCAGCCGCAGCGCCTCGCTCCGCGCCGCCAGCGTCGCCTGCGCGATCCGCAGCCGCTCGTCGAGCGAGCGCAGGGTCAGATAGCCGCT
>JAEZQR010000032.1 GCA_023413015.1 Pseudomonadota bacterium
GGTCGGACAGGATTGCACGGAAGGGTCAGGCATCGGAACCCGCCTGCCAACGCGGCCGGGGCGTAGGGCCCCGACGCGTCCACGCGATCTCGGTCGCCGCGGTCATCCGCCGCCACCTGATCAGCGCTCTTTGAGGCTCGCGCCTATGCGCGAGCTTTTTCTTTTCGGGATGCAGCGCTAACGCTCGGATCGTGACCGGTCCATTCCCTCCCTCCGCCGCCATGGTGCGAGCGCTCGACCAAGCCCAGGAAGCGCTGGCGCGGGGCGAGGTACCGATCGGGGCGGTCGTCGTCGCGCCATCCGGACAGGTGCTGGCCGAGGCCGGCAACCGCACGCGGGAGCTGAACGATCCGACGGCGCATGCCGAGATGCTCGCCATCCGGGCGGCCTGTGCCGCCGTCGGCAGCGAGCGGCTGGTCGACTGCGATCTCTATGTGACGCTCGAGCCGTGCCCGATGTGTGCCGCGGCGATCGGCTTCGCCCGCATACGCCGGCTTTACTATGGCGCGGCCGACCCGAAGGGCGGGGGCGTCGATCACGGCCCGCGCGTCTATTCGCACGCCACCTGTCACCACCGGCCGGAGGTGTACGGCGGGATCGCGGAGCGCGATGCGGCGGAACTGCTGCGCGGCTTCTTCCGCGAGCGGCGTTCATGAAAAGGCCCCTCCAGCCGATGCCGGAGGGGCCTTCGATGCGGTCTCGGTAACCGCTTAGCTGACCGAATTGACATCCTGCTGGGTCACCGGGACCACGCGGATCTCGACGCGGCGGTTCTGGGCGCGCCCGACCTCGGTGTCGTTCGAGGCGACCGGCTGGCTCTCGCCGAAGCCGCGCGTCGCGATGCGGGCGCGGTTGACGCCACGGCCCGACAGATAATTGGCGACGGAGGCGGCGCGCTGCTCGGACAGCGTCTGATTATAGGCGTCCGAACCGACGTTGTCGGTGTGCCCGTACACGTCGATGTAGGTCTGGTTGTACTGCGACAGCGTCTGCGCGACCTGATCCAGCGTCGCGCGGAACTGCGGCTGCACCTCCGACGAGTTGAACGCGAAGGTGATGCCGGCCGGCATGTTGAGCTGGAGCTCGTTGCCCTGGCGCTCGACCTGGACGCCGGTGCCCGCGGTCTTCTCGCGCAGCTCCTTCTCCTGCTTGTCCATGTACGAGCCGATCGCGCCGCCGGCGATGGCGCCGATGCCGGCACCGACGATCTTCTCGGTGCGATCGTGCCGGCCGCCAATCACGTCGCCGGCCAGGAGACCGCCGACGCCGCCGATCGCCGCGCCGATCGCGGCCTTCGAGATCCGCTGCTGGCCGGTGACCGGATCGGTGGTGCAGGCGGACGTGCTCGCCAGCAGGCCGGCGGCGGCGAGGCCCAAGATTAACTTGCTATGAACGGCCATTTAACCCTCTTCTTCCTGAACTCGAATGGCTCATCCTACTACGCGACGTGCCCACTTCTGTTCCGCACAACTTACCTTAACCGGCAATGAGCAGATCGTTAATTTCAAGAAATCTTAAGATCATCGGCTTGATCTGATCCATAACCTCGAATTGAAGCGTATGCCCTGATCCTGCGACTTGGGCGGTCATTACTTTATTGTTGATGCGCGCGAGGTCGGCGGGGCGGTTGAGCGGCTTGTCGATCGCAATGAGCAGGACGGGGCACTGCACCTGCTCGAGCGTCGTTCGGCCGTCCCAATCCACCACGGCGTCCCACGCCGCCCGCGTGACGGCCGGGTCCGTGCTCCGCATGACCTCGACGAGGCGGTCCACGGCGGCCGGGTCGGCCGCCTTGACGAACTGGTGGCGCGCGAAGGCATCGATCATCGACGGGATGTCCACCCGCGCCAGTTGAGCCCGCATCGACTCGCCGAAGGCGCGCGCCTTTTCGTGCGGCGTGATGAATGCCGGATCGAGCAGCACGATGCCGGCGACCCGGTCGGGCGCCATGGCCGCCGCGGCGAGCGCGACCTGTCCACCCATCGAGTGGCCGACCCATATGGCGCGCGCCGGCGCCACACCGAGTACGGCCTGCGCCTGACGCTCGATCGCGTAGCTGTCCGACCTGGGGCTCCGCCCATGCCCGAGCAGATCGACGAGCAGGCTGATATGGTTGGGGAAAGCCTCCGCCACGGGCAGCATCGCCTCATGGTCGCAGGTCCATCCGTGGATCAGGACGAGCGGGGACGAGCCCGCGCCGCACGTCATCGTGAACAGTTTCTCGGTCATGATCTCGTTTCGGATGCTGCACGTTGCCGGTGCAAGTGCTTATATGCAGCCCCCTTAGGAGCCGATCGTTACCAGCACATGCAACCTTTTCCTTGGTTCGACGTCGCGATCATCTTCGCCCTGATCGCGATCAACGGGTTCTTCTCGATGTCCGAACTGGCGATCGTATCGTCGCGCAAGCCGCGGCTGCAGGCGATGGAGAAGGCGCACCGCCGGGGCGCCGCCACCGCGCTCCACCTCCAGTCGGATCCGGGGCGGTTCCTTTCCACCGTCCAGATCGGCATCACGCTCGTCGGGATCGTCGCCGGCGCCTATTCGGGCGCGACGCTCGGGCAGCCGGTGGGCGAGCGGCTGGTGATGCTGGGGGTCCCGGCCGATGCCGCGCAGGAATTGGGCTTCGGCGTCGTCATCGCGCTGACGACCTATTTCTCGCTGATCATCGGTGAGCTGCTGCCCAAGCAGTTCGCCCTGCGGTCGCCGGAGCCGATTGCTGCCGCCGTGGCGCCGATCATGCTTATGGTGGCGCGGATCGGGGCGCCGCTGGTGTGGCTGCTCGACCAGTCGACCGGCCTCGTGTTCCGCGCCTTCGGGCTCCAGCGCGAATCGGAGAACCAGGTGACCGCCGAGGAGCTTCACCTCGTGGTCGCCGAAGCCACGACGGCCGGCGTTATCGAGGAAAACGAGCGCGCGATGATCTCAAGCGTCATGCGGCTCGCCGACCGGCCGGTCCGGGCCGTGATGACCCCGCGCGGGCAGGTCGACTGGATCGAGGCCGACGCCGACGAAGCGACCGTGCGCGCCCGCCTCGTCGAGACGCCGCATACCCGGCTGCCGATCGCCGAAGGGGCGGTCGACAGGATCATCGGCGTGATCCAGGCGCGCGACGTCGTCGCCGCCCTGCTTGAGGGGCGGGAACTCGACCTGCGTGCGCTCGCGCGGCCCGTCGTGGTGGTGCCCGACCTCATGGACGCGATGGATGTGCTCACCGTGCTGCGCGACGCCGACGTTCCGATGGCGTTCGTGCACGACGAATATGGCCATTTCGAAGGCGTGGTGACGCCGGCGGACCTGCTCGCCGCGATCGCCGGCTCGTTCCGCTCGGACGTCGATGTCGGCACCGATCCGCCGGCGGTGCAGCGCGAGGACGGCTCGTGGCTGCTGTCGGGCTCGCTTCCGGCGGATGAAATGGCCGACCGCCTCGGCATCGAGCTGACCGACGACCGCGATTACCACACGGTGGCAGGCTATGTGCTCGACCAGCTCCGGCATCTACCGGAGACCGGAGAGCATTTCACCGTGGGCAGCTGGCGGTTCGAGGTCATCGACATGGACGGTCGCAAGGTCGACAAGGTACTCGCCTCGCTGACATCCGGACCGGTGGCTGAGGAGACTGAGCTTTAGCGGCGCTTGGCCGTCGTGCCATCGGCAATGAAAAAGCCCCGGCCAGAGGGCCGGGGCTTCGATGTCAGGCTAAGCTGACGACCGGATCAGTTCCAGCCGCCACCATAAACCCAGTCCCAGAAGCCCTTCTGCGGCGGCAATTTCGTGCGTTCCATATCGACCCCTTTGACCGACGCACGAATCCCAAGCGACTCGTGCGTGCGAGCAGAAGGTTATGCTTAACGAATGTGGTTAACAAGAAGTTTATGGTTAACGCATTTCGGTCATGGCGGATTGTCAGGCAGCCGTACGTTTCCGTATCGGCGTCAGCAGATTGAATAGCGCGTTTTTCGCAGCCGGCCGGCCGATCAGGAAGCCTTGCGCCTTGTCGCAGCCCATGGCTTCCAGCGCATGGAGGATGTCGGCCGACTCGACGCCTTCGGCCACGACGGTGCGTCCGAGCGAATGGGCCAATTGTATCGTCGAGTTCACCATCAGCCGATCACTCTGGCTCCGATCGATCATGCGGACGAAGCCCTTGTCGATCTTGATCTCGGTCGCGGGTATCTTCTTCAGGGCTTCGAGCGTCGAGAAGCCGGTCCCGTAATCGTCGATCGAGATATTGACCCCGAGCGCCCGCAACTGGCCGAGCACCTCGATCGAGCGATCGCCACCGGTAATGGCAACCGACTCGGTGACCTCGAGCGTCAGTCGCCGTGCGTCCAGGCGGCACTCGGCCAGAAGCGTTGTGATCTTCTTCGCAAGATCGGTGCTATCGAGCAGTCGGGCCGATAGGTTGACGGCGACTTCGAACTCGATGTCCTGGCTGTTGATATGTGCTGCCGTGCGGATCGCGTCCTGCAGCACATGCATCGTCAGCTTCTCGATGCGGTTGTGCTGCTCGGCAGCTGGGATAAACTCCACCGGGCTTACTTCGCCCTTTTCGGGATGAGTCCAGCGGGCCAAGGCCTCGGCACCGATGATAC
The DNA here is from genome assembly GCA_023413015.1 of Pseudomonadota bacterium. Taxonomy (GTDB): domain Bacteria; phylum Pseudomonadota; class Alphaproteobacteria; order Sphingomonadales; family Sphingomonadaceae; genus Sphingoaurantiacus. The sequence continues at coordinate 4,596 of JAEZQR010000032.1, forward strand.
GCTTCGTCACCAGATCGATCTTGGGCTGGTAGGCCACCCAGATCTCGCCGGCGTCGATCGCTGCTTCAAGCTGCCCGAGCAGCGACAGCTTCCAGGCGGCATCCTTCAGCTTGGCGGTGTCGAACGGCTGCCAGCGCCGGCCCGAGGCGAGTGCCTCGTCGGCGGCAACGAGCGCGCTTCCGATGCGGCTGGAGATCGAGCGGCCGCTCCCGGTTTCCACCCCGAAGGTGACCGCGAGATCCACCGCGGTGCCGCCAACGATGATAGGCGTGCGGCAGAGCGCATGCAGGGCTTCGAGCTGATCGCCGAGCGTGGGCAGGACGACTTCGGGCGCAAGCCAGACGAAGATGCCTTCGTCGCCTTGGTGGATTTGCGCGCCCCCCGAGCCGATCGCCAGCCGGGCGGCGATCTGTTCGACTAACGATCGCTCGCCTTCATGCGGTAGAGCCGACGTGATTTCCGCGAAGTTGTGGATGCGTGCGGCGACCAACGGCATGCCCCCGTCCATGGCCTCCTCACGCAGTGCGGCCAAGTTGGGTAATCCCGACACGGCGTTGATCAGGCTGCGGGCGCGGTACGACTGCTGAACTTTCCACCAACCGCGCATTGCGACGGCGACCAGCACCGCAATGAGAGCCGGCATGACGCTGAAGGATATGAGCCTGCTTTCGGCAAACAGCGGCGCAACCAACGTAATGACGAACGCACCGCAAAGGGCCAAACGCGCCAGCAGCCGCCGTTCTCTGTAAATGTAGATGAAGATCAGGCCAAACGTGACAGTGAAAACTACGAACCAGCCGAGATCGACTGGCCGGCCTTTTTTCAGGGTCTCGGCGCCCAAGACGTGAAGATAGCTGCCCGACACCTTTTCGCTGCCGGGAATATACATGGAAATCCCTACGCCTGATAGGGTTGGCCCGATGACGATCGTTTTGCCGGCAAAGGTTTCCCGAGAAAGCCGACGCTTCAGTACATCGACGGCGCTTACCACCGGTATTGAGTCTAGCTTGACCGAGTAATCGATCAGGAACTCTCCCTTGCGTATTGATGAGCCAGCTAAGGCAGCAGCAAACGTCGGATAGGACCTACCCTCGATTTCAATGCTATAGGGGAGCCGCCAGACTTCGTTCCGGAAATTATACTGCGAATTGGTGCTTGCGAGCGTTGTGTGCTCTTGAAAGGCTGCCAATGGCAAGACTTGGGTGCGTGACTTCGTTCCCGGATCCTGGACGAACCGGGTCGAAAGTATGATTGCGTTCGGTGTGTGGGCCAATGCCTCCGAAAGAAGACGGTCTTCAGCTAGGTTCGATCGGCCAGGTAGATCGAGATCTAGGCCGATCTTTACAGCGCCGGATGATCTCAGTTGATCTACCAGTTGGGCGTAGCGGCTTCTTGGCCAAGGCCATTCGCCGAGCTCTTCGACACTTCGATTGTCGATCGCCACAAGAACAATATCGCCGCTGCCATTCTGGCTGCGGAGGTTATTCCTGCCGATGCGGAGCGCATCTTCGAGCGGCGCACCGAAGTCGAGGAGCCCGAACAGGATGCCGACGATCGCTACCCACAGCATGATCTTGCGCCGAGGATACTCGGTCGCTGCCTTGGGGCGGGAAGCTTTGGTCCATAGGGCTGGCATCACAGCCCGACTCGTCGCACAAAAAGGGTTACTAAAACGGAAACTTCATCGTGCGGCCGGCACGAAGCGCGTGCGCTATGCCTTGCCTTGTGCCTTCAAGGCCTGATGCCATGCCAGGTCGGCCAGCGGCTCCACCCGCTCGCTCATCGCCTTGGCGTGCGCGCTGGCGGCCGTGCCCCGCACGACGCGACCACGGATGCCGTGGATGATCGCCGCGAGTCGGAACATGTTGTAGGCGAGATAGAAGTCGAGATTGGGAATACCATCTGGCCGGCCGGTGCGGCGGCAATAGGCGGCGACATATTCGTCCTCGCTCGGGATGCCGATCTCGGCCAAGTCGCGGCCCATCAGGCCCGCCGTCTCCTGCGGCGGCATGCGGTACATCATGAGATGGTAGGTGAAGTCGGCGAGCGGATGACCGAGCGTCGATAGCTCCCAGTCAAGCACGGCGAGCACCTTGGGCTCGGTCGGGTGAAAGATCATGTTGTCGCAACGGTAGTCGCCGTGGACGATCGAGGTCTCGTCGCCGGCTGGGATATTCTCGGGCAGCCATTCAACGAGCTTGTCCATTGAGGAAAAGCGACCCGCTTCGACATCCTCGACATACTGCTTCGACCAGCGCGCGATCTGGCGAGCGAAATAATTGCCGGGCTTGCCGAAGTCCGAGAGACCAATCGCGGCATAGTCGGTGGTATGGAGCTGTGCGATTGTCTCGTTCATCGCATCGAAATAGGCGCGGCGTTCCTCGCGCGGCACATCCGGGAAAGTGGTGTCCCAGATCACACGGCCGTCGACGCAGTCCATGATGTAGAACCAGGTACCGATCACCGCATCGTCGGTGCACAGGCCGTAGGTCCTGGCAACCGGAAAGCCGGTCTTCCCCAGCGCCGTGATCACGGCATATTCGCGGTCGACCGCATGCGCCGATTTCAGAAGCAGGCCGGGCGGCTTGCGGCGCATGACGTAATTCTTGCCCGGCGTGATCAGCTTGTAGGTCGGGTTCGATTGCCCACCCTTGAACTGCTCGACGGTGAGCGGCCCGCGGAAGCCTTCGATATTCTCCCGCATCCAGGCTTCCAAGGCGCCGGCATCGAAGCGGTGCTGCTCGCGGACCTCGCTCGTCCCCGAAAACTGCTCCTGCCGGCTCGCCATCAGCTCTTCTCCCGTTCCACCGCCCGCCAGCCGATGTCGCGGCGGCAGAAGCCGCCCGGCCAGTCGATCCCGTCGACGGCAGCATAGGCGCGCCGCTGCGCCTCGGTCACGCTCTCACCAAGAGCAGTTACCGCGAGCACGCGGCCGCCGTTGGCGAGGAGCCGCCCGCCGGCATCGCGCACGGTGCCGGCGTGGAACACGATCGCGCCCGTCGCTTCGGCCGCACCGACGCCGCGGATCTCGGTGCCTTTCTTCGGCGTCCCGGGATAGCCTTCGGCCGCCATCACCACGGTCAGCGCCGTCGCGTCGTGCCATTCGAGGCTGAGCGCGCCGAGCTCGCCGCTGCTGACGGCGAGCAATGCGTCGAGCAGATCGCTTTTCAGCCGCATCATCAGCACCTGGCATTCGGGGTCCCCGAAGCGGGCATTATACTCGATCAGCTTGGGGCCCTCGGCGGTCAGCATCAGCCCGGCGTAGAGCACGCCGCTGAACGGCGTGCCGGCCGCCACCATCGCGCGGGCGGTCGGCTCGATGATCTCGCGCATGACGCGCGCCTGCAATTCGGGCGTCAGCACCGGCGCGGGCGAATAGGCGCCCATGCCGCCGGTGTTCGGGCCGACATCGCCGTCGCCGACGCGCTTGTGATCCTGTGCGCCCACCAGCGGCACCGCGACCTCACCGTCGACGAAGGCGAAGAAGCTCGCTTCCTCGCCGGTCATGAATTCCTCGATCACGACGCTTGTCCCCGCGCCGCCCAGGCCGCCGCCGAACATCATGTCGATCGCGGCTTCGGCCTCGGCCCGCGTTTCAGCGATGACGACGCCCTTGCCGGCGGCGAGACCGTCCGCCTTGATCACGACCGGCAGCGGGTGCGTCGCGAGATAGTCGCGGGCTGCATCGGCGCGCTCGAACCGGGCGTAGCCCGCGGTCGGAATGCCGTGGGCGTGGCACAGATCCTTGGTGAAGCCTTTCGAGCCTTCGAGCTGCGCGGCTGCCGCCGACGGGCCGAACGTCTTGATGCCGGCATCGCGCAGCGTGTCGGCCAAGCCCTCGACGAGCGGCTGCTCCGGGCCAATCACCACGAGGCCTATGTCATTGGTACGGCAGAAGTCGATCACCGCGGCGTGATCGGATGGGTTCAGCCCGATACATTCGGCCACCTGCGCGATCCCGGCATTGCCCGGTGCGCAATAGAGCTTGCCGAGCCGCGGCGACTGCGCGAGCTTCCAGCACAGCGCGTGTTCGCGTCCGCCGCCGCCGATTACCAGGACGTTCATGCGCAAAGCCCCTTATCGCTTGAGTGCCGGGCGTTGTAAGGGGCGGCCGGTCCGGAGACAACATGACGACAAGCCCGCCAGCCAATACCCCTGAATTCTCGGTCTCCGAGATCGCGCACGCCTTGAAGCGCACGGTCGAGGACGCGTTCGGCCATGTGCGGGTGCGTGGCGAGATCTCGGGGCTGAAGGTCGCGGCTTCGGGGCACGTCTATCTCTGTCTCAAGGACGAGAATGCCGTGCTCGACGGCGTGATGTGGAAGGGGCCGGCCGCGGCGCTGCGCTTTCGCCCCGAAGATGGGCTGGAGGTGATCGCCACCGGCAAGCTCACCACCTATCCCGGCCGATCGAAATATCAGATCGTCATCGAGCGGATGGAGCCCGCTGGCGCCGGTGCGCTGATGGCGCTCCTCGAACAGCGCAAGGCGAAGCTCGCGGCCGAAGGTCTGTTCGCCGCCGAGCGAAAGAAGCCGCTGCCGTTCCTGCCGCAAGTGATCGGCGTCGTCACCTCGCCGACCGGCGCGGTGATTCGCGACATTCTTCATCGCTTGTCGGATCGATTCCCGCGCCGGGTGCTGGTCTGGCCGGTGCTGGTGCAGGGGGAGGGAGCGGCCGAGCAGGTGGCGCGTGCCGTTCGCGGCTTCAACGCGCTGTCGCCGGGCGGCCCGGTCCCGCGCCCCGATCTGCTGATCGTCGCGCGCGGCGGCGGCTCGATCGAGGACCTGTGGGCCTTCAACGAGGAGGCCGTCGTGCGCGCGGTCGCGGAAAGCCGCATCCCGACGATCAGCGCGGTCGGGCACGAGACCGACACCACCTTGTGCGACTATGCGGCCGACCGCCGGGCGCCGACGCCGACGGCGGCGGCCGAGATCGCGGTGCCGGTGCGCGATGACCTGATCTATACCGTCGGCACGCTGGGGCTTCGCCTCGACCGCGCGCTGTCGAAGGATATGACCGGGATGGCCGAGCGCGTGCAGGCGGTCGCCTGCCGGCTACCGACTCCGCGTGAGCTGTTCGCGTTGCGCCAGCAGCGCTTCGACGAATTGAGCGACCGTCTGCCGCGCGCGCTGTCGGCAAATGCCCAGAAGCAGCGTGTGCGGTACGAGCGCGCCTCGGCGCCGCTGCGGCCGGGGCTGTTCGCGCAGCGGCTGCGCATTGCGGAGAATGAGCTCGCCCGGCAGAGCTATCAGCTCAAATGCGCTGGCGACGAACTGGGGCATCATGAGGCGAACTGTCTCGAACAGGCCTCGCGCCTATTGGAAACCTTGAGCCCCTTCGCCACATTGCAACGTGGCTATGCCGTGGTGAAGGACCGGAGCGGCCGTGTCGTGAGCCATGCGACCGATGCGCGGCAGGCGGTTGAGCTGACGGTCGTGTTCGCCGATGGTGACGTCGATGTGACGACAGGCGAGGCGGCCCCGCGGCCGAAACCGGCTCGCGCCCCGCGCGCAGCGGCGCCCGAGCGGCAAGGAGTGCTTTTGTAATGCTGAACATGAACGGCGGGCGTCCGGCCCGCATCCAGTATCTTTCCGGCAGCTATCGCGTGCTATCCGCGGGCGACCATGTCGTCTGCGCCGTGACCGGCCAGCGCATTCCGCTCAATTCCCTGCGCTACTGGTCGCACGAACTGCAGGAAGCCTATGCCAACGCCGAAGCCGCCTCCAAGCGCTACGCCGAGGCGCGAGCCAAGGGGCAGCTCTAGGCGGTGTGGACATTTAGCGTGACCAGAGGATGGTGGCGGCCAAGGCCACGCACTGCCAGATGGATCTTTGTGCTCAGACCGCCTCTGGAACGTCCCAGGACCTGATCTTTAGACCCTTTTTTGGCGCCCGCGGCGTGCTGGTGGGCGCGCACGATGGTTGAATCGAGGATCAGGTACTCAAAGTGCCGATCATCGGCCATCGCGGCAAAGATCCGCCACCAGCCTACACGGACATTCTCTACGTCGATAAGCGGACCCACGAAGACTTCCGACGAGTCCGGCAGAAGGCGCCTGACATCGCTGCGCTCGGCGGGGCGATACAGAAATCTAGCAAAGTCTATCGCCCGCCATTGCGTTGCATGCCTGCTTAATCTTCGCTGATGCCCGAGCTGGAGCGACGTCGTTCCCAGAAGTCGAGGCGCTTGCGGATATCGCGCTCGAAACCTCGTTCGTTGGGTTCGTAGAACTTTGGCCGAGCGGAGCCGGTCAGGTCGTCCGGGAAGAACTCCTGGCCGGAGAAGGCGTCCGGATAATCGTGATCGTATTGGTAGCCCTGGTGATAGCCCAGTTCCTTCATCAGCTTGGTAGGCGCGTTGAGGATGTGCATCGGCGGTGGAAGCGAGCCGGTGCGATCCGCGAGCTCAAGGGCAGCGCCGAATGCCATGTACGCCGCATTGGATTTCGGCGCGGTCGCCACGTAGGTGATCGCCTGCGCCATGAAGAGGCGGCCTTCCGGCCAGCCGACGCGCTCGAAGGCTTGCCACGCGGTGATCACCTGGGGGAGGGCGTTGGGGTCAGCCATCCCGACGTCTTCCGAGGCGGCGCATGCGAGGCGCCGGAAAATCGTGTCGGAATCCTCGCCGGCCGTCATCATTCGGGCCGCCCAGTAAAGGGCTGCATCGACGTCGCTGCCGCGCAGGCTTTTGTGGAAGCAGCTGAGGAGGTTGTAGTGCGCCTCCTGGGCACGATCGTAGATCGGCGCGCGCTTCTGTACCGCATCAGCAAGCGCGGCGACGTCGAGCGGTTCACCCGAAGGCAGGTTGAACAAATCCTCGGCCAAACCGAGGAGATAGCGACCATCGCCGTCGGCCATCGTGATGAGTGTCTGTCGCGCGTCGTCAGTCAGCGGCAACTGGCGCTCGACGAACACCTCTGCGCGCTCAAGGAGGGCGCCCAACGTTGCGGTGTCAAACCGTTGAAGCGTGTAGACCTTGGTCCTCGAGAGCAACGCGGCAACGATGCTGAAGCTCGGGTTCTCGGTCGTGGCACCGATGAGAATGATCGTGCCATCTTCGACGTGGGGCAGGAGGGCATCCTGGGTCGTCCGATTGAACCGGTGTAGCTCGTCGACAAAGAGGACGGTTTGCCGGCCGGACCCTTGGCGGTTTTTTCGCGCGGTGTCGATCATGCGGCGAAGGTCGGCAACGCCCGACAGGACGGCTGAAAGCTGGACGAACTCCACCCCGGCTTCTTTGGCAACGAGCCGCGCGATGGTGGTCTTTCCCGTACCTGGCGGCCCCCAGAGAATGAAGGATGTCAGCTTTCCGGTGCGGACCATCCGCTCGATGGGGGCACCTGATGCAAGAAGATGGTCTTGGCCCAACACGTCGGAGAGGCGGGCCGGTCGAAGTTCCTCAGCGAGTGGCTTACGCGCCGTAGCTTCAAATAGAGACGCCATACCCATCACCTACACGTCTCGTTGCCAGCACGCATCTGATTATGGCGGGCAGTTAGATAATCTGACGTAAGTCATTGACGCAGCAGCTAGAGTTTAGATGGGCCGGTCATACATTCCAGCGGCAGATCTCGTCCACGAACAGCAGCGCCTGGTGGCCGGCGCGCGTGTTCGCGCGCTTCGGCGAATACCTTCTTCAGCTCGGCGACGCCGGTGAACACCGCCGACACGCCGTGGTAGCGCAGGCCCACCGCATCGGCGAGCAACCGTGGCCGCAACCGCTCGGCGAGCGGCTGGTGAGCCGCCGGCAGGGCCGGGGGCGCATCGTCCTGGAACAGGTTGGCCACAGTAGATTCTATCCCTTTCCAATTTCGGCTGGAGCTTAGAACCCGCACGCTTCTCGGACAAATCAGCGCCGTCGGGAAGTGCGACGCCCCAGATTGCGCCCGTAATTCAGGCTGTGGTGACCACCGCGTAGCGGGGGGAGTTCACAAAGTTCACGATCTCACGCGAGTCGCGGCCCTCTGCCTGGAAGTTTGCGACTTTCACGAAGTTCATGTGCGAGGCTGTTCTCGCCCTTCCAGGCTCGTCATCCCCGCGAAAGCGGGATGACGGTGAAGGGGGAGGTGCGAGCTTCCCGATCTTCGTGCGGATCATAGGCGAGAAAGAACGTTCACGACCGAGCATGGCGACCCGGGCGCAGGGCGAACGTGGCAAGAACATCTCGGTGTGGGAAAATGGTTTGTGTAGCCAGCATACATCCGCTGTGGGTGAACAGCGGATGTGGGCCGCGCCGCCTGCCAGGCGCTACTTCAAGGCCAAGCCATGCCCGCCTACCGGGGCCGTTTCTGCCACCATCGTCATCCCGGCGATGAGCGGGCGGCCCTTTGCGATGGCCGCGCGGACCGCTGGCAGCGACAGCGAGGCGGCGTGCGCGTCCTTGCTCTCCCACGCCTCTGTGATCCAGATCACGTCGGGATCGGACGGGTCATTGGCCACGACATAGCTCAGGCACCCCGGCATCCCGTCGACGCCTTCGAGCAGCACCTTGATCAGCGCGTCGCGCTGGCCGGCCTGGGCCGTCATCTTGCCGATCAATCCGTACATGCTGCGTCCCCCGCTTGTGGCAGCCAAAGCCTTCGGCCCGATGGCAGTAACCACTGCCGCTCCGGTGATGAATAGTCGCCGCTCGATGCTCATCGGCTCACCATAGCCGTGGTTGGCGAAGCCACAAACGGCGAGGTCCGCAATGAGGCGGAAGCAAATATAATACGGGCCCGCAACAAAAAGGCCGCGCACCGGGTGGATGCGCGGCCTTTTTGTTCCGTGTGGAGCGTAAGCTTAGGCCTGCGCGTCCTTCACCGATGCTGACGATCAAGGCATCAGGGGTTCGCGGCCTTGGCTACCTGCTCCAGTAGCGAATCCAGCGCCGGGCGGTCGAACCAGCGGCCGGTCGCCATCACACCTCTGAGATCGCGAAGTGCGGCGACGTTGGTCGATGGATCGC
>JAEZQR010000060.1 GCA_023413015.1 Pseudomonadota bacterium
ACATGATGTCGGTCGGCGCCTCGCAGCAGGTGATGCTGGAGGTGCGCTTCTCCGAGATGCAGCGCACCACCGCCAAGCAGATCGGCATCAATTCGAGCTTCTTCAGCGACAACGGCCGCTTCTCCGGCGTCACGGGCGGCAGCGTGTCGCTGCTGGCGGACGAGGTCGGACGCCCGATCCTCGCCATCAACGAGATCCTCGACCGCTTCGCAATCCTGCGCGGCGCGTTCACGATCGGCGATCTCAACATCACCGGCTTCCTCGATGCGCTCGAACGCAAGGGGCTGATCCGCACGCTCGCCGAGCCGAATCTCGTCGCGATGTCGGGCGACACGGCAAGCTTCCTCGCCGGCGGCGAGTTCCCGATCCCGGTCGTGCAGGACAGCGGCGGCGGCGGGGGCGGCAACGTGTCCCGCGCGATCACCGTCGAGTTCAAGCCGTTCGGCGTCAGCCTGGCGTTCACGCCGACCGTGCTGGCCGACGGGCTGATCAACCTCGTGGTGGCGCCGGAGGTGAGCAGCATCGACCCCTCGGCCTCGGTGGTGATCAACGGCCTCGTCGTGCCGGGCCTGCGGGCACGGCGCGCCAAGACCACGCTCGAGCTGCGCGACGGCCAGTCGTTCGCGATCGCCGGGCTGATCCGCAACGACTTCCAGGACACGGTGAGGCAGTTCCCGGTCCTGGGCAGCATCCCGATCATCGGCTCGCTGTTCCGTTCGACCGGCTTCCAGAAGGAAGAGACCGAGCTGGTGATCATCGTGACGCCGCGGCTGGTGAAGCCGACGACGCCGGATCGCATCGCGCTGCCGACCGACCGCGTGAAACCGCCGAGCGAGGCCGACCTGTTCCTGTTCGGCCGCAGCGACAGCGCGGTGAAGACGGGCCTCGCCAGCAGCGCGTCGGGCGGACAGGCCGGGCAGGTGCTGGGATCGACCAAGGCCGGCGGGATCGACGGCGAATATGGCCATATCGTGAGGTGATCGGCATGCGCTTCGAACGACAGCTAATGGCAGCCGCGCTCCTCCTCGCGCTGGGGGGATGCGAAACCGATCCCGGCTTCGGCAACGCGGTGCGCCACAACATGGCGCTCCAGATCATCAACCCGGACCCGCAGTACGACGCCAATGCGCTCGAGGCGGACTCCGGCGCCCGCGCCGCGCTGGCGCAGCGCCGCTACCGCACCGGCACGGTGATCCAGCCAGCGATCCAGAGCACGTCGGTTATCGCGGGCTTCGAGAGCGGTTCGAGCGGCGGCAACGGCGCTGGCGCCGGCGCGAGCACCCCGCCGCGCTGAGGCAAGACCCCACTGGAGGGGGAACAGGCATGAACCACCTTCGGAAGATGAAAGATCTCGCCGCCGCGCAGGACGGTGCCATTGCCCCGATAGTCGCCGTGTCGCTGGTCGCGATCATCGCGGCGGGCGGCATCGCTTTTGACTTTGCCCAGATGGCCGCGCTCGACACCGAACTCCAGAACGCGGCCGACCAGGCAGCATTGGCGGCCGCTTCGCAGCTCGACGGGAAGGTGGGTGCGTGCTCGCGCGCGGCGACGGCGGCGGCCACGCTGATCTCGAACCACACGCTGTTCGCCAACGACGGCGCGGCGAGCGGCACGACGATCACCATCGCGAACGAAACGGGCTGCGACGCGAGTGGCAAGGTACGATTCTACCAGGACAAGGCAAAAACCAAAGCTGCCGCAAAGGATGCGGATGCGAATTTCGTCGAGGTGGACGTCGACGCGCGGAAAGTGAACTTCGCGCTGACGCCGATCGTCAATGCGTTCAATTCGGGCAACCTGATCGCGACCGCCTTCGCCGGGATGGGCTCGGCGATCTGCAACGTGCCGCCGGTGATGATCTGCAATCCGAATGAGCCGGTAGGCAACACCAACAAAGACTTCGACTTCGATGTATCCTCGATGATTGGCGCCGGAATGAAGCTGAAGGGTGACGGAAAGTACGCGCCCGGGAACTTCGGATTTCTGGACACGGTTGCCGGCAATGGCGGCGGTACACCTGAGCTAAAGCAGGCGCTCGGCTGGAATACACCCCCGGGGGATTGTTCCCCGATCACGGGCGTGACGACAAGGCCGGGTAATCCGCAGCCCGCGATCGATGCGTTCAACACCCGCTTCGACATCGATCCCAGTGGCAAGGATTGCATCGCGGGAGGGACCTGTTCCCCGGCCCGAAACGTACGCAAGGACCTGGTTCGCAAGAACAAGTGCGACATGAGCAATAATGGCTGGCAGGAGTCGGATAAACCCTACCGGCCAGCGACAGCAGCCAAGCTCGACCTTTCGGTGCCCGCCAATGTCCCGGACATCATGGGGCACCCCCGCGACCTATGCCACGCCGTCAGCGCCACGGCGAAATGTGCCAAAGCCGGCGGCCGCATCGGCAATGGGGTCTGGGATCGCGACGCGTATTTCAAGGTAAATTACAACTGGACGCACGCCCAGTGGACCGCCGCGATGACGGCGGCAGGGTACGACGCCGAGAATGTCACCCGCTATCAAGTCTATACCTGGGAGATGTCGGCAGCGGCCGATGGGCTCAATCCCGGGGATATAGACCTCACGAAGGCAACCGGCGGCGGCAAGAACGGCTACGCGGCTCCTTCCTGCGGCGTTCCAGGTATCACGCCTGGTGGCACGAACGTCGATAGGCGCCGGATTTCGGCAGCCGTCATCAATTGTAGCGCAGAGGGGATAAATGGCCGCGTATCGGGCGTGAGAGTCAACAAGTGGCTCGACCTGTTTCTCGTGGAGCCAACTTTTGCCCGGGACAAGGGTAACCGGACCGAGGGCGATGACCTCTATGTCGAGATCATAGGTGTCACGAACAGCGGCGTGACGGGAGCGACCGCCGGGCAGGTGGTACGGCGCGACGTGCCGTACCTGATCGAGTAGCGGTCATGGTCGGCGGGAAACTCATCGCACTGATCCGGGATCGCCGCGCCGCGGCGGCGGCCGAGATGGCGCTGGTGCTGCCGCCGCTGATGGTTCTGATGTTCGGTTCCTTCGAGCTCGGGCGCTTCTTCCTCGACGAGCATGTGGTGGCGAAGGCCGTGCGCGACGGTGCGCGCTATGCGGCCCGCCAGAACTTCACCAACTATTCCGATTGCAGTGCGGTGCCGGCGGGCGTGCTGACCAACATCCGTAACCTCACGCGAACCGGGAAGGTTGTCAGCGGCGGCGCAGCGCGCTTGAGCTACTGGACCAACCCGGCCACGATCACCGTCAGCGTCTCCTGCGTTGCGCCGGGCACGTATCGGGGCATCTATACGGGTGCCAGCAACGTGCCGATCGTCACCGTAAGCGCGGTCGTCCCTTACACCCCGCTGTTCGGATCGATCGGTTTCAACGTCTCCGGTCTCAAGCTCAATGCGCGCTCCCAGTCGGCGGTGATGGGCATATGAAACCGCGTCCTTCCAATCTCCTGCGCTCGACGAGCGGTGCGACTGCCGCCGAGTTCGCGCTGGTGGTGCCGGTCGCCATCGCGTTCCTGCTGGGCATCATCGACGTCGGCCGGCTGATGTGGACATGGAACCGCGCCGAGAAGGCGACCCAGATGGGCGTGCGCTTCGCGGTGGCGACCGACATCACCCCGGGCGGGCTCGCCACCTACAGCTTCGTGAATAACGGTGGCCTTCCGCAGGGTAGTCCGATCCCTCAGGACAAGTTCAACGGAGCGTCGTGCACCTCGACTGGATGCACCTGCTCGTCGGCCTGCAACTGGTTCGACAACAGCAAGACAAATCTCGGCTCGTTCAACAATCTCGTAACCCGGATGAAGTTGCTCATGCCGGAGATTCAGGCAGCGAACGTCCGGCTGGACTACGCCTACTCGGGCCTTGGCTATGCCGGTGATCCGAACGGTCCGGACCCGGTGCCGCTCGTGACGGTGCGGCTGACGGGCATGACGCCCTTCCAGCCGATCCTCTTTTCCTTATGGGGCGGGACGATCTCGCTCCCGGATTTTTCGGCCACCCTGACCATGGAAGACGGTCAGGGCAGCGTCTCAAATTAGTGCGTGAGGTTAGTGGGATGACCGAAGCGATGAAGGTGCAGAAACCGGACAGCGGCATCCGAGGGCGGCGGACGCTCGTGGTCTCGATCGTGCTCGATACCGCGGACCTCGCGTCCGCGGCGGTGCCGACGTCGCTCGGGCCCGACTACGATCTCAAGCTGCATGTCGGCCGGCTGGCGGCGCTCACGCCCGAGGCGGAGGCAGCGCACGGCGCGCGCATCCTGGTCGTCCAGGTGCCGAGCGGCGACACGGCCGCCGCGGCCGAGTTCGAGAGGATCGCGCGGCAAAGCTTCGCGCACACGCCGGTCATCGCCGCGGTACGCGGGCTGACGCTCGCCGACACGCGGTCGCTGATGCGGCGTGGCGCGGCCGACGTCGTGGCGCTGCCGTTCGCGGCGGACGAGCTGACGGCGGCGCTCGATCACGCACGCACCGCCGTGAACGACACGGCGGGCGCCGGCCGCCACAACGGCAAGACGATCGCCTTCTTCCGCAGCGTCGGCGGCGCCGGCGCCACCGCGCTCGCGACGCAGGCGGCCTGCCTGCTGGCCGAAACCAGCGGCAAGCAGGTCTGCTTCATCGACTTCGACATCCAGTTCGGCAGCGCCGCCCACCACCTCGACCTGCAGCCATCGCTGTCGATGCTCGATCTCGCGACTGCGGGTGCGCGGCTCGACGGCGCGCTGCTGCGCGCGGTCGCGATGCGCCATCCGTCCGGCCTGCACGTGATCGCGGCGCCGGCCGAGGTGGCGCCGCTCGACCTGCTCGATGTCGACGCGGTGTCCGATATCCTGAGCATCGCGCGGCAGGAGTTCGACATCGTCGTCGTCGACCTGCCCTACGCGTGGACGAACTGGTCGCTCTCGATCCTGGCGCAGTCGGACGCGGCCTGCCTCGTCACCGAGATCTCGGTGCCGTCGCTCCGTCAGGCCCGCCGCCAGATCGAGCTGATCGAGGCGCAGGACCTCGACCAGCTGCCGCTCAGCATCGTCGCGAACCGCGTCGAGCGCGGGTGGCTCAAGACGATCAGCATGGAGGAAAGCGAGCGCGCGCTCCACCGCCGCGTCGATTTCACCATCACCAACGACTTCAAGACCGTCAGCGCCGCCATCGACCAGGGCCGGACGCTTCGCGAGATCCGGCCCAAGAGCCGCGTCGAGCGCGACGTCAGCGACATGGCGGCAAAGCTGCTCGAAAAGGTCAGCGCGCAATAGGAGGCTGGTACGATGGTGTGGCAGATCAAGCGGCAACCCCGCGAGGCGGCGACGGAGTCGTCATTCACCCCGGCCGTCTTGCCCCGGCTTGCCGTCGATCCGTTCCCGGCGGCCGATCCGCTGGCGAAACATACCGAGCTGAAGGTTGAGCTTCACCAACGGCTGCTCGACGTCATCAACCTGGCGGCGCTCGAGACGATGACGCGCGAGCAGATCCAGCGCGAGATCGGCGAGATCGTCCAGGAGCAGCTGGCGCTGCAGAACCATGCGCTCAACGCGTCCGAGCGGCGGCAGCTGGTCGAGGACGTGCTCGACGAGCTGCTCGGCCTCGGGCCGCTCGAGCCGCTGCTCAAGGACGGGTCGATCACCGACATCCTCGTCAACTCGCACCGTACCGTCTTCGTGGAGCGGCGCGGGCAGCTCGAGCCGACGCCGGTTCGTTTCAAGGACGAGAGGCATCTGCTGCGCATCATCGGCAAGATCGTTTCCGGCGTCGGCCGCCGGATCGACGAGTCCCAGCCGCTGGTCGATGCGCGGCTCCCCGACGGCTCGCGCGTCAACGCGGTCATCCCGCCGCTGGCGGTCGACGGCGCGCTGCTGTCGATCCGCAAGTTCGCCAAGGTGCCGATCAACATGGCGAAGCTCGTCGAGCTCGGCAGCGTGCCGCCCGAGGTGGCGGAGGTGCTGCGCGCCATCGTCCAGTCACGGCGCAACGTCCTGATCTCGGGCGGCACGGGATCGGGCAAGACGACCTTGCTGAACGCGGTGTCGGCCTTCATCGACGAGCGCGAACGCATCGTCACCATTGAGGATTCAGCCGAGCTGCAGCTGCAGCAGTCGCATGTCGCCCGCCTCGAGACCCGGCCGGCGAACATCGAAGGCCGGGGCGAGATCACCCAGCGCGAGCTCGTGAAGAACGCGCTGCGCATGCGTCCCGACCGCATCATCGTCGGCGAGGTCCGCGCCGGCGAGGCGTTCGACATGCTCCAGGCGATGAACACTGGCCATGACGGCTCGATGACCACGGTGCACGCCAATACGCCGCGCGACGCCCTGTCCCGCGTCGAGCAGATGATCGGCATGAGCGGGATCGACATTCCCGCCCGCTCGGCGCGCGCGCAGATCGCCTCGGCGATCCATGTCATCGTCCAGGTCGAGCGTCTGAGCGACGGCCGCCGCCGGGTGGTGAGCCTCAGCGAGCTGACCGGCATGGAAGGCGAGGTCATCACGCTGCAGGAGATCTTCCGCTTCCGCCGCACCGGAGTCGATGGCGACGGGCGGGTGCTCGGCGTCTACGAAGCGACGGGTATCCGGCCGAAGTTCGTCGAGCATCTCACCAGCCGCGGCGTCCGCCTGCCGGCCGACCTGTTCCATCCCGACCGCCGAATGGAGATGATGCATTGAGCGAGCTTACTCTCAGGCTGCTCCTGTACATCACCATCTTCCTGACGGTGGTGCTCGGGGTCGAAGCGGCCTTCCTCTACGTGCGCGACGTCCGCGGCGCGCGGCGGCGCATCAACCAGCGCCTGCAGATGCTGGATAGCGGCCTGTCGCGATCCGAGGTGATGGTGCGGTTGCGGCGCGATCGGACGGCGACGAACCTGGGTCCGCTGACGCCGCTCGCCCGTCGCCTCGACGTGACGCTCGCGCAGGCGGGCATCGCCATGCCGGCCAGCCGGTTTCTGCTGCTGATGGCAACGGCGTTCGCCGTGCTGATGGCGCTCCAGCTGACAGTAGCCGCGGTCCTGGCGAAGGCGATCACCAGCGGCGGTGCCTTGCTCATGGTCGTCTTCGCGCTCGCGGTCGGTGTCGGGCTGCCGCTCGTCGTCGTCGGGCGCAAGCGCGACGCGCGCATCAAGAAGCTGACGCAGCAGTTCCCGATCGCGCTCGACGTTTTCGTCCGCGGCCTGCGCGCCGGTCACCCCGTCGCCTCCGCGCTCGAGCTGCTGACGAACGAGATGGAAGATCCGATCGGCAGCGAATTCGGCATCGTCGTGGACGAGGTGACCTACGGGCTCGACCTGCGCGACGCGCTCCAGAACATGGCCGACCGGCTGGGCATCCCGGACATGCACATGTTCGTGGTGAGCGTCTCGATCCAGAACGAGACGGGCGGCAATCTCGCGGAAATCCTCGAGAATCTCACCCACGTGATCCGCGCCCGCGCGAGCCTGTTCATGAAGGTGCGCGCGCTCAGCTCCGAAGGGCGGATGACCGGCGTGATGCTGACCGTCCTGCCGGTGCTGGCCTTCTGCGGCACATTCCTGCTGAGCCCCGGCTTCTATCTCGATGTGGCGGACGACCCGGTCTTCATGCCGGCCGCGGTGGCCATCATCACGCTCTACTTCATCGGGGTCTTCATGATCCGCCGGATGATCGATCTGAAGGTCTAGGGAGGCGACACGCATGACCGCGATATCCGCTGCGATGCCGATGGTGATTTCGCTTCTCGCCTTCGCATTCGTGGCAACGGCCGTGCTGGCGATCGGGCCTGTCCTGGTTGCCCGTGGCGACATCAGGCGGCGCCTGCCGCAGACGGCTGCCGAGGCGGCATCGTCGAGCGGCGGATCGCTGCGGCAGGACCGCTTGCGGTCGTTCTGGACGCAGTTGGTCAAGGCCGTCGAATCCCGCGGCCTGTCGCTCGCCGACACCAAGGGGCAGGCGCTGCGCGCGCGCCTCATCAGCGCCGGCTACACCCATCCGGTGGCGCCGCAGGTCTATGTCCTCGTCCGGATCGTCCTGACGCTGGCGCTGCCTACCCTCTTCCTGACGACGGCGTTCGCGGGCGGGCAAAGCTCGTTCGTGC
>JAEZQR010000078.1 GCA_023413015.1 Pseudomonadota bacterium
CCGCCCCATGCCGCCGTCGCCGCCGCGACAGCCAGATGCCCGCGGCGAGCGCCGTCCAGACCCACACGTCGATGATGAACAGCGTGTCGCCGTAGAACCACCGCTCGGAGAAGGGCATCAGCAAACGGATGCCATAGGTGTTGAGGAAATCGAGCAGCGGGTGCGAGAGCCAGCCGATGTAGGCGAGCGCGAACAGCCATCCGACATGGATCGGCACGCGGGTCGCCGGCTGGGTCCCGCGCCGCGCCTGCCACCGGTCGAAGCCGATCATCGCGCCGACGAGCAGCGGCGGCAGCACGAGCATCGCCAGCGGTCCGTGCGTCCACCCGCGCCGCCACGCCAGATTCTCGCCGAACAGAAGGCCGAAGGCGTCAACATCGGGCAGGTTGGCCGCCAGGATCAGCGTGGCCATGCCGAGCCCGGTCTTCTTCTTGAGCCCGGTCTCGCCGAGCGCGGCGCCGACGAGGCTGTGCGCGAGATTGTCCATGCCCCTTCGTCGGAACATTTTCATCTCAACGCAACCGCCAGAATGAAACCACCCTGCCGCCCGGCGCGTGCCCGCTGCGCGTGCCCGTATAACGCGCCTTAGGGTAGCAGGCCGCATAGAATGGTAGTCAGCTCAGCCGGTGTGGCGCCAAGTTCCTGCCCATAGCGCCGACATGTTCCACCTAGCCCTTCAAGCAGATCGGGCAGGCCCTGCCATGGACCCGCCCGGTCTTCCTAGGCCACCCGTACGGATAGAGCCTACGCCGCTTGTCGGCGTCGACGAATGCCTGCAACTGCAAGCGTTCCCAATCCCATGAGGGCAAGCATCCCCGGTTCCGGTGTCTCGATCGGATCATCCGGTCGATCCTCGGTCACGAACAGGCGGAAGTTGTCGAAGTAGGCGAAACCGCTGGTCGTGTAGAAACGGATGCCAAGCGCCTCGCCCAGTCCCAGTGTTGTGGAGAGCGCCGTGAATTTGATCGACCGATCGGCGAACGCACCGTTAGGTAGCGTGCCCTCGTCGGTATCCCTCGTCAGTCGCGCCAGGAGATTACTGCCAGCACGAAGCTCAAACGCCCAGTTCGGCTCCGCAGCGGCCAGCGAATCGCCGACCGAGACGATCAATTCGTACGTGCGACCGGCAACTAGAATCTCACTCAGAGTCTGGCCAGCCCCGGCGCCACCCGAACGCGCGACATAAGTGCCATCGTAAGTCTGGTTCGGCGGCTCCGCGAAGTGGGCAGCCGTGGGGTTCCAGATGGCAGCCGTGCTTCCTGCACCAACATTCCAGCCGTAAAGAGCTTTGGTACTGCCATTGCTGGGGCCGCTGCTGCCGTTATAGAACTCCTCAAAAGAATGGTTTACGATCTCCGCCTGCCTCGTAACCGGCACCGCGTGGGCTACGCCGGCTGCACAGGTTGCAGCGAGCACACCGGCAGCAAGTTTCACAAGCCTCATCATTATCGCTACCCAACCCTTCCTGTTTCTCGGACCCGAGCGTCGGTAATCGCTTCGGCTGCGATCGATCGATCGCCAGCCCTCAACAGCAATATGTGTGCCAGAAATTTAAGCTGTTGAAGTTGTGTGCAAAACTTTATGTAAGTTGTTCACAAATCTGTGAAATGTGTTCAATCCAGCGACTATTTCGCCTTATCGTGTTTCGATTGTTGTGCACGAACACTGGGTTCCGGCGATCATTGGGCACGACACGACGCTCGTCTGTCGGGACACACGATAAGTACCTCGGGTACACAGGTAGAGCGCCGCTTTGCACAGGCAAACTGCCCCACCGATCTCCAGCCGGCTAGTGTCCGCTATGGGTGGAAACCCGACAGTGAAGGCGCACCGTAGAAGGGCCCTCCAATCCCGCTGCTACTGGAGACGTGACAACGCTGCCAGGAATGCGAAGCAGAGGTAGGTGGCACTGAGGAGCGCCAGAGCGGTCCCGACTATACCGGCGCGTTTCGAGAAAATTGCGATGGCGAGCGGGAGAAAGTAGGCCGCCTGGAGCAGGATGGCCGTCCCGACCTCGCCCGGCGACGTCCTCATCGACACCACATAGGTCATCCAAGCCGTGTTCGCGACGAACAGGGGGACAAGGGCTTGCTGTCGGTGCGACCAGAACCAGTCGTCCAGATTGGGCCAATCTGCGACGGCATCCGGGAAAACCATTGAAGCCGCGAAATAGTAGGTCCCCGTGATCAGCAGGCCCGCAAAGATGAAGTCGAGACCGACGGTGACATGCTCCCGGATCGACCACACGTTATCCCAGTAACTGCTGACATCCAGCAGGACGAACAGCGCAAGAAGGGGTGTAAGCCAGCCTATGCGGATCGAAGCGGCTGCCTCACGATGCTTGGTGCGGACCAGCTTGATCGAACGGACGAGGCCGCTGAGCACCTCCACGAGGGTAAAGCCGAGGAGCAGACCGAAAAGAGAAAACGCAAAATCGAAATCGCTCATAGTCTGCTACCCCCAGAGCATGTTTCCACGTTGGACTTATATCTGCAATGGATTGGAAACTGACGTGCGGCGCATGTCGGCTTCTGGTGGGAACCGGACATTGCGCCTGCTGTTCGCTTGACCTATCTGAGTGGTGCGAGGCCACGTCCTCCCCCTTCGCGGGTTTCAAGTCCGGGACGGCCCGGCAGCTTGATCAAGGAGGCTGCCGTGGCTTGGATTTCACTTATCGTTGCTGGTCTGCTTGAGGTCGTCTGGGCCTTTTCGATGAAGCAGTCGGACGGCTTCTCCCGGCTCTGGCCATCCGTCATCACGATCACCACGATGGTCGCGAGCTTTGCGCTTCTGTCCTGGTCGATGCGGACACTGCCGCTCGGCACCGCCTACACGACCTGGACCGGCATCGGCGCGGTCGGCGCGTTCCTCGTCGGCATCGCCGTTCTCGGCGAGGCCGCCAACCCGTTGCGGATCGCTGCTGCCATCCTGATCGTCGGCGGGCTCGTCCTGATGAAATTGTCCAGCCCCGCCTGACGCTCATCTCGCATGGAATGCTTGTCCGCTAAGGGTCGAATGCGGGCATAAAGCAGCTGCGGCAGCCTTCCTGTGCGAGGGCCGGATTTGCGGCATTCTACATGCGTGTGGTCGTCGATCAGGAATTCGGCCCTAAGACGATCGTTTCCGCTATGATCGAGACATCAATTGCATGTCGCCGTCCCGCGCTCCGGCAGAACGAAAGGCCGCCGCGCCTTGCCCTCTATCCAGATGGAGAGCGGCAAACCACAACTGAGCTAGCCGCCGCGAAGCACCGCTTCGCGGCGACGCCCTCAGGCCGGCGGGTCCGCGATCATCGCGGTGAAGTTCGCCTGCGCGGCGACCTTGCCGTCGACCATCGCCTTGCCGGCGAACTTGCAGACGGTCGCGCGCTTCTGGACGAACTCGACGTGCAGCTCCATCAGCACGCCGGGCTCGACGGGCGAGCGGAACTTCGCCTCGTCGATCGCCATGAAGTAGACGAGCTTGTTCGAATTCTCGAGGCCGAGCGACTTGACCGCGAGCACACCCGCGGTCTGCGCCAGCGCCTCGACGATCAGCACGCCGGGCATGATCGGCCGGGCCGGGAAATGGCCGGCGAAGAACGGTTCGTTGATCGTCACCGCCTTGATGCCCTTCGCCGACCGGTCGAGGACAATGTCCTCGACACGGTCGACGAGCAGCATCGGGAAGCGGTGCGGGATGAGCGCCATGATCGCCCGGACATCGACCGGGCCGACGGTCATCCCAGCTTCCGCCTCGCTCACTTCTTGGTCGCGGGCTGCGCCGGCGGGGTGACGCTGACGCGCGGCAGCGCGGCATCGAGGCGGCGGATCACCTCGGCGGTCACGTCGAGCGCTGGGTTGACCGCGAGCGCCGCGTCGCGGGCGAGCACCACCTGGGCGCCGCGCTCGCGCATGATCGTCTGGATGATCGGGCCGACCGCGTTGAAGATTTGCTGGCGGACATAGGCCTGCGCCTGTCCGAACTGCTGCTCGCGGTTGCCGATCTCGGTGCGGGCATTGTTCTGCTTGGTCTGCAGGTCCTTCACCTTCGCCTGGAACGCCTCGGGCGCCATGCTGTTGGCCTGACGGGCCTTCACCAGCGTCTCCTCCTCGCCGCGCAGCTGGTCGGCGAGCGCCTTGGCACGCGCCTGCACGCTGTCGGCCTGGGTCTTGAGCTGGGTCGCGCCGCTCTTGCCGGCGGCCGACTCGGCGCCGACGCGGTCCATGTCGACGACGATGATCGACGACTGCGGCGCCGCAGCCTGCGCCTGCGCGAATGCGGCGGCGGGAAGCATGGCGGCGCCGAGCGCCGCGGCCTTGAAAATGGTCTTCATATCAGAACTGGGTCCCTACGTTGAAAGTGAAGGTCTTGGTATCGTCGCCCTCATACTTGCGGAGCGCCTTGGCGAAATCGATGCGGAACGGCCCGAACGGCGAGTTCCAGTTCACGCCGATGCCGACCGATGCGCGCGGCTTCCAGGTGTCGCCGAGATACTCGTTGAACACGCCGCCGGTCGTATTGCAGTCCGGCGTGCATTCGCTCGCCCGCCGGCCGCCGGTGTTCCACAGCGCGCCAACGTCGACGAAGGCCGACGGACGGATGCCCATCTCGCGGGCGCCCGACCCGAGCGGGATCTCCAGCTCGACACGGCCGAGATAATAGGCATTGCCGCCGAGCGCGGTGTCGAGGCTGTCCTCGCGCGGGTTGAACTCGCCCGGTGCCGTGATCAGCCGCTGGATCGTGCGCGGGCCGACGCCGCGGATGTCGAAGCCGCGGAACTGCGGCTCGCCGAGGAAGTAGCGGTCGGTCAGGCGGATCTTGTCGCCGCCCCAGCCGAAGATGTAGCCGCCTTCGAGGCCGAAGCTGAGGATGAAGCCGCTCTTGCCGAGGCCCCAATATTTGTCGAAGTCGCCGCGGGTGCGGACGTAGTTCACGCCGCCGCCGACGCCCGCCACGTCCTGGCTCATGACGAACCGCTGCCCGGCGCTCGGCCGGAGGCGGTTGTTAAGATTGTCGAAGATGACGCTGTAGCCGAGCGCGGAAACCGTATATTTGCCGAAGGCCTCGCAGACGAACAGGCCGGCGGTGCAGCCTTCGAACGTGCGATCGATGACGCCGTCGCCGTTGACGTCGCGGAAGTAGAGGTTGGAAAGATCGACCTCTTCGCGCGACAAGCCGTAGCGGACCTGCGCCGTCCAATATTCGGTGACCGGGAAGCCGGTGAAGATCTGGAAGCCGGTCGTCGTCTGGTCGTAGATCGTCTCGCGCTTGTCGTTGTTACCGAAGCCGAACGTGTTGTAGTCGCGGCGGAAGACGTTACCGCCCAGCACGAGGTTCCGGTCCATGAAGTAGGGCTCGGTGAAGCCCAGCTCGACCGACTTCGAGTAGCTCGAATAGTTAACCGCGGCGCGCAGCGTCTGGCCCTTGCCGCGGAAGTTGCGCTCGGCGATCGACAGGTTGACCAGGAAGCGCTCGAGGCTCGAGAAGCCCGCCGACACCTGCAGCTCGCCGGTCGCCTTCTCCTCGACGTTCGCCTCGAGGATCACCTTGTCGGGCGTCGAACCCGGCTTCTGCTCGATCTCGAACTTCTCCTGGAAGTAGCCGAGCGACTGGATGCGGTCGCGCGAACGCTTGACCTTGAAGCTGTTGAACGCATCGCCCTCCGCCAGCCGGAACTCGCGGCGGATCACCTTGTCCTTGGTGCGGACGTTCCCGTTGATGTCGATCCGCTCCACATAAACCCGCGGCGCTTCGTTGATCACGAAGGTCACGTTCATCTCGTGCTTGTCTTTGTCCCGGCGGAACTGCGGACGCACGTCGGCGAAGGCATAGCCGAGGATGCCGGCGGTCTCGGTCAGGCCCTCGACCGTATCTTCGATGGCTTTCGCGTTGTACCACTCGCCCTTCTTGAAGGGGATCAGGCGCTTGAAATTTTCGGCCTTGATGTCACGGATGCGGCTTTCAAGATCGACGTCGCCGAACTTGTAGCGATCGCCTTCCTCGACGACATAGGTGATGATGAAGTCGCGCCGGTCCGGCGTAAGCTCCGCGACGGCCGAGACGACACGGAAATCGGCATAGCCCTGCGTCAGGTAGAACTGGCGCAGCTTCTGCTGGTCGTACGCCATACGATCGGGATCGTAGGTGTCGTTCGACGTGAAGAAGCGATACCAGCGCGCCGGCCGCGTCGCCATCTCGTCGATTAGATCGCCGTCGGAGAAATGCTCGTTACCGATGATGTTGATCTGGCGAACCTTGGATTTCGGCCCCTCGTTGATCTCGAACACGAGATCGACGCGATTCTGGTCGAGCTGAACGATCTTCGGCTCGACGTTCGCGCCGAATCGACCCGAACGACGGTAAAGTTCGAGGATGCGGGCCACGTCGGCCCGCGCCTTGGCGCGCGAGAAGATCTGGCGCGGCGCGAGGCGGATTTCCTCGCGAATCTTGTCTTCCTTGAGCCGCTTGTTGCCTTCGAGGACGATGCGGTTGATGACCGGGTTCTCGCGCACCTGCACGATGAGCGTGCCGTCTTGGTCGGTAATGGTCGCATCCGCGAACAACTCGGTGGCGTAGAGTGCCTTCAGCGCCTGGTCTAGGCGCTCGCGATCATACTCGTCCCCCGGATTAAGACCGATGTAGGAGCGGACGGTCTCGGCCTCTAGACGCTCGTTCCCGCGCACGACGATCGACCGCACGGTCTTGACCGGCTCGGCGACAGGCGTTGCGGGAGCTGCCTGAGCAGATGGCGCCGTAGGCGCCGCCGTTTGCGCATAAGCGAACGGCGGAAGCGCTGTTCCGGACAACAGCGTACCGGTGAGCAGCATCGCCGTCAGGCGTCGAGTGCGCGCCGTGCTCGGTCCCAGTTCGTTAGCCACGCTATCCCCGCCTTCCGAATTTACCCTGTTGCCCTTTTGAGCTCTCAGCCCAAAACACCCGCCAGATGCTTGAACACGCCGAATGACGCAAGATCGTTGAAAGTCAGGAACAGCATCAGCGAGAGGAGCAGCGCGAAACCGGACATAAAAGCCCATTCCTGAAGCTTCGGATTGAGCGGGCGGCGCCGCACGCCCTCGATCGCGTAAAGGAACAGATGCCCGCCATCCAGCATCGGCACTGGCAGTAGGTTGATGAACCCCAAATTAATCGAGATCAATGCCATGAAGTGAATGAAGCTCGGCAATCCCATCGTGGCCTGCTGCCCGGAGAATTGAGCGATCTTCAGCGGCCCACCAAGCTCCTTTACGGAGCGGCGACCGGTGACCACCTGCACCAGCGTGTCGAAAATGGATCGCGTCAGCAGGATCGTATCGTCGACGGCATAGCGGATCACCTCGAAGCCGTGCCGCTGCTCCACCACCGGCGGCGTCCCCCGCACGCCGAGCAGCCCGCGCTCAAAGCGGTTGCCAAAGCGGTCCTCCATGACGTCCACCTTAGGACGGACCATGATCTCGAGCCGACGGCCATCCCGCTCGACGATCGTATCGAGCGGCATGTTCGCGTGGATGCTGACGACCTGAATCAGATCCTCGAACCGATCGATGCCGCGACCGCCGACCTCAATGAAGCGATCGCCCGGGCGAATGCCCGCTTCTGCCGCCGCGCTACCCGGCTGGACCGACGAGACGACCGGTGGCGTATAGAGGTGGCCGTACATGGCGATGAAGGCCGCGAACACGGCGATCGCAAAGACGAAGTTGATGATCGGCCCTGCCGCGACGATGATCGCCCGCTGCCAGAGCGGCTTGAAGGCAAAGACATACTGGCGCTCGGATGGCGGGATCGCGTCCATCTCGGGTGACGGCTGCGACGACGCGTTCATGTCGCCGAGGAACTTCACATAACCGCCCAGGGGCAACACCGACAGCTTCCATCGCGTGCCCTGCCGATCGGTCCAGCCGAACAGTTCGCGCCCGAAGCCGATCGAGAAGCTCTCCGCCTTCACGCCGAACAGGCGCCCCGCGAGATAATGTCCCATCTCGTGGATGAACACGAGCACGCCGATCACGACGGCGAACATCGCCAGCGTGTAGATCAGGCTCGGCTGCGCTAGGTCCATCAATGCATCTTTCCGGCGATCAGCGCGGATGCGCAGCGGCGGGCCCCGTGATCGAGGGCGACGACTTCCTCCAGGCTCGAAGCAGGAACCAGAGTCATGACGTCCAAGGTCTCTCCCACGATTGCGGCGATATCGAGGAAGCCGATCCGACGAGCCAGAAACGCCGCAACCGCCTCTTCGTTGGCGGCGTTGAGCACCGCCGGCGCCGAGCCACCTTGCCGCAGCGCCGTCCAGGCGAGATTCAACGCCGGGAAGCGCACCGGGTCCGGCGCCTCGAACTCCAGCTTAGCAATCTCAACGAGATCCAGTCTGCGGCACGGGGTCGCGATGCGCTCCGGCCAGGCGAGCGCGTAGGCGATCGGCGTCCGCATGTCCGGCGTACCGAGCTGCGCCAGCACCGAGCCGTCGACATATTCGACGAGGCTGTGCACCACCGATTGGGGGTGCACGAGCACGTCGAGCTGTTCGACCGCGACCGGGAACAGATGCTTGGCCTCGATGAGTTCGAGGCCCTTGTTCATCAGCGTCGCGCTGTCGACCGAGATCTTCGCGCCCATCGACCAGACGGGATGCGCCACCGCCTGCTCCGGCGTCACGTGCCGCATCGCCTCGTAGCTCAGCTTGCGGAACGGCCCGCCACTAGCGGTGAGAATGACGCGCTCGATACGTGATGGGTCGTTGAAGTCGAAGACCTGGAAGATCGCATTATGCTCGGAATCGACGGGCAACAGGCGCGCGCCGGTTCTGGCGGCGGTGCTCGTCACCAGATCGCCGGCGCATACCAGCGTTTCCTTGTTCGCGAGCGCCACGGTGGCGCCGCGCTGGACGGCGCGCAGTGTCGGCTCGAGCCCGGCAGCACCAACGATCGCGGCCATCACCCAATCGGACGGCCGGTCTGCGGCGTCCGCCAGCGCGCGGCGGCCGGCCGCAACCTCGATCCCGGTGCCGGCGAGCGCCTCCTTGAGCGCCGGATAGGCATCGTCGCGGGCGACGACAGCGACATCGGGCCGTAGCCGCTTCGCCTGTTCCGCCAGCGTCGTCACGTCCGAATTGGCGGTGAGCGCAGCAACACGCCAACGTTCAGGTTGTCGCTCGATGAGGTCGAGCGTCGAACGGCCGACCGAACCGGTCGATCCGAGGATCGTCAACGCACGCGGCTCGCTCATCGCCAAAAATCCTTGAGCACGAGTGCCGCGAAAACGAGCGTCGCGACCGGCACCAGCCCATCGACCCGGTCCATGATACCACCATGCCCCGGCAGCAGCGTACCCGAATCCTTCACACCGACACGGCGCTTGAGCCAGGATTCGAAGAAGTCACCCGCCTGTGCGACGACTGCGAGCGCACCGCTGAACGTCGCGAAGAGCGGCGCCGGAAATCCGACATAGTCCGCCACGCCTCCACCGATCACCATCGCACCGATCACGCCGCCGATCAGCCCTGCCCATGTCTTCTTCGGGCTGAGCTTCGGCGCGATCTTGGGCCCACCGATCGAACGGCCGGCGAAATAGGCAAGAATATCGGTCGCCCAGACGAGGGTGAGCACCCATAGGACAAAGCCCAAGCCCTGCGGCTGCGCGCGCAGCCAGATCAGCGCGATGCCGGGCAGGCCCGCGTAGAGCAGTCCTGTCGTCATCCAGCGAGCTTGGCAGAGCTTGGCAACGCGAGCCAGCAACCCGAGCATGAGTGCCGCCCCCGCGAGCCCCGCCAGCGCTTCCGTTAGATGGCCGGTCTGCGTCGCCAGGCAGACGAGCGCCAGAACGAGCAAGCCACCAAGACGCGGGAGCCGCGGGATGCCGTGCATCACCGCCCACTCGGAGAAGATCAGCAAGACGCCGAGTGCGACCAGCGCGGTGAACCACCAGCCACCATTCCAGACGGCGGCAAGCGCCAGCACGATCAGCAGCAGTCCGACGATGATGCGTGGCAGCAGATCGCCTGCAGGCGGACGATCGGTGATGGGTGGCAGTTTCGCCATGACTGAACTCAGATGCCGCCGAAACGGCGCTCGCGTTGCGCGTAGATGTCGATGGCACGCTGGAGCGAGGCCTCGTTGAAGTCGGGCCAGAGCTCGTCGGTGAATAGGAGCTCGGCATAAGCTCCCTGCCACAGCATGAAGTTGGACAGCCGCTGCTCGCCCGAGGTCCGGAGGATCAGATCAGGCGGCGGTAGGTCACCGGTATCGAGACGCGCGGTGATTGCATCGGGCGTGACCGCTCCGGGCGCGATACCGTCAGCGATCAATTTCGCGACTGCACGCGCCATCTCGTCCTGCGAACCATAGTTGAGCGCCAGCACCAGTGTCATGCGCGTGTTAGCGGCCGTCAGACGTGCCGCGCCTTCGATCAGTTCGACAAGATCGGTCCGCAACCGCTTGTAATCACCGATGAAGCGCATGCGGATACCGTTGGCGTGAAGCTCGTCGATCTCGCTTTGCAGATACTGTTTCAGCAGCCCCATGAGATCGTTGACCTCATCGGTTGGGCGCTTCCAGTTCTCCGACGAGAAGGCGTAGAGCGTCAGCACCTCGACGCCCAGCTTCGGCGCGGCCTCGACGACGCGACGCACGGCGTTCACACCGGCGCGATGGCCGGCGATGCGTGGCATGAAGCGCTTCTTCGCCCAGCGGCCGTTGCCGTCCATGATGATGGCGACGTGCCGGGGGATGCCCGCACCGCCCGATACGCTGACGGCCTTCGAGGCGGGCTGCGCCGTCACTTGCCGAGGATTTCCTTCTCCTTGGCCGACGACGCTTGATCGATGTCCGCGATATAGCGGTCGGTCAGTTTCTGCACTTCGCCCTCAAGGCGCTTCTGGTCGTCCTGACTGATCTCGTGCTTCTTCTCGGCATTCTTGATCAGGTCCATGCCGTCGCGGCGGACGTTGCGCACCGCGACCTTGGCCTTCTCCGCATATTGCGCGCAGAGCTTCGCCAGCTCCTTGCGACGCTCTTCGGTGAGATCCGGAATTGGCAGGCGCAGGTTTTGACCGTCGACGATCGGGTTGAGGCCGAGGCCCGACGAACGAATAGCCTTCTCGACCGGCTGAACGTTCGAACGGTCCCAGACCGACACCGACAGCATGCGCGGCTCAGGCGCGGTGACGGTCGCGATCTGGTTGAGCGGCATGTGCGCGCCGTAAACCTCGACCTGGATCGGATCGAGCAGCGACGTGGAAGCACGCCCCGTGCGCAGGCCGCCAAGATCATGCTTCAAGGTATCGAGCGCGCCCTTCATCCGGCGCTCCAGATCTGCCTTTGCGGCATTGGCTTCAAATGCTGCCATGGTTCAGGCCTCGTTTGTGACGATGGTCGACGTGCCCTCGCCGCGCAGCACGCGCGCGAGGTTGCCGTGCTCACGGATGTTGAACACGACGATGGGAATCCGGTTCTCGCGGCAAAGCGCGATGGCCGACGCGTCCATGACCTTCAGGTCGCGCGTCAGCACCTCATTGAACGACACGCTATCGTAGCGCTTGGCATCCGCCTTCTTCTTCGGGTCGGCATCATAGACGCCGTCAACGCTCGTCCCCTTGAACAGCGCGTCGCAGTTCATCTCGGCAGCGCGGAGCGCGGCGCCCGTATCGGTCGAGAAGAACGGATTGCCGGTGCCGGCCGCGAAGATCACCACCCGCCCCTTCTCCAGGTGCCGCAGCGCGCGGCGGCGGATATAGGGCTCGCAGACGCTTGCCATGGGAATGGCGGACTGGACCCGCGTATCGACGCCGATACGCTCGAGCGCGTTCTGCACGGCGAGCGCGTTCATCACGGTCGCCAGCATGCCCATGTAATCGGCGCTGGTACGCTCGAAGCCCTTCGCCGCGGCGGCTAGACCACGGAAGATATTGCCGCCACCGGTAACGAGGCAGATCTCGAAGCCGGCGTCGCGTGCCTGCTTCACTTCGCCTGCCAGCCGGTCGACGGTCGCGACGTCGATCCCGAAGGCGCCATCGCCCGCGGCGGCTTCGCCGGACAGCTTCAGCAGAATGCGTTTGTACGGCGGCTGGGCCATGCGCGCAGCGGTCCTCCCCAAGGTTAGCGCACCATAAAGAGCGGGCCGGCAACTGCCAAGTCGCCTACCCGCATCGGATCAACCGATGCGGGAGCGACGGCACGCCGGCCCGTGGTACTTGGCTTACTGCTGACCTGCGGCGGCGGCCACTTCGGCGGCGAAGTCGGACGTCTGCTTCTCGATGCCCTCGCCGAGCTGGAAGCGCACGTAGCGCTTCAGCGTGATCGGCGAGCCCGCCTGCTTGCCGGCCTGCGCGATCACGTCGCTGACCTTGGTCTTGCCGTCCATGACGAAGACCTGGCCGAGCAGCGTGTTTTCCTGCTGGAACTTGCGGATGCCGCCTTCGATCATCTTCTCGATGATCTCGGCCGGCTTGCCGCTCGACGCCGCCTTCTCGCGGGCGATCGCTCGCTCGCGCTCGACGACGGTCGGATCGAGCTCGGCTTCCGACAGCGCCAGCGGGTTCGCCGCGGCGATGTGCATAGCGAGCTGCTTGCCGAGCGCCTCGAGCTGGTCGGCAGGCGCCGCAGACTCGAGGGCGACGAGCACGCCGATCTTGCCGAGGCCCGCGCCGGTCGCGTTGTGCACGTAGCTCGCGATATGACCCTGCTCGACCGATACGACAGCCGCGCGACGGACGGTCTGGTTCTCGCCAATCGTCGCGATGTTATTGGTCAGCTGCTCCTGCACCGTGCCGCCGCCGTTCGGGTACGACGCTGAGAGGATGGCATCGACGCTGTCGCCGGTCTGGACGGCGACTTCGGTAACGGCGCGGACGAACGACTGGAACTGGTCGTTCTTGGCGACGAAGTCGGTCTCCG
>JAEZQR010000098.1 GCA_023413015.1 Pseudomonadota bacterium
TGTCGGCCTGCGCTTCGCCCGAGGTGCGGATCGCGCAGAAGCTGATGGATTACGGCTTCGATCGCTCGACCGCCTATTGCATCGGCAACGAACTGGAGGACCGGCTGTCGAACCGGCAGCTCAAGACTCTGGCGAACCTCGCGTCCGACCTGTCGCGCGAGGGGCGCAACTATAAGAACATGACGATCCGCGAGCTTTCCGACCGCGTGCGCCGCACCGGCGATCCGCAGCTGTTCGCGACCCTGACCCGCGCGGGGATCGGCTGCGTCGTGCTCGGCTAGAAGAAGAAGCTGCGCAAGCGGAGGTGGAGCGGCGGCTTCGGTTTGCGATAGCCGCTCCGCATCGCCCAACCCATGAGGCGCATGTACAGGCAGTGATCCATGGCCAGCTCCCGGCAGCCTTGTGCTGCACGGGTAGAACCACAAGTCAGTTGCGGCTGTATGACGGTTAGCGTCGTCCGCTCGCCGACCTCTTCTGTGCCCGTGCCGCCTTCGCTTTTGCAAAGCGTGTCGTACGTGTACCCGGAAGGCCGGAGATCGCGCGACCCTTGATCGGCGCGCGGTGCTGCTCGGTCGGCAGGCCGAGTTCCTGATTCTCCAGGCGACGGATCTCGTCGCGGATGCGGGCGGCTTCCTCGAACTCCAGGTCGGCGGCGGCCTTCTTCATCCGCTCCTCGAGGTCGGCGATATAGGCCTTGAGGTTGTGGCCGACGAGGTTGGGCATCTCCTCGTCGCCGGTATCGACCGTCAGGTGGTCGCGCTCGGCCACATCGGCGAGCACGTCGGCGATGTTCTTCTTGACCGTCTGCGGCGTGATGCCGTGCGCCTCGTTGTAGGCGAGCTGCTTCTCGCGGCGGCGGTTGGTCTCGGCGATCGCGCGCTCCATCGAGCCGGTCGTGCGGTCGGCGTAGAGGATGACGCGGCCCTCGACGTTGCGCGCGGCACGACCGATCGTCTGGATGAGCGAGGTTTCCGATCGCAGGAAACCTTCCTTGTCGGCGTCGAGGATGGCGACCAGGCCGCATTCGGGGATGTCGAGACCCTCGCGCAGCAGGTTGATGCCGACGAGCACGTCGTACACGCCGAGGCGGAGGTCGCGGATCAGCTCGATGCGCTCGAGCGTGTCGACGTCCGAGTGCATGTAGCGGACCTTGAGGCCGGCTTCATGAAGGAACTCGGTCAGATCCTCGGCCATGCGCTTGGTGAGCGTGGTGACGAGCGTGCGATAGCCCTTCTTCGCCGTCTCCTTCGCCTCGTGGATGAGGTCGTCGACCTGGTCCTCGACGGGGCGGATGTCGACGGGCGGATCGATAAGGCCGGTGGGGCGGATGACCTGCTCGACGAAGACGCCGCCGGTCTGCTCCATCTCCCAGCCGCCGGGCGTGGCGGACACGTAGACCGTCTGCGGACGCATCGCGTTCCACTCCTCGAACCGCAGCGGGCGGTTGTCGATGGCGCTGGGCAGGCGGAAGCCGTGCTCGGCGAGGGTCAGCTTACGTCGGTGGTCGCCGCGCGACATGCCGTTGATCTGGCCGACGGTGACATGGCTCTCGTCGATGAACAGCACCGCGTTCTCAGGCAGATATTCGAAGAGCGTCGGCGGCGGCTCGCCGGGAAGGCGGCCCGTGAGGAAGCGGCTGTAATTCTCGATGCCGGCGCAGGAGCCGGTGGCCGCGATCATCTCAAGGTCGAAGTTGGTGCGCTGCTCAAGCCGCTGCGCCTCCAGTAGCCGGCCTTCGGCAACCAGTTCCTTCAGCCGCTCGGCGAGTTCGTGCTTGATGCCTTCGGTCGCCTGCTTGAGCGTCGGGCCGGGCGTCACATAGTGCGAGTTGGCGTAGACCTTGATGTCATCGAGGTTGGCGACCTTGTTGCCGGTCAGCGGGTCGAACTCGGTGATCGTCTCGATCTCGTCGCCGAAGAAGGTGATGCGCCAGGCCGTATCCTCATAGTGCGAGGGGAACAGCTCGATGGTGTCGCCGCGTACGCGGAAGGCGCCGCGCGTGAAATTGGTGTCGTTGCGCTTGTACTGGAGCGCGACGAGCTTGCGGACGATCTCGCGCGGGTCGTGCGTCTCGCCCTTCTTCAAGGCGAAGGTCATCGCCGAATAGGTCTCGACCGAGCCGATACCGTAGAGGCAGGAGACCGAGGCGACGATCAGCACGTCGTCGCGCTCCAGGAGCGCGCGCGTCGCCGAGTGGCGCATCCGGTCGATCGCCTCGTTGATCGAGGATTCCTTCTCGATATAGGTGTCGGTCCGCGGGACGTAGGCTTCCGGCTGATAATAGTCGTAGTAGCTGACGAAATATTCGACCGCGTTGTTCGGGAAGAACGACTTGAACTCGCCGTAGAGCTGCGCGGCGAGGATCTTGTTCGGCGCGAGCACCAGCGCGGGACGCTGCAGCTTCTGGATCACCTGAGCCATGGTGTAGGTCTTGCCCGAGCCGGTGACGCCGAGCAGCACCTGATCGCGCTCGCCTTCCTGCGCCTGCGCGACGAGTTCGGCGATCGCCGTCGGCTGGTCGCCCGACGGCTGGTAGTCCGACACCAGCTCGAACCGCTTGCCACCTTCCGACTTCTCGGGCCGCGCGGGGCGGTGGGGGATGAAGACTTGCGAGCCGGCTGGCTCCTCGAGGCTGGTGCGGATCTGGATCGCCATGTGGCCAATATGGCAAGCGGACACCGTTTGTTCCAGTGATGCTTTGGTCGACATATTGTGCCGTTCGACGTTTTTTACATGCGAGCGCTAAGTGGCTCTGTACCATGTGCAACGTGCCCTGGGCGGGCTTTTGGGAGAAGTAGTGTGAAGTATAAATTTCTTCTTGGCGCGGGTGCGTTGCTTGCCGTTACGGCTGGCGTTCAAGCTATTGCGGCGGATGCCGGTATCCGGCCAGGTGAATATGAAACAACTACTCGCCTGGTAAGTGCGGAAATGCCTGGTCTACCAGCGAGTGCCAAGCAGAAGATGCTTGCCAAGGTCGAGACCAAGAAGCAGTGCATAACGGCCGAGCAAGTCAAGTCCGGCATCATGTCTTCGAAGAACTGTCGGGCGTCACAATCATCGATGGCTGGCGGTAAGATCACCCACGTCGCTCAATGCATGGGTGGTAAGACCGAGCGTCTTACCGGCACTTACACGCCGAACAGCTTCAATATTACGCTTGCAACGGCGGCTGCCGGGACATCTATGACCTTCAATCATGTTGGACGCTGGATCGGCGAGTGCACTGGAAGCGAAGAATAGCCCAATGACAGCCCGGCCCGATCAAACGATCGGGCCGGTTTCTACCAGATGTGGCATTAGTTGCGCCTAGCTTGGGACGCGAGCAGGCACCTTGCGGCCAGCCGCCGGGTGTGACCGGCACCTGCTCTGGTGATCAGGCACGGTTGCCGAGAGGCTGCCAGCGCAGGAAGGGGCGCCTTAGCCTCTTGCCGGTTTACAGCACGCCGGACTTGCAGAGGCGCCCGCCGCCACAATGATTAGACGGGGCCGATAGCACGAGCCATCGCGCCATTTGGGGATGATCGGGCCCCCATCACAGCGAGCCATACCGCGAGTACCGCCGTACCTGTCCACCGCCTGCGCCGCTTGTTCATGGCAACGCTGTTCGGTGCGCCAGCGCTTGCCGCAAGATGACAGTCTTCCAAGGCAGCTTGACTAAGGCGATCCTTATGAAGCCGTTGCGGCAGCGGGCCCGGGCGCGAGGCGGTCTGCCAGCTTGAACACGAATGGATTGAGCGCAATCGAGATCAGCGCGGCGGCGAGGATCAGGTCGTGCGTGCCTTGACCCAGCAGGCCGAGCGTTACCCCGACACCGGCGAGGATGAACGAGAATTCGCCGACCTGCGCGAGGCTCGCGGCGATCGTCAGTCCTGCCCGCCGTCCGAGGCCGAACAGGGCCGTGATCGCCAATGCCGCAATCGACTTGCCGATAAGGACGATCCCGACGACCGCAGCGACCGTCAGCGGTTCGCGCACCATGATCGATGGGTCGAACAGCATGCCGACCGAGACGAAGAACAGCACGGCAAAGGCGTCGCGTAAGGGAAGCGAGCTTTCGGCGGCACTGTGACCGAGCTTCGTGCCGTTGAGCACCAGCCCGGCGACGAACGCGCCCAGCGCGAACGAGGCGCCGAAGACGGCATAGGCCAGATAGGCGATGCCGAGCGCGATCGCGAGAACGCCGAGCGTGAAGAGCTCGCGTGACCGCGTATGCGCGATCCGGATGAGAATCCACGGGAGGACGCGGCCACCGACGACCAGCATCAGGCCGACGAAAGCGGCGATCTTCAGTATGGTGAGCCCGATCGCCGCCACCGCGTTCGTGCCGGCGAGGCTGGGGCCGGCGAAGAGCGGCAGCAGGACCAGCGCGACGACGATCACCA
>JAEZQR010000139.1 GCA_023413015.1 Pseudomonadota bacterium
TGGCGGCCGAAGCCCGATCCGCGTGGGCTCGTGCCCCCGGTCAGCACGACCCCGCTCTCCACCCAGTCGATCACGGCCGTGACTTCCCCATGCGGCTCCGTGACCGTCCACGTCACGCTAAGCCGGCCGTCGTCCTGCGCCAGCGCCCCATGCTTCACCGCATTCGTCGCCAGTTCATGAAGCGCCAGCGCCATCACCTGCACCGCTTGGGGGGCAAGCAGCAGCGGCGGACCGGCCAGCCGGATACGATCGCCGTCGGGCTCGGCGTTGAGCGCGACCAGCTCGCTGCGCACCAGCTCGCCGAGATCGATGCTGTCGTTGCCGCGCGACAGCAGGCTCTGCACGCGGCCGAGCGCGGCGAGGCGGCTGCTGAACCGCGCGCCGAAGGTCGCGAGTGAGTCGCTCGATCGCAGGGTCTGGTCGGCGATGGTCCGTACCACCGCGAGCTGGTTGCGCGTCCGATGTTGCAACTCGGCGACCAGCAGCTGCAGATGCGCTTCGGCGGCGCGCTGGCGGGTCATCGCGCGGCGCATCGCGCCGACCGCCACCGCAACCACCGGCCCGACCGCGAAATAGACGACCAGCGCATGCAGCTGCGCCGGATGGTCGATGATCCAGGACGAGCGCGGCGGGACGATCAGATACCAGCTCGCGATGCCGCACAGGATCGCGGCCACGATCCCCGGACCGATGCCGCCGACATAGGCCGCGGCGAAGATCGCCGGGAAGAAGGCGAGGAACTGGACGCCGGCAATGTAATGGTCGAGTTCCAGACGCAGCACGACCGCCGCAACCGTTATCGCCAGCGCCGCGACATAGGCCGGCACTGAATTGGGCCTGAGGCCGAGCGGACGTGCGAATGGCGTGTCGTCGATGCGCATCGGTCCTGGCAGGGCGGCACTTCCGCCTTGATGGTTCATGGACGCCGCCACGCAACGAACGGGACAATCGGGCTCTCTACAATCTGGCAGGCTCGAATGTTCCTGCCTATGGCCTTCTGCCGCGGCTCCCGCCCGCCCGGCATTTGAAGGCCGCGCCGGCGTGCCTATATCGCCAGTCCCACCATCATTCCCGAAGGGGCGGCTACCCTACATGTCCGAAATTCCCAGCTGGCACGGCACAACCATTCTCTCCGTCCGCAAGAACGGCAAGGTCGTCGTCGCGGGCGACGGCCAGGTTTCGCTTGGTTCGACCGTGGTCAAGGCGAACGCGAAGAAGGTTCGCCGCCTGGGCGACAAGGGCGAGGTGATCGGCGGCTTCGCCGGATCGACCGCCGATGCCTTCACCCTGTTCGACCGGCTGGAGAACAAGCTCGAGCGCTGGCCCGGCCAGCTGCTGCGCGCCTCCGTCGAGCTTGCCAAGGACTGGCGTACCGACCGCTACCTGCGCCGCCTCGACGCGATGATGGCGGTAGCCGACAAGAATGTGACGCTCATCCTCACCGGTAACGGCGACGTGCTCGAGCCGGCCGACGGCATCGCGGCGATCGGATCGGGCGGCAACTATGCGCTCGCCGCCGCGCGCGCGCTGATCGATACCGACAAGGATGCCGAGGAGATCGCCTGGCGCGCGATGAAGATCGCCGCCGAGGTCTGCGTCTACACCAACGACAACATCATCATCGAAACGCTGGAGTCCGAGCGGTGAACGCCACAGTACAGAACACGCACGAGTCGTCGGTCGCGATCGACGAGACCGCCAGCACGCCGGCCGGGCTGACGCCGAAGGCCGTCGTCGCCGCACTCGATCGCTACATCGTCGGGCAGAAGGACGCCAAGCGTGCGGTCGCCGTCGCGCTCAGGAACCGCTGGCGCCGCCAGCAGCTCGACGACGCGCTTCGCGACGAGGTCAATCCGAAGAACATCCTGATGATCGGGCCGACGGGCTGCGGCAAGACCGAAATCAGCCGCCGGCTGGCGAAGCTCGCCGAGGCGCCGTTCCTCAAGATCGAGGCGACCAAGTTCACCGAGGTCGGCTACGTCGGGCGCGACGTCGACTCGATCGTCCGCGACTTGGTCGAGGAATCGATCCGGCTGGTGCGCGAAGGCAAGCGCGCCGGCGTGCGCGATGCCGCCGAAGCCGGCGCCGAGGGACGCCTGCTCGACGCGCTGGTCGGCAAGGATGCCTCCGAAGCGACGCGGGCGGCCTTCCGCCAACGCTTCCGCGACGGGCATCTCGCCGGCCGCGAGATCGAGGTCGAGGTCGAGGACAATGCCGGCCAGATGCCGTTCGAGATTCCGGGCATGGCGCCGGGGCAGGTCGGCATGATCAACCTGTCCGACATGTTCGGCAAGGCGTTCGGCAACCGTACCAAGCGGCGCAAGATGCCGGTCGAGCAGGCCTGGGAGGTGCTCGTCGCCGAGGAGAGCGACAAGCGGCTCGACCAGGACGAGGTGGTGCGCGAGGCGATCCGCGGCGCCGAGCAGAACGGCATCGTATTCCTGGACGAGATCGATAAGATCGCCGTGTCCGACGTGCGCGGCGGCAGCGTCAGCCGTGAGGGCGTGCAGCGCGACCTCCTCCCGCTGATCGAGGGCACGACGGTCGCGACCAAATACGGGCCGGTGAAAACCGACCATATCCTGTTCATCGCGTCCGGCGCCTTCCATGTCGCCAAGCCGTCCGACCTGCTGCCCGAGCTTCAGGGCCGCCTGCCGATCCGCGTCGAGCTGAAAGGTCTCGATCAGGACGACTTCCGCCGCATCCTCACTGACACCGAGGCGTCGCTATTGAAGCAGTACAAGGCGCTGATCGCGACCGAGGGCGTCGAGCTTGAGTTCACCGACGACGGCATCGACGCGATCGCCCGCATGGCGGCCGACGTCAACGACCGCGTCGAGAACATCGGCGCGCGGCGGCTGCAGACGGTGATGGAGAAGCTGC
>JAEZQR010000144.1 GCA_023413015.1 Pseudomonadota bacterium
CCGGTGCCCGTCGCCGAAACGCCAGCGCCGAAGGTCGAGGAGCCGGTCGCCGAAGCGCCGGCCCCTGCGTCCGCGATCGAAGAACTGGCGCTCGACATGACGGCCGCCATCGATGAGGAGCCGGCCAACGTCACGCCGATCGTGCGGCCGGAGCCGGCTGCTCCGGCGATGGTCGAGGCTGCGCCGGTCGAGCCGGTCGCCGCGCCGGCCCCACGCGCCGAGAGGCCCGAGCCCGTCGCCGAGGAGCGTCCGCTGACGCTGTTCGAGAAGATGATGAACCTCAGCCGCGGCCCGGCCAAGGCGAAGCCGACGGCCGAGCCGGTCGCCCCGCCGCCGAGCTACGCCTCGGACGGCAACGACGACCCGCTCGAGATCCCGCGCTTCTTCAAGCGGCAGGTCAACGACTGAGCCGGCTCAGCCGGTCATAAAAGGCCTCCGGGGACACAACCTCGGAGGCCTTTTTCATGCCGGCCAGGCGATCAGAACGGGAAATACAGCTTGATGGCGATGATGGCGGCCACCCAGGTGACAAGGTTGAGCGGCAGCCCGACTCTGACGAAGTCGACATAGTTATAGCCGCCCATCTGATAGACGATCACGTTGGTCTGGTAGCCGAACGGGGTCGCGAATGCCGCGCTTGCGGCCATCATCACCGCGACGATGAACGGTCGCGGATCGACGCCGAGGCTCTCCGCCATCGCAACCGCCAGCGGTGTGATGAGCACCGCGACCGTGGCGTTCGACAGCAGTTCGGTCAGCAGGAGCGTCGCGCCGTAGAGCAGCACGAGCGCGACCGTCGGACTCAGGTTCTGCATCGAGCCGACGAGCACATCCGTCGCTTCGCCAGCGAGGCCGGTCTCTTCGAGCGCGATGCCGAGCACGACCATGCCGGCGATCAGGATGAGGATCTCCGGCCGCAGGCCGCGATAGGCCTCGTCGGCGCTCAGCACACGCAGCAGGATCAGCAGCACCGCCCCCCCGAAGGCCGCGGCGGCGATGGGTACGATGTCGAGCGCCGCCATGGCGATGACGCCGATGAAGACCGCGACGGAGGCGAGCGCCTTCGCCGGCTGCAACGGCCGCGGCTCGGCAAACAGCTCGGGTGAGCCCAGCTGCGCGCCCGAGACTTCGGGCTCGATCGCTGGCTGAAGTTCCGGGCTGTCCGTTTGCTTTTTCTCCGGCCCGATGAGGCGCCCGCTGAATAGGAACAGGTAAAGCGCGCCCGAGAGCGCGATGGCGAGCCCCACGGGCGTTATCTCGAACAGGCCGAACTGCGGCTGGCCGGCGACCCGGGCCATGTCGTTGACCAGAAGGTTGGTGGAGGTGCCGATCAGCGTGCAGCAGCCGCCCAGCACGGCGATGTAGGACAGCGGCATCAGGTAGCGCTTCGGGGGGAGTTTTAACGCCGCCGCCACGTCGCGCACGACGGGCGCGCCCAGCACGACGATGGGCGTGTTGTTCAGGAAGGCGGAAGCGCTGCCGCACATGCCGATCAGCAGCCACAGCCCGGCCGGACCGATGCGTCGGCACAGCGTCACCGCCGACTCGATCAGGCGGTCGAGCAGGCCGGACAGTTCGAGCGCATAGGCAATGACGAACAGCGAGGCGAGCGCGATGATGGCCGGGCTGCCGAAGGCGCCCTGCACCTCGGCCGGCCGCACCGCGCCGCTCAGCAGGAGGACCGCAGCGCCGGCCAGCGCCACGACGTCGGCGCGCACGCGGTCCCAGATCAGCGCGGCGACCACCGCCACCAGAACCGCCAGCGTGACCACCTGATCCGGGGTCATGCCTGCGGCTCCGGCCGAGATAGTCGTGGCGGACGTACCGTCATTCGATCTCCTTGTCCGGCTGCGTGCTCGCGGTCTGGAGCTTCGGCGTCGATCTGCTATCGATCCTCTATGACCGAGTCGAGCCAGAGGTCCAGCCGCAGAGCGCTGGTAGCGGGCGCTGCGGCGGCTTTCGCGCTGGCCATCGGCGGCTTTGTCGCGGGGCGGGCAACGTCCCCGCCGCCTGCGAAACCCGAAGAGCCCGCTGCCCAGCCGGCCCCCGCCGAAGCGGCGCCCCGCCGGCCGGTTATCACCCCGCCACTGGGCCGGGGCGAACTGCTGGCGGCCGTCGCGGCAGCGGCCGACGCCTACGCTGCGGGACAGGCGGGCACCCCGGATAATGCCGGCCTCGTCGGCCGCAGGTTCGAGGTGCGCATTCCATTCGGATGTTACGGCGCCTCGGCGGAAGGGAGTGGAGCTTCCCTGCGGTGGAACTACGATCCCAAGAATGAAACATTGCGCATCAGCGCCGCGCCCGAGGTCTGGACCAACGTGCCGTGGGTGCGCGCCTTGGCTGGCGAGCAAACGGAAGCAGTCGAGGGCTTTTGGCTTCCGCGGCCCTGGTCGCGGGGTGAAACCTGCCCTACGCATGACGCCCGGATGGTCGTGCCGCCTATCCTGCCGACGCCGAGCGAGACGGTTGGCCTCGCCCAATTCTTCGAAACGGGCAGTTCGCGGGTCTCTCGGCGCGACGGCAAGCCCTACCAGACGGTGAAGAAGGTGCCGCTCGGGGCGCTGCAGACGACCGAAGGATTCTGGCTGGTGCTTAATGGTCGGGTCAGGGCGTTGCCGAACGGGCAGCCGGTCGGTTGCCATAGCCTCGGCGCCGAGTTGCGGCCCGTCTGTCTTGTCTCCGTGGAGTTCGACCGCGTCGCCATCGAGAACCCGCTGTCGAGCGAGCGACTGGCGGAGTGGCGCGCCTGATCCTGCCGATTTCGACGGCCTTGACCTGTGCAAACCGCGCGGCGAGGGTGACGCGGCTTCTAGGAATAGGGAATTGGGTATGGCGGGTCCGCTTGAGGGCATTCGCATCATCGAGATCGCCGGGATCGGGCCGGGGCCGTTCTGCGGGATGATGCTGGCGGATCATGGCGCCGGGGTAATCCGGGTGGAGCGGCCCGGCGCGCGCGTCGATCCGCGCGACCCGCTGGTGCGTTCGCGCAAGTCGATCGCGGTCGACATGAAGAAGCCGGAGGGCGTGGCGGTCGTGCGCGATCTGTGCCGCTCGGCCGACGGGCTGATCGAAGGCTTTCGGCCGGGCGTGATGGAGCGGCTGGGGCTCGGCCCCGACGTGCTGCTCGCCGACAATCCCAGGCTCGTCTTCGGCCGCATGACCGGCTGGGGGCAGACCGGCCCATACGCGCACGCCGCCGGGCATGACATCAACTACATCGCCCTGGCGGGGGCACTCCACGCCTATGGGCGCGCGGGCGAGAAGCCGACGCCGCCGATCAACATGGTCGGCGACTTCGGCGGCGGCGGGATGCTGCTCGCCTTCGGCATGGTGTCGGCGCTGCTGTCCGCCAGCCGTACCGGCCAGGGGCAGGTCATCGACTGCGCAATGGTCGACGGCTCGGCCGTGCTGATGAGCATGATCTGGGGCTTCCGCGCTCAGGGCATGTGGCGCGACGAGCGCGGTGTGAACTTGCTCGACACCGGCGCGCACTTCTACGACACCTACGAGTGCGCCGACGGCCAGTATGTGTCGATCGGCTCGATCGAGCCGCAGTTCTACGCCGAACTGCGCCGCTTGGCGGGCCTGACCGACGATGCCGAGTTCGACCGGCAGATGGACCCGAGCGCCTGGGGGCCGCTGAAGGCCAAGCTCACCGCGCTGTTCAAGACCAAGTCGCGCGACGAATGGTGTGCGCTGATGGAACACACCGATGTGTGCTTCGCGCCGGTGCTCAGCATGGCGGAAGCGCCCGAGCATCCGCACAACGCGACACGCGGCACGTTCGGCACGGTTGCCGGCGTCACGCAGCCGATGCCGGCCCCGCGCTATTCCGTGACGGCGACCGCAACGCCGCAGCCGGCCGGCAAGGCGGGTGCCGACGGCGAGG
The DNA here is from genome assembly GCA_023413015.1 of Pseudomonadota bacterium. Taxonomy (GTDB): domain Bacteria; phylum Pseudomonadota; class Alphaproteobacteria; order Sphingomonadales; family Sphingomonadaceae; genus Sphingoaurantiacus. Next base: position 3,890 of record JAEZQR010000144.1, read on the forward strand.
CGCTGCTGTCGGCGCTGGGGTATGACGCAGACCGCATCGCAAGGCTGCGTGGGGGCGGGGCACTGGCTTGAGATCCTGGCTGTTTCTGCCGGCGGCCCTGTTGTTGGCGCCGGCATCCGCCGCGGAGCGCATCGTGACGGTGAGCGATCCCGCACGGCTGGTCGACATGGGCGAACGCATCGAGCGGCAGGGCGACCTGCTGGCCGCGACCGTCTTCTACGAGCGCGCGCTCGATCTGTCGCCGAGCCAGCCACAGGCATTGCGCGCGGCAGCCAACAACGCCCTGAAGCGCGGCGCGATCGCCGTGGCGGCGCATTACTTCGCAGCCTGGGCGGATGCCGAGCCGCGCAACCCCGAGGCGCTGATCGGGCTGGCGAACGGTCTGGCCTTCGAGGGGCGGTCGCGCGAAGCTCTGGCGGCGCTGCAGCGCGCGGCCGACCTCGGCGGCGCCAAGGCGTCCATCGCGGCGCAGCGCGGGCTGGCGCTCGACTTGGAAGGCGATGCCGCCACGGCGCAGGCCGCCTATGCGGAAGCGCTCAATGCGAACCCGGCCGATCCGATCACGACGCAGCGAATGGCGATCTCGCTCGCGCTCGGCGGCGATAATGGCGCGGCGATGACCCTGCTCCAGCGGTTCGGGGCCGAACCCGAATCTGCCGAGGTCCGCCGTACGCTGGCGACGGTGCATGCGCTCGGCGGGCGGCTTGAGAGCGCCGCCGATATCGCTGCCTCGCTGATGCCGATCGCTCAGGCGCGCCGGATGCAGGATTTCTACGCACAACTGTCGCGGCTGACCCCAAGGGAGCGCGCGTTCGCGGCGCACTTCGGCGTCCTGCCCGCTAGCCGGCCGGTGGCGCCATCGAAGCCCGTGCTGGCATCGTCAGCGCCTGCGGCTCCGCCCGTCGCTGTCGCCACGCCCGCCACAACAACGGTAGGACAGCCGCCGCTGTCGCCGCAGTTGCTGAAAGCGCGGCCCCGGCTATGGGTACAGCTCGTCAGCATGACCGATCCCGGCAAGCTGCCCGGCGAATGGCAGCGTATCCGCAAAATGGCAGGCGGC
>JAEZQR010000148.1 GCA_023413015.1 Pseudomonadota bacterium
TGGTCGGGTGCCGTGCGCACGATCGGCAGGCCGAGCGTCATGTTGACGCCTTCGTCGAAGTGCAGCGCCTTCAACGGGATCAGCGCCTGGTCGTGGTACATGCAGATCGCCGCGTCATATTCGGCGCGGGCCCGCTCGTGGAACATCGTGTCGGCGGGCAGCGGCCCGAACGCATCGATCCCCTCGGCGCGCAGCAGCTCGATCGCCGGCGCGATGATGTCGGCCTCCTCGCTGCCGAGCGCGCCGCCTTCGCCGGCATGCGGATTGAGTCCCGCGACCGCCAGCCGCGGCGCCTCGATGCCGAAATCGCGCTGGAGCCCGCGCGCGACGGTGTGCGCGCGCGACACGATCAGGTCGGTGGTCAGCCGGTGCATCACGTCGGCCAGCGGCATGTGCAGCGTCACCGGCACGGTGCGCAGGCTCGGCCCCGCCAGCATCATGGCGGTATTCTCGTAGGCGATGCCGCAGCGTTCGGCGACGAACTCGGTCTGGCCTGGATGCACGAAGCCGATGGCGTAGAGCTGCGCCTTCGACACCGGCCCTGTCACCAGCGCACCGGCAGCCCCGCTGCGCGTCAGTCCCACGGCGATCTCGAGGCTGTCGAGCGCGCAGCGCGCACCCGGCAGGTTGGGCGTGCCGGGCACGATCGAGCCCGGATCCTCGACCTGGATCAGCGGCAGCGCCGTGTCGAACGCGTCCAGCGCTTCGGCCGGCGTGCCGATCAGGCGGATCGGGCCGCCCCACACCCGCTCGATGCTCGTCTGGTTGCCGACTGCGAAGAAGGGCGGCAGCCCGGCCTCCACGCGCCGGTCCCATGCCTTCGCCACGATCTCGGGGCCGATCCCGGCGGGATCGCCCAGCGCGACGGCGAGCGGTTCGCGCATGCGGTCCTTAACGGTAGTCGACGATGGCGTCGCGGCGAAGGTCGCGCAGGTAGCGGCGGGCGGCGCGATCGACGCGCTCCTCCTCCAGCTGCGCATAGACCTGGTCGAACGACGGCCCGGCCTGCTCGGTCGCATCGTCGCGGCCGCACAGCACGAGCACGCGCACGCCTTCCTGCGGCGAGCCGAACGGCGGCGTAGACTGGCCGACCTGCATGTCGCGCATCATGTTCTGCAGCGCCGGGGGCAGGTCACGGATGCGCACCGCGTCGTTCGACACGACCTCGCCGCCGACTTCCTTGCCGACCTCCTCGGCGCGGCCGCAGCCGCCCATCGACTGGGTGCGCGCCTGGAGCTGCTTCACCAGCCGCTCGGCCTCGGCGCGCGGCGTATCGGGTTTCAGCGGCACCGAAATCTGCTTGAGGCTGAGCACGGCATCGTCGGGATCGGCGGCCATCGCCTGCCGCTTGTCGATCAGCGCGACGATCATCACGCCGCCCGGCACGCGGATCGGGTCGCTGACCTGTCCCTTGCTCATGCCGCCCAGCGCCTGCTGCACGGGCTGCGACAGCTGCGCCGGCTGCACATAGCCGAGGTCGCCGCCGACCGCCGCCGTCGAGGCTTCGGAGAACTGGCGGGCATAGGCGACGAACGACGCGCCCTTGCGAAGCTGCTCGACGATGCGATTGGCGCCGGCCGTCACGTCGGCTTCGTTCTCGGGGGTGGCCGCGAGGAAGATCTCGCCGACGCGAACCTGCTCCTGGCCCTTGGTCGCCTCGAGCCGGTCGATCACTGCCTTCACCTCGTCGTCGCCGACGTTGACGAACGGCTCGACCCGGCGGCGGAGCAGCCGGCTCCACGCCAGCTCGGCGCGGATCTGCTGCTTCAGCGAATTGGCCGACGTGCCGCGCGACTTGAGATAGGCGGCGAACTGCTCCGGCGTCTGCTTGAAGTTGCTCGACACGCGGGCGAGCGCCTGATTGACCTCGGGGTCCTCGATCTTGACGTCGTTCTCGGCGGCTTCCTGGATCTGAAGCTTCTCGTCGATCAGGTTGCGCAGCACCTGCAGCCGCAGCCGCTCGCGCTCCTCGCCCTCGATGCGGCCCTGGTTGGCGGCGAGCACGAGGTTCAGCCGCTGCTCGACATCGGTGTCGGTGATGACGTCGCCGTTCACGATCGCGGTCGCCTTGCGCACCGACGGATCGACCCGGCCCAGCATGGTGATCGGATCGTTGGCGCCGACGATTCCGCCCGCCTCCTGCGCCACGACCGGCAGCGCCGCCATGGCGGCAGCCGTCGTCAGCATCCAACCGGCCTTACGCAGACGCATTCTTCTCTCCCAAACCCGCTCAGCCTACGGCTTTTGCCTGTTCCGCCGTCCGACGCAATAGCCAAGCGCCCCTGAACCGAGGCTTACGCGGCGACGTGGCGCACGGCAACCCGGGCCACGAACGCCGCCGAAGGGACAGGGAACGAACGGGATCAGGCCATCCGCATGCGCGCGCGGACGCGCTGCTCGAGGATGGTGAGCGGCATGGCGCCTTCCTTCAGCACCTCGTGGAACTGCTTCAGGTCGAACTTCGCGCCCATCGTGCGCTCGGCTTCGGCGCGCAGGCGGGTCCAGGCCATGTGGCCGACCTTGTAGCTGCAGGCCTGTCCGATCTGCGTGCAGTAGCGTTCGACCTCGCGCTGCGAACGCGGCTGCGCGAAGCCCGTGGTGCGGACGAGATAGTCGGTGGCCTGCTCGCGGCTCCACTTCTTGGTGTGGATGCCGGTATCGACCACCAGGCGGGCCGCGCGGAACAGGAACGACTGGAGATAGCCCGCGCGCTCGAGGTCGTCGGCATAGGACCGGAGCTCGTCGGCGAGCTGCTCGGCGTAAAGCGCCCAGCCCTCCGAATAGGCCGAGAAGCCGCCGATCTTGCGCAGCATCGGAATGTCCTTCGAATTCTGCGCGAGGCTGATCTGCAGGTGATGGCCCGGAACGCCCTCGTGGAAGGTCAGCGCCGGCAGCGAATATTTCGGCCAGTCGCCCGTGTCCTTGAGATTGATGAAGTAGATGGCCGGGCGCGAACCGTCGAGCGCGGCGCGGTTGTAATAGCCGTTCGATGCGCCGTCCTGGATCTCGGGCGGCACGCGCCGGATCTCGAGCGGCTGCGTCGGGATGGTCGCGAACGCCTGGGGCAGGCGGGCGCGCATCGCCTCGTGGCTGGTATTGAGATCGGCGAGCAGCGCCTGCCGGCCGGCGTCGGTGTTCGGGTAGAGCTGGTCAGGGGCGACGTTCAGCGCGGCGAGCCGCTCGCCGACGCTGCCCTTGGTCATCCCGCGCGCCTTGAGGATGGCGTCGAGCTGCGCGCTGATCTCGGCGACCTGCGCCAGCCCCAGCTTGTGCACCTCATCGGGCGACATGGTGGTGGTGGTCGCCTGCTGCAGCGCGGCGGCGTAGATCTCCTCGCCGCGCGGCAGGCGCCAGGCGCCGTCGCCCGGCTTCGACGTCGCACGCAGCTCCCTGATGAGCGCCATCTGCCGGTCGAGCGCCGGATAGATCTTGTCGCTGACGATGCGGGCCGCCCGTGCGCGCCAATCGCCGGCGATTGCTGCCGTCTCGGCGCGGTTGGCGAGCGAGTCGACCATCGTCGACCGCTCGGCCGGCTGGCCGCGCAGCTTCGCCATCTGGCCGAGCGTCAGGTCGAGCGACCAGGCCGGCGCGAGGAAGCCGCGCGCCGCTTCGGCCTTCTGCTCGGCGCTGTCCTGATCGAGGGCCGTCGCGAACGCCTCGAGACGCGACAGATAGGCCTCGCAGTCGTCCTTGGTCCTGATCGTATGCGCGGTGTTCAGGAAGTCGGGCACCGAGAAATAGGCGCCGCCCTGCTGGAAGATGCGATAGGGGCGCATCGTCGAGTCGATGCCGAAGCGCGCGGGCGCCACCGTCTGGTTCTCGAGCTGATATTTGACCACGTCGAGATTGACCTGCGACGACGGCGACAGCGAAGCGCGATCGACGCCATTGAGCTCGGCGAGCGCGGCCCGGAGGCGCGCGAGGTCCTGCTGCCGCTCCTCCGCCGTGCGCGGCGACAGCTTGGCCTTCAGCGCGGCGTTGGCGCCGCGATCGAGCCCGAGCGAGGTGGCGAGCTCGGGTGCGTTGGCGATCGCCTCCTGGAAGATCCGGTCGAACAGCGCATTGAGCGCCGCGTCGCCGCTCGTCTTCGCCAGCGCGAACTCGGGCACCAGCACTACAGTCAGCGCGGCTGCGCTGCCGGTCATCATGAACTGCCGGCGGTCCATTCCGGTTTTCATTATCGTTCCCCCTCAGGATTCGTTGGATTTGGCCATTGGCTAGCACGGGTTGCCGGTGGCGAAACAACGAAAATTGAGGGCAGGAGAAACGAGTTCGCCAAGGCGCAGGGCTGTTGGGATTCGATGGGCTGGAATGGCCGCGACCATATCTGCTTAGCGCCGATCAAATGGGGTTGAGTTCAACCCCCTCCACCGTCATCCCGGCGAAGGCCGGGACCCAGTAGATCGGTTGCTCTGGGTCCCGGCCTTCGCCGGGATGACGATCCAAGTGAGCTGATATCGCCCTAATGACCGAGGTTCTTCAGGGCCAGGGTCAGCATGAACGTATTGCCCCGGCGGAAGTCGCGATCCTGCGTGTAGTCGCGCCGCCAGGTCACGCCGAACTGGAAGCAGTCATCCTCGTAGGCGACGCCCAGGCGATGGCGGACCGGCTCGAAACCATCGGACTGGTTGAGGGGATCGTCGTCGCGGCCGGTGAGATCGATGATCGCCGACCCGAACACCGACCAGCGCCGGGCGAACGCGATGCGCCCGCCGGCTCGCACCTCCTCGCGATCCTGAAGGTCCTCGAGTGTGATGTTGCGGTTGAGCCGCACGTAACCGACGGTGGCGTAGGTACGGGCCGTACCGATGGTGGCGTCGATCTCGTTGCGACGCACCGCAAAGTCGTCCTTGTCGAGCCGGAAACGGTGCGTCAGGTCGACGAAGCGGCCGATGCGCAGGGTGGTGCGCCCGACATAGTCGGAGAAATGGCCCGACAGGCCGGTGCCGGACGGGAACAGATCGTTCTTGCTGTCGAAGCGGTAGCTCTGTCCGAACTCGACTTCGGCGCGCCACCGCGGGCGGTCGAGCGTCCAGCGCCCACCATAGGTGACGCGAGCGCCGCCTTCCCAGCGATCGTAGCCGGGGAAGCGGTTGAGCGAGAAGAGGTTGAGGTCCTCCAGATCGACCGCGCGGGCATCCTCGTTGGGGATATCGCCATTGTCGCCGCCGCCGCTCGCGACGAACTGGATGCGCGGCGTCAGCGTCTGGAGGCCGCCGAAGGCGGGGCCGGCGAGCGGCCATTCGACGTCGAGCGCGGCCACCGGCAGGACGCGCGCCGAGAAGCCCTCCTTGCCCGAATAGATGGGGAAGGGCGAAAGGTCGGTGTCGTTCGTGTGATAAACGTCGCCGCGCAGCATGGCGGTGGCGGTGACGCGTTGCCCGAGCGACGTATAGCGCGAGGCGTCCCAGCGCACCTGCGCCAAGGCGCGTTGCGTGTCCTGACCGTCGGTCCGCGTCACCGCGAGCGTGTTCGCACGGACCTGGAGCTGCCCGCCCAGCAGATCGGTCGTCGGCCGCCACATGAAATCGACCAGCGGGAGCGCGATCGGCTGCTGTCCCGCCACGTCGTCGGCGCGCAGCCCCTGGAACGCCCATCCTTCGATCGTAAGGTAGGATTCGCTGCCAAAGCGTTCGAGCGTATAGAAATTCCGCAGCGTATCGTCGCGCGAGATGTCGTAGCGGCGCAGGAAGGTGTCGTCGCTGGTCAGGCGGACGCCGAAGGTGGAGCGCCAGTGCTGGTTATGCTGCAGGCTGCCGTTGGCGAAGAGGTAGCCGCGAACGTCGTCCTTGGTCACGCCCTGCGTATCGGTGCGCGCCGAATAGGTGACCATGCCACCGACGCGGAACGGGCCCGCATCGGTCAGCTGGCGATATTCGAGGCCGAGCATCGGGTTGGCGGCAGTGTAGAGATAGGGCGTGATCGTCAGGTCGCGATCGGACGAGAAGCGCACGAAATAGGGGGCCTGCACCTCGAGCCCGAGCGAACGGTCGAGCCTGATGTCCGGCACCAGCAGCCCGGTCGCGCTCTCGGCGAGGCTGGCGGGGTGCGACAGCGACGGCAGGTAAAGCACGGGCACGCCGAAAAGCTCGAAATAGGCGTGCCGGTAGCTGATGCGGTTGCGCGTGGGATCGTGGATGACCTTGATCGCCTTGATCTGCCAGATGGGCGCCTTGGGGCAGCCTTCCGAATCCTCGATGGCGCAGGGCGAGTAGACCGCCCGGTTCAGCGTGCTGCGGCCGTTCTCGCGCGTGCCCGATCGCGCCGCCAGCCGGCCGCCGTCCTGGAGCACGAGCAGGATGTTCTCGACCGCGCCGTCGCGCAGCGACTCCGTCAGCTCGACGCGGTCGCCATAGGCCTGGTTGCCGCCCGGATCGACCACGACGACGTCGCCGCGCGCCTCCACGACGCCGGTGCGGCGGTTATACACCACCTGCTTGGCGCGCAACCGGTACCCGCCGCGCACCAGCACGACATTGCCTTCCGCCGTCACGACGTCGTTCTCGTTGTCGTAGGTCAGCATGTCGGCGGCGAAGTCGATCACCTCCTCGGGATTGGTGATCGACGGCGCCTGCGTTTCCTGCGCCCAGGCGGCAGGCGCCGCGAGCGCACCGAGAGCCGCGCCGATCAGCAGCAGATGAGGGCGAAGACGCACGCGAAGCTCCGTTACGGTTCGCAACCTCCTTAACGTTCGAGGGGTGAGGCCGACAAGCGCTCCGCGCGTTTGATTGCGCACGGTGGCCCCGCTACAAGGCCAACCAAATCCAATTCCCGGGAGCAAGCCCTATGCGCGTAACCTTCGGTCAGCCGTCCAACCCGCAATCCTCGGCACTGGCCGTGTTCGCGCACAAGGACGGCGTGCTGACCCGGGGTGCGCAGGGACGGGAAGAGGGCGGCCGTCTCGCGCGCGTCATCCAGGCCGGGCGGTTCGACGGCGACGTCGCGACCATCACGGAGCTGCTGGCGCCGGCCGGGATCGACGCGACCCGCCTGCTGATCGTTGGCCTCGGCGCCGCCGGCAAGGCCGACCGCGGCGCGTTCGAGCGCATCGGCGGCGCGCTCGCCGCCCGCCTGCTCACCTCGGGCGAGACCACGCTCGTCGTCGACATGGAAGGCGTCGACGACATCGCGATCGGCCGCGGCGAGGCCGCCGCGCGCCTCGCCTATGGCGCGCTGCTGCGCTCCTACCGTTTCGATACCTACCGCACCAAGCTCACCGACAAGCAGAAGCCGTCGCTGACCGAGATTGTCGTCGTCAACGCGGGCGAGGGGGCGCAGGCCGCCTATGACCGGCTGCAGGCCGCCGCCGACGGCGTGTTCTTCACGCGCGACCTCGTCTCGGAGCCGGCGAACATCCTCTATCCGGAAAGCTTCGTCGAACGCGCCCGCCAGGCGCTCGAAGGCACCGGCGTCGAGGTCGAGGCGCTCGACGAGGCCCGCATGCGCGAGCTCGGCATGGGCGCGCTCCTCGGCGTCGCGCAAGGGTCGGTGCGCCAGCCGCAGCTCCTCGTCATGAAGTGGGACGGCACCGGCGGCAGCGCGAAGAAGCCTGTCGTGTTCGTCGGCAAGGGCGTCACCTTCGACACCGGCGGCATCTCGATCAAGCCCGCCGCCGGCATGGAGGACATGAAGTGGGACATGGGCGGCGCCGGCGCGGTCGCGGGCGCGATGCTCGCGCTCGCCCGCCGCAAGGCCAAGGCGCATGTCATCGGCATCTGCGGCCTCGTCGAGAACATGCCCGATGCCAACGCGCAGCGCCCCGGTGACGTGGTGACCTCGATGTCCGGCCAGACGGTCGAGGTGATCAACACCGACGCCGAAGGCCGCCTCGTGCTCGCCGACGCCATCTGGTACGCGCAGGAAACCTACCAGCCCGAGGTGATCGTCGACCTCGCGACGCTCACCGGCGCGATGATCATCGCGCTCGGCCATGAATATGGCGGCCTGTTCTCGAACGACGACACGCTCGCCCGCCAGCTCACCGATGCCGGCGCGGCCTGCGGCGATCGCCTCTGGCGCATGCCGATGGGCGAACCCTTCGACAAGCTGCTGGAATCGCAGATCGCGGACATGAAGAACGTCGGCCCGCGCGACGGCGGCTCGATCACGGCGGCGCAATTCATCCAGCGCTTCGTCAAGGACGGCGTGAAGTGGGCGCACCTCGATATCGCCGGCATGGTGTGGACGGCGAAGCCGGGCGCGCTGTGGGACAAGGGCGCCACCGGCTACGGCGTCCGCCTGCTCGACAAGTTCGTCGAAGACAATTTCGAGACCCGGTGACCCCGCG
>JAEZQR010000213.1 GCA_023413015.1 Pseudomonadota bacterium
CTTATCTCGCCAAGGCCGGCATTCCCTACTCGAACGTCGATGCCGCGGGCTCCGCGGCGGTGTCGATCGGCGGCCTCACCCTGGCCGCACCCGATCCGGCCGCGCTGCCGGACGCCGAGCGCGCCGCCGCCATCGCCGCCTTCCAGGACCAAGTGGCAAGCGCGCTCGAAGCGGGCGGCTATCCGGCGAAGGCCGACCCGGCGCGCATCGACCGGCCGCTCGTCGTCGGGATCCTGTTCCTGCTCGTGCTCTACGTGACGATGGTCTACGGCCCGATCGCCGCGCTTCTCGTCGAGCTGTTCCCCAGCCGCATCCGCTACAGCTCGATGTCGCTGCCCTACCATATCGGCAACGGCTGGTTCGGCGGCTTCCTGCCGACCACCGCGTTCGCGATCGTGGCGGCAACCGGCAACATCTATTCGGGCCTCTGGTATCCGGTTGCCGTCGCCGCGCTCACGCTCGTGATCGGCGCGCTGCTGCTGCCGGAAACGCGGACGCGCGATATCGACAGCTAAGGCTAGGGGCGACATTCGGACACCCCGCTCCCGCAATCATGGGGTGGCGATCGTGGCCGGGCCCGTGTCTAAGACCGCCGATGATGAACGACACGCCCGCGACTGCCGCCGACCTCGCTTCGCTGATCGCTGCCATGGAAGCGACCGAGGGTGAGGATTGCCTCCACATCCCCGAAGGGTGGCTGCAAGGACGTACCGCTTATGGCGGCCTCTCGGCGGCGCTGGCACTGGCGGCCGTGCTCCGGCGGTGGGATGACCTGCCGCCGCTTCGTTCGGCGCAGATCACGTTCATCGGCCCGGTCGCCGGCCGGGTCAGGATCAGGACCGAACTGCTGCGCCGGGGGCGGTCCGCGGCCTTCGTGCAGGCGGATGTGCTCTCGGATGAGGGGCTTGGGCTGCGCGCCACCTTCGTTTTCATGCACCCTCGGGACTCGCACATCGATTATCCCGCCCGCGACCCGGACGGCGAGGTCCTGCCGGCAAAGGGCGAGCCTTTCGCGCCGCCCGCGGCGGTCGCGTTCGCGCAGAACTTCGAGTTTCGCGCGACCGGCGCAGAGGCGCCGGGTGTCCCCCATATTTCCCGCTGGGCGCGACTGCGGGGGCGCGACGGCCTGCATCCGATGGTGGAGTTGCTGGCGGTCGGGGACGTCCTGCCGCCGGCGGCCATGATGCTCTTCACCAAATTCGGTCCGATCAGCTCGATGACGTGGCAGATCAACCTGCTTTCGGATCGGCCTTCGACCGTGGACGGGTGGTGGCTGGTTCGGGCGACGGCCGATCATGCGCAACAGGGTTCAAGCAGCCAGCACATGAGCATTCGGAATGCGCACGGCGTCCTGGTGGCAACCGCCACCCAATCGGTCGCCCTGTTCGCCTAGCCAGCCGTGTTGTCCGCCACATCGGATGGCGGCGGGTCCATCTCGACGGGTCGGCTGGCAAATCCCCGGCCGAAAGGTTAAGGAGCGCGCCGGCCCAAGCCGGGCGCTCCACAAGCAGCGGATCCGATGACCCTCCAGACCTGGTGGCTCTATGCGTGCGCGGTGTTCTTCATCTGCGCGACGCCGGGGCCGAACATGCTCCATATCCTCACCCGCAGCGTGCGCTACGGCCTGCGCCGGACGATGGCGGCGATGGCGGGTTGCCTCAGCGCGATCACGCTTGCCTGCGGCGCGTCGGCGGCGGGCCTGAGCGCGGTGCTCACCGCGTCGCCGCTGCTGTTCGACGTTATCAAATATGCTGGCGTCGCCTACCTCCTGTACCTCGGCATCAGGAGCTGGCGGGACGAGACGCCGCTCGTGCTCGAGGAGGGTACGGCCGGTATCGGCACCTCGTCGGCCGCGCTGTTCCGGGGCGGGTTCCTGGTGGCCATCAGCAACCCGAAGCTGCTGATCTTCGCCGCCGCCTTCTTCCCGCAGTTCATCGACACCTCCCGGCCGCAGGCGGCACAGTTCGGGCTGCTCGTGGCGACCTTCACCGTGATCGAGATGTTCTGGTACGCGGTCTACGCGCTGGGCGGGCGCCGGCTGGCGCGCCACCTCACGCGCGCGTCGTGGCAGAGGGCGTTCAATCGGCTGACCGGCGCCGTCTTCGTCAGCTTCGGCGCCGCGCTGATGGGCTACCGGGCCTGATCGGGCCGGTCCCCACCTTCGATCTTGCGAACCACGGCGATGGCCGGCAGTGTCGCGCCATCCTTTCGCTTGGTCAGGTGGATCAGCTCAAGATGCGCTCAGTTCGCGTGCCGCTCGCGGCGGCCCTCATCCTGCTTCCCGCGCTCGCCGTTCAGGCCGCCGAGCCGGCGCCGATCCCGGCGATTACCGCCGCGGTGAGCCCGGCCGAGTTGCGCGCCACGATCGAGAAGCTCGTCGCGTTCGGCACGCGCCATACGCTGTCCGACGCCAAATCGAACAAGCGCGGCATCGGCGCCGCACGCCGCTGGACCGCCGAGCGCTTCGCCGAGATCGGCAAGGACTGCGGTGGCTGTCTCGAGGTCGCCACGCCGTCCGAGGTGGTCACCGGCCCGCGCGTGCCGACGCCGACCGAAGTCGTCGACGTGCTCGCCATCCAGCGCGGCACGACCGATCCCAACCGCGTGATCATCATCTCGGGCCACATCGACTCGCGCGTCACCGACGTCATGGACTTCAAGAGCGACGCGCCGGGCGCCAACGACGATGCCTCCGGCACTGCGGCGGTGATCGAGGCGGCGCGCGTGCTCTCGAAGCACAAGTTCCCCGCGACGCTGGTCTATGCCGTGCTCTCGGGCGAGGAGCAGGGCCTCCTCGGCGGCAAGATCCTGGCGGACTATGCCAAGAAGCAGGGCTGGCAGGTCGAGGCCGTGCTCAATAACGACATCGTCGGCAACACCGAAGGATCGAGCGGCGTACGCGACAACACGCATGTCCGCATCTTCTCGGAGGGCACCAAGGCGGTCGAGACGCCCGAGCAGGCCAACCGCCGCCGCTACAATGGCGGCGAGGTGGACTCGCCGTCGCGCAACCTCGCCCGCTTCATCGATCGCGCCGCCGACGAATATCTGACCAACTTCGATGTCGAGATGGTCTATCGCACCGACCGCTACGGCCGCGGCGGCGATCAGGTCCGCATGCTCGAAGCGGGCTTTCCGTCGGTCCGGGTGACCGAGGCGACGGAGAATTACGACCGCCAGCACCAGGACCTGCGGACCGAGAACGGCAAGCGCTACGGCGACACCATCGACGGCGTCGACTTCGCCTATCTCGCGCAGGTGACGCGCCTGAACGCGGCTTCGATGGCCGCGCTCGCGATGGCGCC
>JAEZQR010000288.1 GCA_023413015.1 Pseudomonadota bacterium
CTCCTGCGCATGATCACCTCCGCTGTACCCGCCCCTGCCGAAGCTAAGCCGCCGCCGGGAGAGCGTGTATCGGGAAGTTTACCTACCCCGACGCACCTGAGGCAGAAGGAAAGGGCAACGCGGCAGGCAACCCGTGACTGCCTCGTCGCCGCGGGCAGGGCGGGTGTATAAGGCGGGCGTCCGACCTGATTGGGGGGCTGAGACCCAAGACAGGAGGAACGGACGATGATCGGCAGGAAGATGCTTATCGCCGCGGTCGGCGCCACCATGCTGGCAGTGCCCGCCCTTGCCGCCGAACCCGTCGGCAAGCACGAGGAGAAGAAGATCGCGCTCAGCGAGGTGCCGAAGGCCGCCCTCGACGGCGCCAAGAGCCAGCTCGCCTCGGTCACCAGCGCCGAGCAGGTGACGGCCAAGGACGGACGCATGCTCTACGAGCTCAAGGGCAAGACCAAGGCCGGCAAGATGATGGAGTTGTTCGTCACCCCCGAAGGCCAGGTGATGGGCCCCGAGAGCAAGATGGAGCATAAGATGGAGCACAAGGCGAAGTATTGACCCCGCTGGCCGGGACCCGCTGGAGTGCCGCGCCCCCTCCGGCGCTCACCCTGAGCTAGTCGAAGGGCGAGCGCGGCACGATACTGGTGCAAGAGTCTGATCAGAAGGAGTTGAGAGTTCGCCCCCTCACTCCTCCAGCGCCGCGTACACCATCGTCCGCAGCTCGCGGCGCACCGGATAGGTGCTCGACGGGATCAGCTGCGTCATGAAGATCGCGATCAGCTCCTCGGCCGGATCGACCCAGAAGAAGGTGCTCGCGGCCCCACCCCAGAAATAGTCGCCGACCGAGCCGGGGATCAGCGTCTGCGCCGGGTCCATCGTCGTGGCGAACCCAAGCCCGAAGCCGACGCCGGCATAGGTCGCCTCCGAAAACAGCGAGACCGATAGCGCGGGCAAGTCGACACCACCCGGCAGGTGGTTCGACGTCATCAGGTCGAGCGTCTTGCGGCTGATCAGCCTGTGCCCGTTGCCCTTGCCGCCGTTCAGCATCGCCTGCGCGAACTTCATATAGTCGCCCGCAGTCGACACGAGCCCGCCGCCGCCCGACACGAAGCTCGGCGGCGTCAGGAAGCTGCTCTTCTGCGCATCGTCCTGAAGCTCGAACTTACCGTCGCGCGTCGGCTGGTAGCAGCTCGCGAAGCGCTGAGCCTGCCCGTCGCGGACATGGAAACCAGTATCTTCCATACCCAGCGGATCGAAGATTCGGCGCTTGAGGAAATCCTCGAATTTCTCGCCGCTGATCTTCTCGACGAGGTAGCCGACCACGTCGGTCGCAACCGAATAGTTCCACTTCTCGCCCGGCGAGAATTCGAGCGGCAGCTTCGACAGCGCCTCGATGAAGCCGTCGAGGTCGCCCGCCTTCTCGATCTCGCCGATCTTGTGCGCGCGATAGGCGGCATCGACGTTGGTGCGCAGCTGGAAACCGTAGGTCAGCCCGCTGGTGTGCCGCAGCAGGTCAACCATCCGCATCGGCGCTTCCGTGCGCGTTGTCTGGAAGCCGAGCCGATGCGTGCCCCCGGCATAGACGCCGAGGTTGCGCCATTCGGGGATGAAGCGATGGACCGGGTCGTCGAGCGCGACCAGCCCTTCCTCGACCAGCATCATGAACGCCACCGAGGTGATCGGCTTGGTCATCGAATAGATGCGCCAGATCGTGTCCTCGGCCACCGGCAGCCCGTGCTCGGCGTCCGCCAGCCCGCGCACCCCGAGATGCGCGATCTCGCCCCGGCGTGCCACCATCGTCAGCGTGCCGGCAAGCCTGCCCGGCGCGACATATTTCCGCTCCAGAAACTCGTCGATGCGCGCGAGGCGCTCCGGGTTCAGGCCGACGACGGCGGGCGATACGGGCATCAGCGCCTCTCCTTCACGATATGACTCGCTTCTAGAGGCAACAGCCGTCGCCCGCCAAGTCGAGCGGATATGCTAGGTTGAGGCGAGGTATGCACGCAGCGCCAACGAGCGCCGAGCGGCTCCGATTGTCATTCCATTCAGGCAATCCCAGTCCATCTCACCAGTCGACGGCACCGCGGATCGCCAGGAGGTCGTGCTTCAGGTCGGGCCCGTTGATCCGATCGGTGTCGGCATGGATGAAGTTGGCGCTCAGTCGAACGCGCGTGACGGGAAACCAGTTGAGAACGATCCCGTAGGTCGTGAGCTTGCCGCCGAACACGCCGTCATCATCCAGGTCGACATGGGTCAGGCGCAGGCCGGTCTCGAACGCCCCGGCGCCACCGCTGGCGAACGAGCGCGCAGGCGTCACCCGGCCGAACGTGCCGGACGCAACGTCATAGGGCCGGGCCTCGCCGGTCCATCGCCAGGACGCCTGTGCCGAGTAGCCCCAGAACAGCGGATCGGTCGCGGCCCCCGTGTAGCCGAGCACGCCGCCTTCGGCCTGCACGGTCAGCGGACCGCGAGCATAGGCGAGCTCGGCGCCGCCAAACAGCCCGTGATCGGCACGGAAGACGCCCGTATCGAGGACCACCGGCGCCCGGTTCACCTCCGGCTTCTGCGTGATCCGCACGGCATGATCGCTGCTCGACGGCTCGGAATAGTAGCCGGAGAGGGCGACGTGCAGGACATCGTCGCTCGGCAGAAGATCGGCATGCACCCGGCCACTCGCCAGCCAAGCCTCGGAGCGGTTCGTATCGAGTGACCTGTCCTCGCGCTCGCCGAACAGCCCGGCGTGCACGCCCCAGCTGCCGCCGGCGTGATTGACGCCGGCGCCGATGCGGCGGCCGGGCGAGAAGACGGTGGCATAGGCCGACCGCTCGAGGAACAGCGTGTAGACGTCCGATGTCAGATCATCGTTGGTGATGAACGGCTTGAAATGGCCGACGACGAGTTCTGTGCCCGGATCGACCTGGTAGCCGATCAGCACGTCCTGCAGGCTTACGTCATTGCCGGCGAAATCGGCCTCCGCGAGGTAGCGGAACCCGCCCGCGAACTTTCCTTCGGCGCCCAGGTAGAAGCGCCGGATCTGCGTCCCGAACGACATGTCCTTACCGCTGCCGAGCGAGGCATCGACCTGGATCCGGCCGCGCAACTTGATCGTGACGTCCTCGCCCTTGCCTGCCGGGGCAGCCGCGACCTGGGCCGGCGCCGGCGTGGCCGTGCCGCTGGCCGGCGCTTCGGTCGGAGGGTTCGGCTTGGCGGCAGCTTGGGCTGAAAGGCGCCGCACCTCCGCCTCGAGTTGCTGGATGCGTGCGTCCTGTGCGCGAAGCCGGGATTCGAGGTCCTGAATCTCCGTGGACGCTGGCGCTGCCCAGACAGCTGTGGCTGTCACCGCAGCAAATGCGGCACCGAGCCATATGACGAGCGAAATAGGCGGCGCCGATACCATATGGCGCCTCCCATGTCCGGGGACGGTCGACGGCCAGTCACGGCCATGAACCAAGGTGAAGCGATCTGGGGTCGGATGCGGGAGGCGAGGCGTTCCAGGTTCCATCCGACGGCCTTTCGGGCGGTTTTGATGGATCGTCAGCCGCGTGCCGGTGCGGATGAGATCGAAATGAACGCAGCAGGCGAGCGCCATGTTCCGAACACCACGACCACGGTGCAGGCACGGCTGGTGAATGACTACGGAACCAGCATCGTTCGGTCGCATTCTGTAGACAGCGTTGAACGTGCCTGTTTGGCACGCTGGTTCTGGTGGCTTCGCATTCAGGCTCTCGCCGGCGCATCCCGCTTGGGCATCGGCGGATCACCTGCCCTTCGAGCGAGGAGGAATGTCGCCGTGGCTACTATCGCCGACCGAGCACCGATAAGGGCGATCCACCCCCTTCACGCCGTCCTGCTCGCCGCCACCGTCCCGCTGTTCCTGGGCGGCCTGCTGAGCGACATGGCATACAGCTCAAGCTTCCAGATGCAGTGGAGCAACTTCGCTGCCTGGCTACTTGCGGGCGCCATGGTGTTCACTGGTCTGGCGCTCCTTTGGGCTCTCGTTGATCTGCTTCGCACCGGCCAGCGGCGCGGGCGGCCGCTTATCTACTTTCTGCTTCTACTCGCGCTTTTCGTGCTCGGGCTCATCAACTCGTTCGTCCATGCGCGGGATGCCTGGGCAACCATGCCGGCCGGGCTTTATCTCTCCGTCGTCGTGACGCTGCTCGCGATCGTGGCAACCTGGGTCGGCTTTTCCAGTTTTCGGACGGGAGGAGTGAAATGAAGCGCTCCAGCCTATTGGGCGTTGTCGCACTCGTGGCCCCCCTGGCCGCCTGCAGCAGCAGTTCTGACGCCCCCGAGCAATATGGTTCCAATCCTCAGCTCCCCGAGCCGCAACGCGGCCTGCTTCCCAGCATGAAGATCGCCAATCCGGCCGCTTGGGGCGATCAGCGGCCGACGGTGCCGGAAGGCTATGCCGTCACGGCCATCGCCACCGGCCTCGGCATCCCGCGCCAGACGCTGGTCCTGCCCAACGGCGACATCCTTGTTGCCGAAGGGCGTGGGGGAGGCGCCCCGGCGTCGCGGCCCAAAGACATCATCGCCAACTACATCAAGGCCAAAGGCACCACGTCGGTGAAGAGCGGCAATCGCCTGACGCTGCTCAGAGACAGCAACGGCGACGGCGTCTACGAAGGCCGCACCATTTTCGCCGACAATCTCAACGCGCCCTACGGGCTCGCGCTGGTGGGCGGCCAGCTTTACGTCGCCAACCAGGATGCGCTGGTGCGTTTCGACTATCGAACCGGCCAGACGCAGGCGAGCGGACCGCCGGTCAAGGTCACCGACCTGCCGTCGCAGATCAACCATCATTGGACGAAGTCACTGGCCGCCAGCCCCGACGGGCGTTTCCTCTACGTCGGCATCGGCTCGAACAGCAATATCACCGAGCGTGGGATGGCGGCCGAGATCGACCGGGCGATGGTCTGGCAGATCGATGCCGCGACGGGGGCGCACAAGCCCTACGCCACCGGCCTGCGCAACCCCACGGCGCTCGCCATCCAGCCCGGCTCCGGCCAGCTGTGGGCGGTGGTGAACGAGCGCGACGAGATCGGCCCGAACCTCGTTCCCGATTATCTCACCTCGGTTCGCGAAGGCGGTTTCTACGGCTGGCCCTACAGCTATTGGGGACAGCATGTCGATCGGCGCGCCCAGCCGCAGGACCCGCAGAAGGTCGCCGCGGCCATCCGCCCCGACTACAGCCTCGGCTCGCATGTCGCGGCGCTCGGCGTCGCTTTCTCCGCGCCCGCGATGGGTGCCCGGTTCGCCGACGGCGTGTTCGTCGGTGAGCATGGCAGCTGGAACCGCAGCGTGCCCGTCGGCTACAAGGTGGTCTTCGTGCCGTTCCGCGGCGGCCGCCCCGCCGGACCGCCGGTCGATTTCGTGGCTGGCTTCCGCGGCGGCGACGGCAAGACCCGTGGCCGGCCGGTCGGCGTCACGGTCGATCCGCGCGGCGCCCTGATCGTTGCCGACGACCTGTCGAACACAGTCTGGCGGATAACCCCCTCGAGCCGCGCGCCTGCAGCCGAAGCGCCGGCACGCCCGCCCGCGCCCGAGGATAACCGCCCGCGCAGCTCGACACCCTATTGAGGCGCGGCTGCACCGAGCGCAGTAAACGGCGTTACGGCCTGGCTCTCGCGATCCGCTCGATCGCGGCGAGCGCGCGGTCGGCCTCTCCGGCCGTGTTGTAGTGGCACAGGCCGACGCGAACCAGGCCGCCTGAGTCCGTGAGGCCGAGGCGGTTCAAGACCTCTACCGCGTAGAAGCTGCCTGACCAGACAAAGATATTCTCCGCCGCCAGCGCCTCCGCCACGGCGCGCGGGTGGACGCCGTCGAGCGTGAAGGAGAAGGTCGGCACGCGGCCCTCCATCGTCGCTGGCCCCCACAGTTTCAGGCCGCGGATCGAGAGCAACCCGTCGAGCAGCCGCTGGCCGATGTCGCGTTCGTAGGCCGCGATCGCGTCCATGCCGCCGGTCGCCTCGATATGCTCGAGCGCGCCTAGCGTGCCGGCCTGTCCCTCGTAGGACGGCGTGCCGGTCTCCCACTTGGCGGCCGGCGGCGTGGTGGGGGAGGGGCGCACCTTGTACGCCGGAAGCTCGGCGAGCAGCGTCTCGCGGCCCCACAGCACGCCCTGGTGCGGCCCGAAGAACTTGTAGGGCGAGCAGGCGAGCAGGTCGCAGCCGAGTGCGCGCACGTCGACGCGCAGGTGCGGCACCGACTGCACAGCGTCGACATAGACGATCGCGTCGGGGTTCGCGTCCTTCGCCGCGCGCGCGAGGACGGCGACGTCGTTGACGGTGCCGAGCGCGTTGCTGGCGTGGCCGACGGCGAGCAGCGCGGTCTTCTCGGAGAAGTCGAACGGCAGCAGCCGGCCGGTCTCGGGATCGAAGTCGATCCAGCGGACGGTGAGGCCGTGATCCTCCGCGATCCGCAGCCATGGAGACACGTTCGCATCATGGTCGAGCCGCGTGACCACGATCTCGCCGTCCAGCCGCTTCGCGAGGCTCCGCGACACTGCGAAGGTGAGCGAGGTCATGTTCGGGCCGAACGCGATCTCGCCTGCGCTGCCGCCGAGGAACGACGCCATCGCGGCATGCGCTTGGGTGCTCAGTGCGTCGGTGGCGATCGAGGTCGCGAACGCGCCGCCGTCGTTCGCCGTCCCGCCCTGAATATACGCGACCATCCGCTCGATGGTCCTGTCACACACCTGCGTGCCGCCGGGCGCATCGAGATAGACACGCTCCCGACCCGAATCCGTCACTCGGAGCGCCGGAAACTGCGCCCTTACCGCCTCGATATCGAACACGCCGGCCTCCACTTCGCCTACTTCTACCGCTTGTTAACCAACGCCGGTGCAGTCTCCCGTCCGATTCGTGAGGGGATCGAGAATGCGAGCTGAACCGTCGATCGCACCGTCGCTCGAAAGCGCCGTTGGAACGATCGCCGCCGAATGCGGACGCTTCGCCATCGAATGCAGCGATGTCGCCGGCTACGTCAATGCCGTTGGCGCCCGGATCGAAGACCAGTTGAAGCTGTTGAAATCGCTCGAACAGGTCTCGACCACGCTGCTCGCCGATCAGGCCAGCGTCACCGATGCGACCGACGAGGCGCACCGCTATGCCGAGAATGCGCGCGATCAGCTCGAGCGCTCGGCCCAGGCAATCGGCGCGACCGTCGACGTGTTCAGCGGCCTGACCGATCTCGTCCTCCACCTCGGCGACCGGATGCTCAACCTGTCGAGCGCGCTCGATCAGGTCCGCGGCGTCTCCGCCAGCATCGACAAGATCGCCCGCCAGACCAACCTCCTCGCGCTCAACGCCACCATCGAAGCTGCTCGCGCCGGCGAGGCAGGCAGGGGCTTCGCCGTCGTCGCCAACGAGGTGAAGAAGCTCGCCGCCGACACGCAGCGAGCCACGGGCGAGATCGCGCGCACCCTACAGCAACTCGGCGTCGAAGCCGCCGGCATCGGCGAGGAGATCGAAGGCGGCGTCGAACGCGGCAAGCAGGCACGTGCGCAAGCGACCGAACTGCGCACCGCGCTCCAGCAGACGATCAGCTTCGTCGATCAGCTCGACAATCGGACCAGCGACATCGCTGAACGCTCGCTGACGATCCGGAACAGCGTGCGTGAGGTTCAGAGCGGTCTGGCTTCCTTCGCGACCGTGGCCCACGAGAATACCGCCGAGCTGTCGCGCTCCGGTGCACGGCTCGATCAGCTCGAAGCGATGTCGAACAACATGCTCGACCTCGTCGCGCATTGCGGCGTGAAGACGACCGATACGGTATTCATTGAGAAGTCGCTTTCCGCCATGCGCGAGATCCAGGCGGCGATCGAAGCCGGCATCTCGGCAGGTGACGTCCGCTTCGAAGACATCTTCGACACCGATTACAAGCTGGTTCCGGGCTCGAACCCGGAGCAGTTCAGGACGCGCTTCGTGCCATTTGCCGACAAGGTGGTGCGCCCGTTGCTCGACAAATGGTCGGCGGACGAACGGATCGTGGGCTGCGCCATCGTCGACATGAACGGCCATCTGCCGACCCACATGACCAAGCGCTCGCACCCGCAGGGCCCCGATCCGGTCTGGAATGCCGAGCATTGCCGCAACATGCGCATCTTCATGGATCCGCAGACGCGCGCCGCGCTCGACAGCGATGCCGACTTCCGCCTGTACACCTATCGCCAGCCGCTCGGCGGCGGTCGCTACCGGGCGGTGAAGAGCCTGTTCGTGCCGCTCCGCATCCGCGGTCGCCGTTGGGGGAATTGCGAGATCGCCTACCTCGACTGAGCGCGAACCAAGCGGTTCACCGCCCTTTCCATTCCGGCTTTCGCTTCTGCGCGAATGCCAGTGGGCCTTCGACCACGTCCTCGCTCCGCAGCATCGCCGCGACCGCCGGATAGCGCATCTGGCATTCGTAGGCGGCACGTAGCGACGTCTCGTCGAAACCCTTCAGAACGGCCTGTTTCGACGCCCGGATCGACATCGGCGAGCAGGCAAGGATCGCATCGGCCCAGCGTCGCGCCGCCGCCAGCAGTTCGGTTGCCGGCACGACCTCGTTGACGAAGCCAAGTGCCTGGCCCTCCGTCGCACCGACATGTCGCCCGGTGAGGATCATACCCATCGCCTGCTTCAGCCCGATGTGTCGTGGCAGGCGGTGCAGACCGCCGGCCAGCGCAGCCAGCCCGACCTTCGGTTCGGGCAAGGCGAAGGTGGCGCTATCGGCAGCGACGATGATGTCGCAGGCGAGCGCGATCTCGAACCCGCCGCCCATCGCGACGCCGTTCACCGCCGCGATTACGGGCTTGTCGAGATCCCAGCGCGAGGTGAGGCCAGCGAAGCCGGTATCCGGCACCGTGAGCCTATTACCCTCGGCCTGCCATCGCAGGTCGTTTCCGGCCGAGAAGGCGCGGTCGCCGGCGCCCGTCAGGATCGCTACCCAGAGGTCGGGATCGGCAGCAAAGTCGTCGAACACGCGTGCCAGTTCCTCGTTCGCTGGCGGGTGCAGCGCGTTCATGCGGTCCGGCCGGTTGATCGTGACGATCAGCAGCCGCCCATCGCGCTCGACGGTGCAGAATTGATAGTCGGCCATGCGTCCTCCTCCGTGTGATGCCGAAAGCAACACGCCCGGACCAGAGGCGCAACCTCCCCCTTCGACAAGCTTCGCATGAAAGAGTAGGGGAGCGCGCATGAACAAGCAGGCCGCCAAACCCCTCGTTGACCCCGAGACCATCGCCGCCATCGAGGCGCTCGATACGCGCCTGCGCTGGCTGTCGGCGTGGACGATCCACAACGCCAATCACCTACGCGAAAGCCGCGATGGGCTGAAAGTCGGCGGCCACCAGGCGTCCTGCGCCTCAATGACGGCGATCATGGTGGCCCTCTATTTTGGGGCGCTGGGGCCGAACGACCGCGTGGCGGTCAAGCCGCACGCCGGGCCGTTGCTTCATGCCATCCATTACCTGCTGGGCAACCAGAACCTCGATCAACTCCAGCGTTTCCGCGGTTTTGGCGGCATGCAGAGCTACCCCAGCCGCACTAAGGACAAGATTCCTGTCGACTTCTCGACCGGCTCAGTCGGCTTGGGCGTGGCGATCACCGCCTTTGCGTCGTTGGTGCAGGACTATCTCATCGCGCACGGCCAACTCGCGCCGTCGGAGGCCGGCCGCATGGTCGCGCTGATGGGCGACGCCGAGCTCGACGAGGGCAACATCTATGAGTGCCTGATCGAGGGCTACAAGCACGATATCCGCAACTGCTGGTGGATCGTCGACTACAATCGGCAGAGCCTTGACGCGACCACCGCCGACCGCATGTTCCGGCGTTTCGACGATATCTTCGAAACCTGCGGCTGGCGCGTGCTGACACTGAAATACGGCAAGGCGCAGCGCGCCGCTTTCGCCCGGCCCGGTGGGCAAGCGCTCGAGCGCTGGATCGACAACTGTCCGAACGCCGACTACGCGGCGCTCACCTACCAGGGCGGCGCGGCATGGCGGGCGCGGCTGACCGCCGACATCGGCCAGGAGAAGGGCGTCGTCGACCTCCTAGCGAGCTATGACGACGAGGCGTTGGGCAAGCTGATGACCAACCTCGGCGGGCACTGCGTCGAGACGCTGCTCGAAGCCTTCGCGCAGGCGCAGGACGACAGACCGACGCTGTTCATCGCCTACACGATCAAAGGCTACGGTCTGCCGTTCGCCGGTCATAAGGACAACCACGCTGGCCTGATGAACCCGGGCCAAATTGCCCAGCTCCGGGAGAGCCTCGGTATCATTGAAGGGCAGGAGTGGGCGCCTTATGCCGGGTTGGGTGACAACGCCGCCGCGAGTCTCAAGGCGTTTGTCGACAGTTCGCCGCTCAAGCGCAAGGTCGCCAACCGCGGCTTCGACGCGGTGCCGGTGCCCGACCGGCTGTCAGTTCCTGATGGCACGGAGCAGTCGACGCAGGCGGCCTTCGGACGCATCCTGCTCGATCTCGCCAAGTCCGGCCATCCGCTCGCCGACCGGATCGTCACGACCTCGCCCGACGTGACGGTTTCGACCAACCTCGGTGCGTTCGTGAACCAGCGCGGCCTGTTCCGTCGCCAGGATCTCGCCGACGTGTTCCAGCTCGCCAAGATCCCGTCGGCCCAGAAGTGGGCGGGCGCGCCGGCCGGTCAGCACATCGAGCTGGGTATTGCCGAGCACAACCTGTTCCTGATGCTCGCCGCGCTCGGGCTGTCCGCGCCGCTGTTCGGTTCGCGGCTGCTGCCCATCGGCACCGTCTATGACCCATTCATCGCTCGCGGCCTCGATGCGCTGAACTATGGTTGCTACCAGGACGCGCGCTTCCTGCTCGTGGCCACGCCATCGGGGCTTACGCTCGGACCCGAAGGCGGCGCGCACCAGTCGATCAATACCCCGCTGATCGGCATGGGGCAGCCGAGCCTCACCTATTATGAGCCGGCGTTCGCCGATGAGCTGGCGGCGATCATGCGCCACGCCTTCGCGCATATGCAGGCACCTGATGGTGGCTCGGTCTACCTCCGCCTGTCGACGCGCAGCATCGCGCAGGTCGCGCGCGAGGATGGACGCTGGGAAGAAGGGGCGCTGAAGGGCGGCTACTGGCTGCGTCCGCCGGCGCCAGGCGCTGAGGCAGCGATCGTCTACGCTGGCGCGCTGGCGCCCGAGGCGCTGGCGGCGTGGGAAAGTCTCAAGGACGATGTGCCGGGGCTGGGGCTGCTGGCCATTACCTCGCCGGACCTGCTGCATCGCGGGTGGAGCGCAGCGCGCGCCGCCCGGTGGAAGGGCAGTGCGGGTGAGGGGAGCCATGTGGCCAAGCTGCTCGGCGCCCTAAGCCCGACTGCCGGACTGGTCACGGTGATCGATGGTTCACCGTCGGCGCTGTCGTGGCTCGGCGGCGTGCGCGGCCAGCGTGTGAGCCCGCTGGGGCTCGACCGTTTCGGTCAGACGGGCGATCTGCCTGACCTCTACCGCGAATATCGCTTGAACGCCGACGCCATCGTCGAAGCGGCTGCCGAGCTATTCCTCTAGCCAGCGCTGGGCGGCGAGATCGTCGCTGCTCTTGGCCTCGACCCAGCGGCTCGTGCCGCTGGCCTCCTCGCGCTTCCAGAACGGCGCCTGCGTTTTGAGCCAGTCCATGAGGAAGGCACAGGCTTCGAACGCGGCGGCCCGGTGGGCCGAGGCGACGGCCACCAGCACAATCCGCTCCCCGACGGCGAGACGGCCATGGCGGTGGATCACGATGCCGGCATCAATCGGCCAGCGGACGGTGGCCTCATCGGCGATGGCCCTGATCTGCCGCTCCGCCATGCCCGGATAATGTTCGAGCGTGAGGGCGTCTATGCCGTCGCCGCGGACGAGGCCGACGAAGCTCGCAACCGCCCCGATGTCGCCGCGCCCGACGTGGAGCCGCTCGATCTCCGCACCGGGATCGAAATCCTCGGGCTGGATACGGACTTGGATCATCCTCCGGTCACCGGCGGGAATATGGCGACTTCGTCACCCGGCCGAACGGGCGCATCGGTGCGCGCGAACGCCTGATTGATGGCAATCCGCAGCCGGGCGGGATCACTCAGCGCTGCGGCATAGGCGGCGTCGCGATCCCGCAGCCACTCCAGCAGCTGGTCGACCGTGCCGATGCCCGCCGGGAGGGCGATCCGCTCGCTGTCCTTGCCGATCCGCTCGCGAACCCAGGCGAAGTAGAGCAGCTCGATCATGCCATGTGCTTCAGGCCGATTCGCAGATAATCATAGCCGGTGACGAGCGTTAGCGCGGCGGCCGCCCACAGCGAGACGACGCCGACCTCCGGCGCCGGCAGGAACCATGGCAGCGCATCGCCCACACCGGCAAGGATCAGCGCGCCGAGCGACACCATCTGGAAGGTCGTCTTCCATTTCGCGAGCTTGCTCACCGGAACCGAGACCTGGATGCCGGCGAGATATTCGCGCAGGCCCGAGACGGCGATCTCGCGCAACAGGATGATGATGGCGGCGATCACAGACAAGTCGCGGACCACCTGATTCTCGATCAGCATGACGATGACGGCCGCCACCATGATCTTGTCAGCGATAGGATCGAGGAACTGGCCGAGCTTCGATACCGTGCCGTAGGAGCGGGCGAGATAGCCGTCGAAATAGTCGGTGATGCCGGCGATGCAGAACAGCGCAAAGGCGAGCGTATAGCCGAGCCAGCCCGCATTCCACATCAGTCCCACGAGAAGTGGCACCGCGAGGATTCGGCTCAAGGTCAGCACATTGGGGAGGCTGGACAGCATGGCCGGACGATAGGCTATCGTTTGCCGGGGCTCAACCGAAGCAGAGATTCAGGTGATGGACGTCAGTGAAGCGATCGCTACGCGCAGGTCGGTACGCGGCTTTCTCGACAAGCCGGTCGACGGCGGGGTGATCCGGCGCGTGCTGGAGAAGGCGGCCCGCGCGCCCTCCGGCGGCAACCTGCAGCCTTGGCATATCTATGTGGTTGGCGGCGATGAGCTGAAGCGCCTCAAGGAGATCATGGCACGGCGCGTGTTCGAGGCGCCCAAGGGCGAAGAGACCGAATACGATATTTACCCCAAGGACCTTTGCGCCCCCTATACTGATCGGCGCTTTCAGGTCGGGGAGGAACTCTACGGCCACCTCGGAATCCCACGGGAGAACCGGGCGGCGAGACTGCAATGGTTCGCGCGCAACTTCATGTTCTTCGGCGCGCCCATCGCGCTGTTCTGCTACGTCAACCGCTGCATGGGGCCGCCGCAGTGGTCCGATCTCGGCATGTATCTGCAGAACGTGATGCTGCTGCTGCGTGAGGAAGGGCTCGACAGCTGCCCGCAGGAATGCTGGGCGATCTACCCCAAGACGATCAGCGAGTTCCTAGGTACGCCGCCCGAGCTGATGCTGTTCACCGGCATGGCGATCGGCTGGAAGGACCCGGACGAACCGGCGAACCGCCTCGAAGCCAAGCGCGCGCCGCTCGAGGAGTTCGCCGAGTTTCGCGGCGTATGAAAAGCTAGGCGACGTGCCGCCAGACCAGCGTGACGATCAGTCCGACCAGAACGAGCAATGAGAGCGCGCCCGAGAGCATGAAGCCGATCTCGCGCTTGCCGGCCTCGCGGGCGTAGCCTTCCACGTAGAGAATCCGGCCGAGGCTCCAGACGGCGCCGTAGATCGCGGCATAGCGATCGCCCCACAGCCAAGCGGCGATCGCGAGCAGCGGCAGGAATATGATGAGTTGCTCGACCGTGTTCTGATGCGCGCGGAAGACACGCTCGAAATCCGGATTGCCGTGAACCGCCGGGGCCGGCACCCCGAACCGGGCCCG
Source organism: Pseudomonadota bacterium (assembly GCA_023413015.1). Lineage (GTDB taxonomy): Bacteria > Pseudomonadota > Alphaproteobacteria > Sphingomonadales > Sphingomonadaceae > Sphingoaurantiacus. Next base: position 13,802 of record JAEZQR010000288.1, read on the forward strand.
CGCGCGCCCGACCTTGATCATCGCCCAGACATAGACGAGCAACGCCAGAAGCAACGACGTGATGGTCAGCGGATATGCAATCATGATAGTCCCCCCCTTGGTGGTCGTCAGGTCTTCGAGCCGCCCGTCTCTACCATTTGGCGGGCAGCTTCGCTGAACTTCCTGGCAGCGTCTCCTACGTCACCCTTCATTCGCTCGCTCACGTCCTCGGGGACGGTGATGCCCTTTTGCACGGCGGGGCGAGTCGCAATGGTGCCGAGCCAGCGCCCGAGATGATCGAGTCCGTCGATGCTGACGCCCGACCAGCCATGCGTTCGCACCCAGCACCAGTTGGCGATGTCCGCGATCGAATAGTCTCCGGCGAGATATTCGTTGTCCGCCAGATGGTTGTCGAGGACGGTGAAGAGGCGGCGGCACTCGCCCTGATACCGGTCGATCGCCGGTTGGATCTTCTCCGGGAAGTAGCGGAAGAAGACATTGGCCTGTCCCATCATCGGACCGATGCCGCCGACCTGGAACATCAGCCACTGCTCGACGCGACTCATTCCTCTGGGATCGCTCGGTATCAGCTGGCCGGTCTTGCGCGCGAGATAAAGCAGGATCGCACCGGACTCGAAGACCGCGAAGCCGTCGTCAACGATCGCCGGGATGCGGCCGTTGGGATTGATGGCGAGGAACCAAGGCTCCTTCTGTTCGCCTTTGTAGAGGTCGATTTTCCGCACCTCATAGGGCAGGCCCATCTCCTCGAGCGCGACCGAGACCTTGTAGCCATTGGGTGTGGCGGCGGTGTAGAGCGTGAGCATCGGCGTCTCCTCAAGGTTCAGCCTAGCGCCTAGCCGCGCGGATGGAAGTGCTCGTAGATCGTGCGCGCCATGCCCTTCGAGATGCCGGGCGCCTTCTCGAGGTCTTCGAGACCCGCGCTCTTGACCGCCTTTCCTGTGCCGAAGTGCATCAGCAGCGCGCGTTTGCGCGCGGGACCGATGCCGGGGACGTCGTCCAGCGGACTGGAGACGAAGGCCTTCGCCCGCTTCTGGCGATGCGCGCCGATCGCGAAGCGGTGCGCTTCATCACGCAGGCGTTGCAGGTAAAAGAGCACCGGTGCGTTGGGCGGCAGCGTCAGTTCACGGCCGTTGGGCAGGTGGAAGATCTCGCGCCCCGCATTGCGGTCGGGCCCTTTGGCGACCCCGACCACCGGTATATGGTGGACGCCGAGCTCACCCATCACCTCGAGCACGGCGTTCAATTGCCCGCGCCCGCCATCGATGAGCAGCAGGTCGGGCCATTCGCCGCTCGTGCGGTCCGGATCCTCGCGTTCGAGGCGGGCGAAACGCCGGCTGAGCATCGCGCGCATCATCGCGAAGTCATCGCCCGGCGTGATCGCCTCGTCCTTCATGTTGAACTTGCGGTAGGCGCTCTTGCGGAAGCCTTCCGGCCCCGCGACGATCATGGCGCCGAGCGCGTTCGTGCCCATGATGTGTGAGTTGTCGTAGACCTCAATGCGCTGCGGCGGTTCGGGCAGGTCGAACAGGTCGGCAAGCTCGCGCAGCAGCTTGATCTGCGTCGTCGACTCGGCGAGGCGCCGTTCGAGCGCTTCGACAGCGTTGCGCTTGGCCTGCTCGACGAGCCGGCGCGGGTTGCCGCGCTGCGGCGCCTTGATCGCGACGCGATGCCCGGCCCGTTCCGACAGCGCATCGGCAAGCAACTCGGCTTCAGGCGGCATCCGATCGAGCAGCAGCTGCCGCGGGACCGGCATCTCCTCGTAGAATTGCGAGAGGAAAGCGAAGAGAACCTCTTCCTCGCTCATTTCGGCGACATGGCCGGGGAAGAAGGCGCGGTGCCCCCAATTCTGGCCGCCCCGGATGAAGAAGGCCTGGATGCAGACATGGCCGTCGAGTGCGGCAACGGCGATCACGTCCGCGTCGGCGGCATCCGACGCGTTGATCGCCTGCGCATTCTGGATGAAGGTCAGCGCCCTCAGTCGGTCGCGATAGACGGCGGCGAGCTCGAAATCGAGATCGACGGCTGCCTTCTCCATTGCGCCGGCGAGCTTGCGTTGCACCTCCTGGCTCTTACCCGAGAGGAAGCCCTTCGCGTCCTCGACAAGCTCGGCATAGTCGGTCTCGCTTACCCGCCCGACACATGGCGCCGAGCAGCGGCGGATCTGATGCAGCAGGCAGGGACGCGAGCGGTTGGCGAAAAAGCTATCCGTGCACGATCTTAGCAGAAACACCTTCTGCATTGCATTCAACGTGCGGTTGACGGCACCGGCGCTCGCGAACGGGCCGTAGAAGGTGCCTTTGCCGACACGCTGGCCGCGATGCTTCGAGATGCGGGGGAAGGGGTGGTCCTCGCGCAGGAAGATGAATGGGAAGCTCTTGTCATCGCGCAGCAGCACGTTGAACGCAGGGCGAAAGCGCTTGATGAGTTGTGCTTCGAGCAGCAGCGCCTCGGCCTCCGTCGCGGTCGTGACGATCGTCATCGACCGGGTGAGCGACACCATGCGCTGCAGGCGGCGGGGCAGGCGATTGACCTGCGTGTAGTTGGCGACCCTGTTCTTGAGGCTCTTCGCCTTTCCGACATAGAGCGGCTCGCCGCTCGCATCGAGCATGCGATAGACACCCGGCCGTGCCGGCAGCGTTTTCAATACATTGCGGATCGCGGCGACACCCACCTCGATGTCGGGCTTGTCGCGCCCGCGCACCGAATAGGTCGCCTGCTCCTCGGAAAATCTATCTGTGAAAGTGGGTTCGCTCATTCGCCTCACAGTTAAGACTCGGCGAAGCAGGCCACAAGCGACGTGGTGACTTATCCACTGTTCCTGTGGACAACTCTGTGTGGAGGCATTGGGTTATTCCTGCCGCGCGGCGGAATGGCGCGAGTCGCCTCACCTTGCCCAAATTCCAGGCAGCCGCTATCGCCGCGGTCGAGATGACCCCCGAGTTCGGACAACCTCGCACCGCGATCGTGACCGGCGGTGCTAAGCGCATCGGTGCCGCGATAGTGCGCGCGCTGGCGACGGACGGCTGGCACGTCGTGATCCACTGCAACCGATCCGCTGACGAAGCGGAGGCGTTGCGGGTGGAGATCGAAGACGCGGGCGGCGCGGCGCGGGTGGTACGTGCCGACTTGGCAGATGCCGATGCCGCGGCGCAGGTGATCGCGGAAGCTGCCGCGTGGGGACCGCCGCTGGGGCTGCTGGTCAACAATGCGTCGCGCTTCGACTACGACACGCATCGGGATTTCGATCTGGCAGGCTGGACGCGCCATATGGATGTCAACCTGCGGGCGCCAGCGCTGCTGAGCCGGGCCTTTGCGGCGGCGGTGCCGACAGGACTTAACGGCCTGATCGTCAACATGCTCGACGTGAAGCTGTTCAGCCTCAACCCCGACTTCTTCACCTATACGATCAGCAAGTACGGTCTGCTCGGCCTGACCGAGCTGTCCGCACGAGCGTTGGCGCCCCATATCCGGGTGAATGGTATCGCGCCGGCCGTGACGATGGTGAGCGGACCGCAGTCGCGCGACAATTTCGAGAAGGCGCACACCTACAATCCGCTCGGACGCGGCGTTCAGGTCGAGGAGATCGTGGGAGCGCTGCGCTTCATCGTCGCCACGCCGACACTGCACGGACAGGTGATCACGCTCGATGCGGGCCAGCGCCTGCTCGGCATGCCGCGCGACGTAGCTTTCATGGTAGGCAACGAATGAAAACCGACGACCTGCATGGCTTGGTGCCGGCTGAACTGGCACCGAAGTCGCACAAGATCTTTCTTCAGGATTACGACCTCGACGTCGATATCGGCTTCCACGACTTCGAGGTCGGTGCGCCACAGCGGCTCCGGATCAACATCGAAGTGTGGCTCGACCGCACCCATTTCCCGACCTGCGATACGGTCGAGGCGGCCTGGAACTACGACTTCCTCCGCCAGATGGTGCGCGGTCTCATCGAAGAGCGCCGCTACAATCTGCAGGAAACCCTCTGCCGGGCGATCTATGATCTTGTCGCCGTGCGGCAGGGGGTGACGGCGCTGCGGGTCTCGACGCGAAAGCCGGATATCTACCCCGACTGCGCGGCGGTCGGGGTAGAGCTGTCATCCTTCTAGCGCAGCGTGCGCGTGCAGGCGCCCAACGAGCTGAGCACGAACTGGTAGTCGGCCGATACCGCTGCCCGATCCTCGTCGCCGAGTTCGGCAACGGCCTTCGGCGGGAGGGCAGGGGGAAGCGCACAGGCGAATTTATACCACATCAGCGTGTCGCGCGGCACGCTGGCGGCCGCGTCATCGATGATGTCGCTCAAGGCGACGCTGTAGCTCTTCGCCTGCCCGGGCCGTGATAGAACCACCAGCGAGACTGGGCGCCCGGATGCGGTGTTGAGGAAGATCTGGCTCTCCGCCTCGCCGGGAATGCTGCCGCGGACGTGGAAGGCATTGCCGATGCCGGTGATTCGCAGATCGCGCAGATCGGGGGAGCGGGCATCAGTCAGCACCTGACGCACCGCGGCTTCGCTGCGATCGCTCCACGCCATCTGACCGTCGGGCGAGGTGAGTTGATACTGCCCGTCGCGACCGGGCACCCGCCGCAGGAACAGCAGGACCGAGGCTCCCTTGAGCTTCGGGACCTTGCCCCGTGCATCGAGCGAACCCTCCCACAGGTAGCTGATCCGTGCCGGCACGACGTCGCGAGAGGTCAGGACACCCTGTACCTGCGCGTCAATCAGCATGCGGACCCGCCCGGCCGGCACGTCAGGTGCTTCGCGTCGATTGAGCTTCTCGGCCTTCAATATCGTCGCGCGCAGCACTACGGGCGATCCCAGGGTGAGGTCGGTGAGATCGGCGAATGTCGCTTCGACGGCAGGCAGCGGTTGCGCCGAAAGCGGTGGCGAAGCTCCCAAAGCTGCGGCGGCAAGCGCTACGGCAAAACCAACATGGAAGCGCACCATTTGAAACCTCTCGTCTGCATGCGCCCAACTTGGGCGATCCTAAGGATAGGGTTGAACGGTTGTCTGGAAGATTAAGAAACCTGCGCATTTAGCCGCGATTGCGCAACTCTGAGCGCTCTTGTCGGTTATGGTTGCGCATTGTTGTAACACGAAAGCGGTTGCGACGAGGGTAGTCGCGGGCTATGGGGCGATTCAACGGGGCGGGCAAAGCAACAATAACGCTCGCCCTCGCCGTCTAGTAGCCTACCGTATCCGACGCAGCTCGTGCTGCGTATCTAGGTCCGGTCACGTTAAGCGCCATATGGCGCCGCGGTCTCCGAACCCGGAACGGATGCAGTGGAACGGCTGCGCTTGCAGCGAGGGTTTAGGAGGGAGTTTCGCGCGGCATTATGGCTTACGCGGATGAAGGAATCAGCAGCAAGCGGATGGTGTCGTTAGGCATCGTCGCTCTGCTTCACGTTTTACTCGGCTACGCCTTCGTTTCCGGCCTTGCGCTGAAGGCGGTCAAGGTCGTCACGGGGCCACTCGAGACCTTCGAGGTCGAAGAGCAGAAGCCACCGGAGGAGGAGCCACCGCCTCCGCCGCCGGAACTGGAAGAAATTCCGCCTTACGTGCCGCCGCCGGAGGTGCAGATCGAGACGACGGCTCCACCGCCGCCGACGATCAGCACCCAGACCGTGGTGCAGACGCCGGAACCGCCTCGAGTGGTGGTCGCTCCGCCGCCGCCGGCGCCTGCACCGCCCGCGGTGCCGGACACGCTGGCCGTCGCCCAGGGCAACCGTTCGAAGATCACGCCGGACGACTATCCTGAAGCCTCGCTCCGTGCTGAGGAAGAGGGCACCGTGCGCGTTCGCTACGATGTCAGTGCCGACGGTCGAGCCTCGAACTGTCAGATCGTGCAATCGAGCGGCCACAGCCGTCTGGATACTCGTACTTGCGAACTCATCGAGCGTCGCTTCCGGTTCAAGCCTGCGACGCGGGCTGGTACCCCGGTGGCTTCGCCGGGCCAGACCCAGGCGGTTCGCTGGCAGATTCCGAAGTAAAAACGTCAAATCAGTGGTCCGGGCGCTCGCGCCCGGGCCGGACATTTCAACAGCAAAGAACAAAGTCACTAGGGGAAACAAGCGATGGAAACCGTTGCGACCGAAAATCCTTATGGCCTGATGGCCGCGCTCGAGCAGGGCGGTATCATTGCGCAGGCAACCTTCGGCATTCTCGTGCTTATGTCGCTGGTCAGCTGGTACATCATTTTCACCAAGCTGTGGGATCAGCGGAAGGTGCTGGCTGAAGCCCGCACGCTCGACAACACCTTCTGGAAGGCTCCCAGCCTGAAGGACGGCGCTGCGAAGCTTCCGAAGAACTCGGCGTTCCGTCAGCTCGTCGACGATGGTCTGCGTGCTTCCGAGCACCACGAGGGCCGCCTGACCGACAAGATCGATCAGCACGAGTGGGTGACGATGTCGCTCCAGCGCTCGAGCGCCGCGATCAACTCAAAGCTCCAGTCGGGCCTCGCGTTCCTCGCGTCGGTCGGTTCGACCGCTCCGTTCGTCGGTCTGTTCGGTACCGTGGTCGGTATCTATCGCGCGCTGATCAACATCGGCGTTGCCGGTCAGGCTTCGATTGACAAGGTCGCCGGCCCGGTCGGTGAGGCGCTGATCATGACCGCGCTCGGTCTGGCCGTCGCCGTTCCCGCCGTGCTCGGCTACAACTGGCTGATCCGCCGCAACAAGGCGGTACAGGATCGTCTCAATGCGTTCGCTGCGGACGTTCACGGCTCGCTGCTCTCGGGCAGCCGCATGACGCCTTCGTCGGTCAACACCGCTCCGTCGGCGCCGACCGCGACCGTCAGCCAGGGCACCCGCGCCTAAGCTTGAGCCAGAACGGCCTAGGATAAGGATAAGCCCATGGCCATGAGTGTCGGACCCGCAGAAGGCAGCGACGCTGACTCCGCTGCCGGCGGGACACCGATGGCGGACATCAACACGACGCCGCTCGTCGACGTCATGCTGGTGCTGCTCATCATCTTCCTCATCACCGTTCCGGTGGTGATCCAGACGGTGCCGCTGCGGCTGCCGAAAGTCGCCAACGTCCCGACGGCGACGAAGCCGGAGAACGTGCCGCTCTCGGTTGATGCCAACTGCGACACCTACTGGGGGCTCCAGCGTTTCTCGAGCCATCAGGAACTGCTCGACAAGGCGACGAACTATCTCGTCAGCGAGGTCGAGAAGCAGAAGGCTAAGGGTGCGCCGATCGAACTTCCGGAGGTCCACATCCGTGGTGATGCGGACGCGGAGTATCGCTGTGTCGGTGGCGTGATCTTCACGATGCAGCGCGCTGGCTACCAGAAGATCGGCTTCATCTCGGAGCCGCCGGCTGGAACGGTGACCCGGTGAGGATTCAGGCGCCACGCCCCGGCGTGGCGCCGCTTGCCTCAGCTCAGGAGTATATAGAATATGGCAATGCAGGTCGGAGGGGCTGACGGCGGCGGCGGCGGCGAGATGGTGGACATCAACACCACCCCGCTGATCGACGTGATGCTGGTGCTCCTCATCATGTTCATCATCACCATTCCGATCCAGACCCACGCGGTTAAGCTGGATCTGCCGCAGAACCAGCAGAACAGCCCGCCGCCGGCGGTCGATCCGGTGATCAACCGGCTTGAGATCGACTTTCTGAACGACATCTACTGGAACAAGCAGAAGGTCGATATCCCGACGCTGCGGACCTACCTCAATGCCGCTGCGGCCATGAACCCGGAGCCGGAGCTTCACCTGAAGCCCGACGCGCTGGCGCGGTATGAGGTGGTGAACGCGGTGATGGCCGAAGCTCAGAAGGCTGGTATCACCAAGATGGGCTTCGTCGGTAACGAGGCGTACGCCCAGTAACCGATTTATCCATCGCTTCAGAGCATGGGGGGCGGATCGCAAGGTCCGCCCCTTTTGCATATGTGTGAGGCTTGTCGCAGGAGGGGCGATGAACGGGGGAAATGGAGAGGCCGGTGCGGAGATGTGCGCCAGCCAGCGGCCAATTGAACGAGGGTTCTTGTTCCTCGCTGATAGCGGTTCGTCCGCGTTGCAGGGCCGGGGCGGGGAGGAGGCATCTGCCGGCGGGGTGGACCCGGACGGGTTTCTGGCGCGCATTGACGGCGACCCGGCGATCCATATCGTCGTGGCGCCGGTCGAAGTTCTGGCTGCGCCAACACCGTTGCGCGAACTCGACTGGCGTATCGCAGCCGGTCGTTCGCTGCGGGTGGTGCTGATCGTCGGGCCTGACCAGCTTGATCTTGCCGGAGGCAGCCTCGGTTACCCGTGGGTCGATTATGTGCACGGCGTTGCCGGAACGGCCGAGATGGCCCGGAGCATGGATGCAGTGCGACAGGCCTTTGCTGCCCCCGACGGTCGGCCGACGCTCGACGAGCTTGGCGAGGAGGCAGCAAGGATCGCGCACGCGCTTTCCAAGCTAGCGGCGCAGCTGCCGCTCGCAACACACAGGGCCGTCGATGCGGACCTAGACCCGGCGAGCGTCCGGCGGCTTATCCGGTTGCGGCGAATGCGAGATGGATTTTTCCCGGCCGAGCTGTTCGCCGATCCGGCCTGGGACATCCTGCTCGATCTAACGGCGGCGCGTCTCGAGGGCATTGCCGTGTCGGTGTCGAGCCTGTGCATCGCTGCCGCGGTGCCGACGACGACCGGGCTGCGCTGGATCAAGGGCATGGTCGAGCGCGGGCTGCTGCTTCGCGAACCCGATCCGGTTGACGGGCGGCGCGTGCTCATCAGCCTGTGCGATGCGACGTTCGATCGGATGATCGAGTGCCTGAGCTTGTTGCGGCGCGAGGGGGCGGTCGTCTGAGCATAGCTGCTGGTCGAAACGACAGATTTCGCTATCGTGGCAAAAAGATAATGGGGAGGGTCGAGGGAGGCCATGGCGACCGCTATTCCGGCAATGGATGCCGAGGTGATCGATCCGAAGCGTGACCGACTGGTCATCACGGCTTCGGCGCTCGGCACGGTATTCGAATGGTATGATTTCTTCGTCTACGGCACGCTCGCCGCGCTGCTCGGTAACCTGTTCTTCCCGTCGGACAATCCGGCGGCGGCGCTGCTGAAGTCGCTAGCAGCATTTGGCGTCGGCTTCGGCGTCCGGCCGCTCGGGGCCGTGGTGTTCGGCTATCTCGGCGACCTGATCGGGCGGAAATACACCTTCCTGATCACCATCTCGGTCATGGGTCTGGCGACCGCCGCGGTCGGCCTGCTGCCGACCTATGCGCAGATCGGCGTGTGGGCGCCGATCCTGCTGCTGGTGCTGCGGGCGCTGCAGGGCCTCGCGCTCGGTGGCGAATATGGCGGGGCAGCGATCTATGTCGCCGAGCACGCGCCCAAGGGGCGCCGCGGCTTCTACACGAGCTGGATCCAGGTATCGGTGGTCGGCGGCTTCCTGCTGTCGCTGGCGGTGGTGCTGTCGACGACGGCGCTGATCGGACGCGAGAGCTTCGAGGCGTGGGGCTGGCGCGTGCCGTTCCTCATCTCGCTGCTGCTGCTCGCGCTGTCGCTCTACATCCGCCTCAAGCTCAAGGAGAGCCCGATCTTCCGGCAGATGAAGGAGACGGGCACGACCTCGAAGAACCCCCTCAAGGAAAGCTTCTCGACCTGGGACAATGTGCGTCGCGTCTTCGTGGCGCTGTTCGGCATCTCGGCGGGCCTGACCGTCATCTGGTACACGGCGCAGTTCTCGACGCTCTATTTCCTGCAGCAGACAACGCGGCTGGAGCCGATGTCGGCGCAGCTGCTGATCGGGCTCGCCTCGCTGGTGTCGGCGCCGGCGTTCGTGTTCTTCGGCTGGCTGTCAGACAAGGTCGGCCGCAAGCCGCCGATGGTGATCGGCTACTCGCTCACCCTGCTGCTGCTGTTCCCGCTGTTCCACATGATCGCCGATGCCGGCAATCCGGCGCTGGCGACCGCGATGGCGCGCGCGCCGGTGACGATCGAGAATGCCGACTGCGGCTACAATCCCTTCGCCGAGAAGGGGCAGGCGACGACCTGCGGGAAGGTGCTCGATTACTTCGCCAAGCAGGGCATCAGCTATACCAAGCACGGCGGTGAGGGGCCGGTGGCGGTCACGATCGGCCAGCAGCGGATCGAGGGCCTGCAGCCGGAGGCGTTCGCAGCAGCGCTGCAGGCGGCGGGCTATCCGGGCGCGATCAACCCGACGAAGGGCGTGTGGGAGGTCAACTCCGATCCGGCGCAGCGCGCCGAATGGCGCATCGTGCTCGCGGTCGTGATCCTCGGCATCCTGTCGGGCATGACCTACGGTCCGGTGGCGGCGATCCTCGTCGAGCTGTTCCCGGCGCGCATCCGCTACACCTCGCTGTCGATCCCCTATCATATCGGTACCGGCTATTTCGGCGGCTTCCTGCCGTTCGTGTCGCAGTACATCGTCGTGAAGTCGGGCAATGTGTTTGGTGGTCTCTGGTACACCTTCGCGGTTGTGGCAGTTGCGCTGGTGGTCACGCTGTTCATGCTGCCCGAGACCAAGGACCGCGACATCAGGGAGTAGGCCATGCCCGGACCACTGGCAGGCGTTCGCATCGTCGACCTCAGCCAAGTGGTATCCGGCCCAATGGCGGCGGGCTGGCTCGCCGACCAAGGCGCCGAGGTGGTGAAGATCGAGCCGCCGCACGGCGATCCCGTGCGCGGGCTCGGTCCGGCCAAGGGCGACCTGTCGTCGGCCTATATCGCGATCAACCGCGGCAAGCGGCAGCTGGGCCTCGACCTCAAGGACCCGGTAGCGAAGCGGGTGCTGACGAAGCTTGTCGAACGCGCCGACGTGCTGGTCGAGAATTTCCGGCCGGGCGTGATGGACAAGCTGGGGTTCGGCTATGAGGCCTGTGCCGCGATCAACCCGCGGCTGATCTACGCCTCGATCACCGGTTACGGGCCGGACGGCCCCTATGCGGGGTTGCGGGCCTATGATCCGATGGTCCAGGCGACGGCCGGGATCGCGACGACGCAGCTGTCGCCTGAAGGTGAGCCGCAGCTGATCCAAACGCTGGTGGTCGACAAGGTGACGGCGCTGACGATGGCGCAGGCGATCACGGCGGCACTGTTCGCGCGCGAGCGGACGGGCCGTGGCCAACATGTCGAGGTGGCGATGCTCGATGCGGCGATCGCCTTCAACTGGCCCGAGGGCATGTTCAATCAGGGCTTCGCCGACGATCCGCCGAAGCCATCGCCGCCGTACGGCCGGTTCAGCCGACTGTGGCGCACCAAGGACGAGCGCTGGGTAGCGCTGGGGAGCTTCCAAGACCACGAGTTCGCTGCGCTCTGCGATGCGCTTGGCCGGCCCGAGCTGAAGCATGATTCACGCTTCAACACGGGCCGCGCGCGGGCAGCGCATATCCGTGAGTGGGGGCCGGTGCTGGCAGAGGCGGTGGCGGCGCTGACTGCGGACGAATTCATGGCGGGCTGCGTCGCGCACGGTGCGGGCGGAGCGGTGGTCTCGACGCTCGATGAGGTGCTGGAACATCCGCAGGTACGGCACAACGGGACGATCGCCGAGATCGACCATGGGGAGTTGGGCCGCGTACGCACCGCCCGCCATCCCGCGCGCTTTTCGGCCACGCCGGTCCCGGCGCCGAAGCCGGCGGGCCATCGCGGCGAGCATGGGAACGAGGTGCTCGCTGAACTCGGGCTTCCGGACGCTGCCGAATAGCCGACGCGCGAGCGCCGGAAGTTGGTGAAAGTCACGAAAGTCATACGGGTGAGCGTGTTATCATGCGGTGGTCGCAGGTGGCTTTCGTCTAACGTGCGGCCAAGCAGGCGCGATAGTGGCCTTCCTTCCAGTGCGCGGTCCCATGCGTCGCGAAAGCTGGCGGCATCAGCGCGATTGTAGAGCTGATCGGCGCTCGTCGTGGACAGGCCCAGCTGACGGCAGGCCTTGGCTACTCGTCCATAGGTGGCGAGTGCAGCGATCAGTGTGCGTTGACGTGCGGGCGTCCAGCCATCGCGTCGTGCACACATAGGAACGGGATCGAAGGCGGGAACGATGGCCTCGGCCGCAGCGGTGACGCTTTTGTGGTTCATGTATCATGATGGAACATAAGGCGAACGAGTAGGAAAGTGTTTTTTCATGCGAGCCGGCGCGCCGGAGCCATAGAGCCAATGGACTGGAGCATCGTGTGCGCTAAGGTCCTGCCTTGTGCACGCAGGGCCAATGTTTCAGCACCGAAAACGCAACGAGGCCGTCGTATGGCGTCCTGACGGCCTGCCCGGCGTAGAAGCGCTCCGCGCAACCTATGTCGATCAGGACTTCAAGCCGCACGCGCATGCGGGATATCTGCTCGGCCTCATCGAGGGGGGCGTGCACTCGGTCTGGTGCCGCGGCGTGCGCAACATCGCGACGGCGGGAACCGTGGCGACGATGAATCCGGGGGAGGTGCATCACGGCGGTGCCGGCGACGAGGGCGGCTGGTGTCAGCGCATGCTGTACGTGCCGGAGCGGGTTGTCGCGGACGTGCTGAGCGACGCCGCCGATCACGATGTCTCGTCCGGCCCGGCCTTCGAGGCCTGCTTCCGCCCGGATACGGCGTTTGCCGCGCACTTCGCGGCACTGCACGAACTGATCGGTGCCACGGAGCCGTTGTCGAGACAGTCGGGGTTCGAGACCTTGGTGCTGACCGTATTTCACAGGCACGCGCGGTTATCGAGACCGTCGCTTTCGCATCGCCGTGCCGACGCCGCCGTCGCTCGAGCGCGCGATTTCCTCCACGCGAACCTAGATCGAGCGGTCCCGCTGCACGAGCTTGCCACCATTGCCGGCCTGCGTCGCCGGCAGCTGATCGCGCAGTTCAAGGCCCGCTACGGTCTGCCGCCGCATCGCTACCTCCTCCAGCTGCGGATCGAGGCTGCCAAGGATTTGCTCGAGCAAGGACTACCGGTGGCCGAAGTCGCGGCCGAAACCGGCTTTGCCGACCAGAGCCACCTGACGCGGAATTTTCGTGCGATCGTCGGGACGACGCCAGCCCGATACGGTCAGGCGCCCGTCCCGCACTTTCGTTCTATCGGCGGCTGAGCCTTTCGACCTAGCCATGGTGTGAGACGCCGGCGCGATGCTGGCAGGCGAGGAAGCTGGCATGGAAAAGATCAACCTAAAGGAAGCCTTCGGCCGTTTCGCCGACTATTGGAGCCCCAAGGTCGCGGGCGACGTCAACGACGCTCAGGTCAAGCTCGCCAAGTTCAAGGGCGCCTTCGACTGGCACCACCATGCGCATGAGGATGAGCTGTTCCTGGTGGTGGAAGGGCGGATGCGGATGGGGTTTCGCGATCACAACGTGGATCTTGATCCAGGTGAGTTCATTATCGTCCCGCACGGCGTCGAGCATCGTCCGGAGGCGCTGACCGAGGAATGTCATGTCGTGCTGCTGGAGCCCAGAACGACGCTCAACACCGGCAATGTCGAGACCGAGCGCACCGTGCGCACGCTCGAACGTCTGGACCGAACGGCGGGAGGCCGATGACGCTGATCGATCTTTCGCACGTCTTCGAGGACGGGATGCCGGGGTTCACCATGAAAGCGCCCGACGGACAGTCGGTGCGCTTCACGGCATCGGTGCAGCCCCTGCTGACGCACGACGAGTCGAGCCGCTACTATGAGGGCAAGGCGTCATTCGGGATCACGACGGTCAGCTTCCAGACCTCGATCGGCACCTATCTCGACTCGCCCCGCCACCGCTTTGCGGAGATGCGGGACATCGCCGGGCTGGCGCTAGACGAACTGATTCTGCCTGGTGTCGTCATCGACGCGACGCATGCACGCGCCGGACAGGCGATCGAAGCGGACGACGTCGACGTGCCGTCGGACATGGCAGGGCATGCGGTGCTGATCCGCTTCGGCTGGGATAGGCATTGGGGATCGGACGCGTACGAGGATTATCCCTTCATCGCCCGATCGCTTATCGCATTGCTCATCGAGCGTGGCGCGAAGCTGGTGGGCGTCGATAGCTTCAACATCGACAGCCGGGGCGATCCCGAGCGCCCGGCGCATAGCGAGCTGCTGCGCCGCGACATCCTGATCGTCGAGAACCTGTGCGACCTCGGCCGCCTGCCGGCGCGCGGTTTCCGCTTTTACGCCGTGCCGATCAAGGCGCGCGGCGCTGCCGCCATGACGGTACGGGCCTTCGCCGAAGTGGAGGATTGACTGCAATCTCGCCGTTAGGGAGAGGCATTCGAGATGTAGATACGATCAGGCGGCGGAGCAGAACGGCATGAGCGAGGGCGTGAAGCTGGAT
>JAEZQR010000299.1 GCA_023413015.1 Pseudomonadota bacterium
CCGCCGGACATCTGGTCCACATGCCCAGCCACCTCTATGTCCGCGTCGGCCGCTTCAAGGATGCCATTCGCGTCAACGTCGATGCGGCCAAGGCCGACGAAGCCTTCCTGCGGTCATCCGGCGACAACGGGCTCTATCGCTTCGGCTATTATCCGCACAACGTGCACTTCATCGTCACCTCGGCGCAGATGGCCGGCGACATGCGGACGGCGCTCGATCAAGCACGCAAGCTGTCGAAGATACTCAACACCGATATCACGGCGTCGATGCCGTGGGTCCAGCCGGTCGATGCGGCGCCCTATCTCGCCTATGCACAGTTCGCGGCACCGGCCGACACGCTGGCCCTGCCCGCGCCCGACAGCCGCCTGCCCTACGTTACCGCGATGTGGCACTACGCGCGCGCCGTCGCCCAGGCGCAGCGCAACGACGTTCCCGGCGCCGAGCGCGAGCTCGCCGCGCTGCGCCGAATCCGCGAAACCACCGACTTCAAGCCGATGGTCGACCAGCTCGTGCCGGCACCCGACCTGCTGCGGCTCGCCGAGATCGTGGCGCGCGGCCGGCTTGCGCAGGCGCAGGGTCGCTATCCCGAGGCGGTCGCCCGCTTCCGCGAGGCGGCGGCGATCGAGGACGGCATCCGCTATATGGAGCCGCCCTTCTGGTATTATCCCGTCAGCCAGTCGCTCGGCGCCGCGCTCTACCGCACCGGCGACTATGCCGGCGCGCGTCAGGCGTTCCAGCGCGCGCTCGCCGCCTACCCCGGCAATGGATGGGCGCTCTACGGCCTCGCCGAGACGCAGGCGAAGCTCGGCGACAAACAAGGCGCCGTCGCCACCCGACAAGCGCTCGACCGCGCTTGGCTTGGCGATCCGAAATGGCTGCGGATGGACCGGCTCTGATCAGCCGCGCTGGCGTCGGTACAGGTAATCGTCCGGCAGCCCCAACCGCCGGCACGCCTGCGCCGCCGGGCTCGTCCGCAGTAACAGCCGGTCGGCTGCCGCGCCGGCTGCGCGTACCAGCGGGCGCTCCCAGCTACGCAGGCCGTGGCCCCGCCCCAGGCCGACGATTTGGCGCGCCCAGGCCGGCACGATCTCGATCGCCGCGCGGATGAACATCCCCTGCGCCAGCCGCAGCGTGCCCGGCAGCACGGGGGCTTCGTGCATGATCTCAAGGAACTCGGCGATCACCTCGGACCGCTCCAGCCGCGGCCGCATCGCCTCGAACATCGCTATCAACCCGGCCTGCGAAGCCGGCGGATCGGTCGCCCCGTAGAGGCGCGCCGCCGCCACACCTTCGGCATAATAGGCATCGCGCCCCTTAAGGGTCATCGGCGCCACATAGGCGGCATAGGCTTCGAGGAAGCCGAACGCGGCGGTCGCCTGCACCCAGTTCAGCAGCTCGGGATCGCTCGCGCGATACACCTCGCCGCCCTCGGTGCGCCCCTGCACCCGCTCGTGCACCCGGTTGACGCCCGCGATCATCGCCTCGGCCACCGAGCGCGCGCCGTACACCGTCACCATCGCGGCGAGTCCCGTCCGCTGCAGCCGGTTGACCGGCGCCTGCCGGAACGAGCTGTGCTCCCACACGCCCGCCCGCACCCGCGGCTCGGCCAGCTCAAGGATCACCGCCGTCACCCCGCCGACGAACAGCGCCACCGGATTCTTGAACACGCGCCACGACACCGAATCCGGCGGCACCAGCGCCGGCTCGCCGGCCGGTCGCGTGAAATCGACCGACAAATCGTCGGGCGACAGCAGTTCGCGCGCCGCGGTTTCGAGATAACCGCGGAGCATGGCGGCTTAGATCAGCCCGCCGAGCGGGCTCGACGGATCGGCGTAGCGGCGCTTCTGCATGCGGCCCGCGCGGTAGGCGAGCCGGCCGGCCTCGACCGCCGCCTTCATCGCGCGCGCCATCAGCACCGGGTCCTTGGCCTCGGCGATCGCGGTGTTCATCAGCACGCCGTCGCAGCCCAGCTCCATCGCCACCGCCGCGTCGGACGCCGTGCCGACGCCGGCATCGACCAGCACCGGCACCTTGGCATTCTCCTTGATCAGCCGGATCGTCACCTGGTTCTGGATGCCGAGGCCGGAGCCGATCGGCGCGCCCAGCGGCATCACGGCGACCGCGCCGGCATCTTCGCAGCGCTTCGCCATGATCGGGTCGTCGGTGCAGTAGACCATCACCTCGAACCCCTCCTTGGCGAGAAGCTCGGTGGCGCGGACCGTCTCGATCATGTCGGGGTAGAGCGTCTTGGCCTCCGCCAGCACCTCGAGCTTGACGAGGCTCCACCCGCCCGCCTCGCGCGCCAGCCGCAGCGTGCGGATCGCGTCCTCGGCGGTGAAGCAACCGGCGGTGTTGGGCAGGTAGGTATATTTCTTCGGGTCGATGAAGTCGGTCAGCATCGGCGCGTTGCGGTCCGACACATTCACGCGCCGCACCGCGACGGTCACGATCTCCGCGCCCGCCGCCTGGACGGCGGCTGCGTTCTGCGCGAAGTCCTTATACTTGCCGGTGCCGACGATCAGCCGCGACCGGAAAGTGCGGCCCGCGACCGTCCAGCTGTCCTCGTCGCCCTGCCCGCCGCCGACGAAGTGGACGACCTCCAGCCGGTCGCCCTCCCCGAGCGCGACATTGGCATAGGTCGACTTCGGCACGATCTCGAGATTGCGCTCGACGGCCACCTTCGCCGGATCGAGCTCGAGGCCCTGCAGCAGCGACGCCACCGTCGCAGGCGCGGGAACCCGGCGCGGCTCGCCGTTGATGGTGACGGAGATCATATTGCTCATGTGATCGCGAACCCTTTGGAAGCTCGTCATCCCGGCGAAGGCCGGACCCAGATCAGCCGCCGTTCTGGGTCCGGGCCTTCGCCGGGATGACGCTCAAGAATGAAAGCGTCGGGACTGTTCAGCCCCTGTCGGCACCCATATAAGTCCCACGCACGCGCCGCCACAACCGCGAGAGGCAGATGGCCGAAGACGACCGACCGCTTGTGCTCGTGCTCAACGGGCCGAACCTCAACCTGCTCGGTATCCGCGAGCCCGAGGTCTACGGGCACGAGACGCTCGACGACATCGCCGAGATGCTCGAGGACCGCGCCGCCGAGCTGGGCCTGCGCATCGATCTCAGGCAGTCGAACCACGAAGGCCATCTGATCGACTGGCTGCACGAGGCGCAGTCGCGTCAGGCCAAGGCGGTGATCCTCAACCCCGGCGGCCTGACGCACACCAGCGTCTCGCTCCACGACGCGGTGAAGTCGATCCAGGTGCCGGTGATCGAGGTGCATCTGTCGAACCCGCACGCCCGCGAGCCCTTCCGGCACAAAAGCTTCGTGAGCCCGGCCGCCAGGGGCACGATCGCCGGTTTCGGGGCCAAAGGATACACGCTGGCGCTAGACGCGGCTGCGACGTTCTGACACTAGAGCCGGCTTGAAGCCGCCCGGCTGACGAAAAACACACGAGGGACGCATGGCCGAAAAGACTCCGGCGCAAAGCGGGCAGACGACGATGCAGGTCGACACCGATCTGGTGCGCCAGCTCGCCACCGTGCTCGACGACACACGGCTGACCGAGATCGAGGTTCAGGACGGCGAGCGCCGCATCCGCGTCGCGCGCCAGGTTCAGATGGCTGCCGCGCCGGCGATGCCGGCCGTCGCCGCACCCGCAGTGCCGGCGCCCGCCGCCGTCGCGCTGCCGAGC
>JAEZQR010000318.1 GCA_023413015.1 Pseudomonadota bacterium
CCGCTGCGCGCCGACGAGCTCAAGCGCTTCGACGCCGTGGCGATCGACCCGCCGCGCGCGGGCGCCAGGGAGCAGGTGGCGGAACTGGTGAAGGCGAAAGTACCGGTCGTCGCGGCGGTATCGTGCAACCCCAACACCTTCGCCCGCGATGCAGCGATGCTGGTCGCCGGCGGCTATCGGCTGGAGCGATTGTGGCCGGTCGGCCAGTTCCGCTGGTCGACCCATGTCGAGCTGGCGGCGCGCTTCGTTCGTTGATTACGTAACAAACCAGCTGTTCGTCGCAAGTTTGGCGCCATTCTATTGCCGTTCAGCTAACTTGATATATGTTTAACCCTGACCAGTCGGGGGATTGGCCGTGTTTTGGTCCGGGCTTGTGGCCCGGTGAGTTGCGGGGGGTTGACCGCAATGTATATCGCTTCAGGTTTGACGCGTTCGGGTTCGGTGCCCGCGATCCTGCTGTTCATGCGGAATCCGCAGCACGCCGAGGCGCGCATCATCTATATCGAGGAAGAGATCGACGCACCGGTCGAGGCGGTGTTCGCCGCGTTCGAGGCGCAGATCGGCACGCAGGCCGAGATGGTGCTGGCCCGCGAGCCTGACGCGCTGCTGACCGTCCAGTGGGCGATGCCGGAGGAGCTGGGCGAGATCAGCGCGCAGCGCACCGTGCTCACGCTCACCTTCGAGCGGCTGCCCGGCGCCAGGACCAAGCTCACGCTCACCCACGCCGGCTTCGGCCGGGGCGAGGCGTGGGACAAGGGGCTCGCCTATTATACGCAGGGCTGGCCGGCGGTGCTGACCCAGGTCAAGGAAGCGCTTGAGAAAGCGGCCGAGAGCAAGCTCGCCGCCTGATGACCGGGGCCGCTCGCGTGGCCCCGTCTTCGTTCAGAACACCGTCAGCGCCGCGTTGATGCTCAGCCACGCCAGCACGATCGTGCTCAGCGCGAATAGCGTGAAGCGATAGCGGATGATGTTGCTCGTACCCTGCACGAGACTGTGCAGCACGCGCAGGCCGACATAGGCCCAGGCCAGCGTCGCATTGAGCCCGCCGCCGGCGCCCGCCACCGCCAGCAGCAGACAGACGGCGTAGAACAGCGTCGGCTGCTCCATCAGATGGATATAATTGTGCGCCTTCCACTGGACGTGGTCGGGCAGCATGCCGTCGAGCACGCCGGGCCGGCCGCCCCGCGCCTTGCCGAGATCGATGCCCGCCGCCTTCAGCGCCGGCATCCGCGTCACCACCACCCACTGCAGCACAATCAGCGACCAGATGACGAGCGCCACCATCGGCGCGAGTATCGGACTGTGCATAGAAAAACCCTCCCCCGTTGAGGCGGGGGAGGGTCTCTCCATTCGTTCCGACTGTCAAACCGTCGCTTAGGCGAACAGCTTCGCCCAGCGACGCTCCGGCCGGTCCTTCCAGTAGCCGCGGTGGTAGGCGTCCGAAGCCAGCAGCGGCATGACCGAGCCCGCTTCCGCGAACACCATCTGCTCGAGCGCGGTGTCGACCTTGCCCCAGCTCGCGGCTTCCTTCAGCGTCGACGACGAGCAGGCGCCGTCGCGCACGTCGGCCACCGTGATCTGCACGGCGTACTTGTGCATCTCGACGTCCTCGTGCCCCAGGATCTCGGCGCAGACCACCGTGTCCTGGATGAAGTTCTTCGGCACGCCGCCGCCGATCATCAGCAGGCCGGTGGTGCCGGCCGCAATCTTGATGTCGGTCAGCTCGCGGAAGTCCGCGATCGAGTCGATCGTCATGTACGGCTTGCCGGCCTTCATGCGGTCGACCTGATGCTTGACGAGGCCGAAGCCCGCCGAGCTGTCGGTGAACGCCGGGCAGAAGATCGGCACGTCATGCTCGTAGGCGAGCTTGACGAGGCTGTTCTCCTTCTTGCCATGCTGCTGCAGATACTTGCCCATCTCGCGGATGAAGGCGCGCGACGAATAGGCCTTCGGCTCCAGCGAGTTGGCGATCTCACCGATGGTGTGGTCGGTTTCCTGCAGCGACTCCTCGTCGATGTAGGTGTCGTAGATGCGATCGATGTAGAGCGAGCGCAGCACGTTGTCGTCGGGGATCTCGAGCGCCTGATAGTGCTTGTGGCCCAGGCCCTCGAAGAAATCCATGTCGACGATCGACGCGCCGGTCGCGACGATGCCGTCCACCATGTTCGAGCGCACGAGCTCGGCATAGAGGTCCATGCAGCCGCCGGCCGAGGTCGAGCCCGCGATCACCAGGAAGATGGTGCAGTCCTTGTCCGCCAGCATCTGGTTGTAGATGCCGGTCGCCCGCGCGAGGTCGCGCGAGGTGAAGGACATGCCTTCCATCGAATCGATGATCGGGCGGGCATCGAAGCTGCGGATGTCGACGTGGCGGACTTCCTTCGACAGAAGCTTCGCCTTGCGATCGTCGTTGATACGGGTCTGTTCGTTCACTGCGTTCTCCAGTCAACAGAGGTTACGGTTCTGCTGGCTCGGCGTCCGCATAGGGAACGCCGCCCGCGGCCGGACTGTCCGGCGCCGAGCGGGAAAGTCCCTCCGCCCATCGCGGAGCGGAGGGGGATTCGCTTATTTCGTCTTCAGCACCGTGACCTTAGCCGGTGCGGCCTCGATGGCATAGGCGCTCGCCATCGGCTCGTCCTCGACGATCATCGTCTCGCCTTGGCCGAAGCCATTGAACTGCGTGCGCATCGCGGCGCCATAGGCACCGAGCATGCCGATCTCGATATAGTCGCCGGCCTGGATGTCCGCCGGAAGGGCGAACGGGCCGGCCATATAGTCGAGGTCGTCGCAGGTCGGGCCGTAGAAGCTGAAGTCCATCGACTTCGTGTTCGAGGCCTCCTCGCGGACAAGGCTCACCGGGAAGCGCCAGTCGACGTGCGCGGCATCGAACAGCGACCCGTAGGCGCCGTCGTTGATGTAGAGCACGTCGCCCTTGCGCTTCTCGACGCGCACCAGCACCGAAGCATACTCGGCGCAGAGCGCGCGGCCGGGCTCGCACCACAGCTCCGCCGAGTAGCTGATCGGCAGCGACTCGAAGGCGTGGTGGATGACCTGGAAATAGGCCTCCATCGGCGCCGGATCCATGCCCGGGTAGATCGACGGGAAGCCGCCGCCGACGTCGACCACGTCGACGGTGACGCCCGCCTGCACGATCGCGGCGCGCACGAGGCTCATCGCTTCGGCATAGGCCGTCGGCGACATCGCCTGGCTGCCGACGTGGAAGCAGACGCCGAGCGTGTCGGCGACCTGACGGACGGCGAGCAGCAGGGCCGGCGCCTCGTCGACGCCGACGCCGAACTTCGACGCGAGGCTCAGCTTCGAGTGCGCCGACGATACGCGCATGCGAACGCACAGCGTCAGATCGGTCGCGCCCTGGGTCGCCTCGACGATCTTCTCGAGCTCGTCATGCGTGTCGAGTGAGAAGGTGCGGACGCCATGCTCGAAGTAAGCCTCGGCGATCGCCTCCGGCGACTTCACCGGATGCATGAAGCACAGCTTCGCCTCCGGCACGGTCGAACGGACCAGCCGCACCTCGGCGATCGAGGCGACGTCGAAATGCGTGATGCCGTTGTCCCACAGGACCTTCAGCAGGTCCGGCGACGGATTTGCCTTCACCGCGTACATCGACAGGCCCGGGAACTTCTCCGAGAAGAAGCGGGCAGCGCGCGCAGCGGCGTGCGGACGAACGAGCGTGACCGGCTGAGCCGGACGGAGGGCGGCAGCTAGCCCCAGCGCAGTATGGTGCTTGTGCAATTCAAGGGACCTCCAACGGGCGGTTGACGTAAAAGCAGCCTTGCGGTTGGAAGTCCCCATGGGGCTGCGGGGCGCTAAATAGGGACGACGGCCCCCCATGTAAAGAGTTTTTCGTACATCGTTTTTTGTCATTTATCCTTTGTAGATCATGGGGTTGGCTCAATTGACTGATAACATTCCGATTCCGGCCTACGCCGACGTTCTCGCTGCGGCCGATCGCATCCGCGGATTTGCCGTCCGAACGCCGCTGCTGCGCAGCGACTCGCTCGATGCCATCACCGGCGGCCGCGTGTTCGTGAAGCCCGAATGCCTGCAGCGTACCGGCTCGTTCAAATTCAGGGGCGCCTATAACCGGCTGTCGGCGCTTTCGCCCGAGGAACGGGCCGGCGGCGTGGTCGCCTTCTCGTCGGGCAATCATGCGCAGGGCGTGGCGCTGGCGGCGAAGCTGCTCGGCATCCGCGCGGCGATCGTGATGCCGAGCGATGCGCCAACGGTGAAGGTCCAGGCGACTCGCGACTACGGCGCGGAGGTGATCTTCTACGACCGCCTCACCGAAAAGCGCGAGGTGATCGGTGCCCGACTCGCCGCCGAACGCGGTGCCGTGCTCGTGCCGTCGTTCGACGATCCGTACATCGTGGCGGGGCAGGGTACCGCCGGGCTTGAGATCGCGCAGGATCTCGAAGCCATGGAGCTGAAGGCGGACGTGGCGCTGGTGTGCTGCGGCGGCGGCGGGCTGGCAAGCGGCATCGCGCTCGGGATCGGCGACGTGCCGATCGTGGTCGTCGAGCCGGAAGGCTATGACGACGTCACCCGCTCGCTGGCGAGCGGGGCGATCGAGCCGGTGCGCAATCCGGGACCGACCTTGTGCGACGCCCTCCAGACGCTCGTCACCGTCCCGCTCACCTTCGATATCCTCCGGAGCAAGGGCGCTCGCGGGGTCGCCGTTTCCGAGGCGAGCGTGAAGCGCGCGGTCGCCTTCGCCTTCGCGCAGCTCAAGCTGGTGGTGGAGCCGGGCGGCGCCGTGGCGCTCGCTGCGGCGCTCGAAGGCGCGGTCGACCTCAAGGGCAAGGTCGCGGTGCTGACGCTGTCGGGCGGGAACGTCGATCCGGCGGTGTTCATCCGCTGCCTGACCGAGGCGGCCTAAGCGACTGCGTGGCGGGCCGACAGCCGCTGTTCCAATACCAGCTGGAGGTCCGCTGCCGCCTGCCGGGCGGTGTCGCCGAGGCCGCGCAGATCATCGGCATAGCGGCTGATCGCGCCCCCCGGCGCGGCGGCAAGGTTCGCGTCCGTCAGCGTGCCGAGGAGGTCGACGGCCGTGCCCAGTGCGATGTCCTCGATATTCCTGAATGGTCGGGGGTCGGTCATAGTCAGCTCCTCAACAGGATCGAGCAGGCTGACCTCGACCCATTAAGATGAGGTAAAGCGGTTGAGCCACGCCTCGACGCGGCGCTTGGCGGCCGGGTCGAGATGCAGGCCGAGCTTGGTGCGGCGCCACAGCACGTCCTCGGGCGTGCGTGCCCACTCGTGCTCCACGAAGCGCTGGAGCTCGGCCTCGAACACCCCGCCGAGGTTCTCGCCCAGCCCGGCTTCGAGCATCGCCTCGGCATGGCTCCCGTGCGTGCGCGCCAGCCGTGCCACGATCGCCGGGTCATAATCCTCGAAGCGGCTTTTCAACGTCCGCAGCCAGCGCGCGAACGCCGCCTGGCCGGTCTCGCCATCGTCGCGCGGAATATCGCCGCCCGGCAGCGGCACGCCGGCCGTCCAGGGCTTGCTCTTCGGCGCCACCTTCTTGAGCACCGCCTCGGCGAGTCGGCGGTAGGTGGTGATCTTGCCGCCGACGACGGTCAGCGCGCCGTCGGCATGCTCGACCAGCTTCCAGTCGCGCGTGGTCTTGCGCGCGTCTTTGCCTTCCTCCAGCACCAGCGGCCGGGTGCCGGCGAAGCGGTGGACGATATCCTCCGGCCCGATCGGCCGCGCAAGGTAGCGGTTCGCCGCCGCGAGCAGGTAGGCCTCTTCCGCCTCGGTGATCGTTGGATGGTCCGGGCGATCGACCGGCGTGTCGGTGGTGCCGATCAGCGAGAAGTGCCGCTCATAGGGAATGACGAACACGATGCGCCCGTCGGGCTGCTGCAGCATGTAGGCGTCGGGGCTGCGGTTGACGCGCCGCGTCACGATATGCGCGCCCTGCACGAGCCGCAGCCGGGGCGCATCGTCCAGGCCCAACACCTCGCGCCCCACGATTTCCGCCCAGGGGCCGGTGGCATTGACGATCGTCCGTGCCTGCAGCGCCTCGCCGCTGTCGAGCGTCACGGTCCAGAGGCCCTCGCTCCGGTGTGCGCTCGTCACGCGCGTGCGGGTGCGCACCAGCGCACCGCGCGCCTGCGCATCGACCGCGTTCAGCACCACCAGCCGTGCGT
>JAEZQR010000349.1 GCA_023413015.1 Pseudomonadota bacterium
GCCAAGCTGCTGGCGCGCGCCGGTGTCGCGTCGCGTCGCGACATCGAACGGATGATCGCGGAAGGCCGCATCGCACTCAACGGCGAGGTGCTGACCACGCCCGCCACCCTGCTGACCGACCTCAAGGACGTGACGGTGGACGGCAAGCCGGTGGCGGCGCCCGAGGCGACGCGGCTGTTCCTGTTCCACAAGCCGGCCGGCTGCCTGACGACGGCGCGCGATCCCAAGGGCCGCAAGACGATCTACGATCTGCTGCCGCCCGGCCTGCCGCGGCTACAGCCCGTCGGGCGGCTCGACATGAATACCGAGGGGCTGCTGCTGCTCACGACCGACGGCGAGCTGAAGCGCGCGCTCGAGCTGCCGGTGAACGCCGTCGAGCGGCGCTACCGCGTGCGCGTGTACGGCCGGATCGAGCAGGCCGCACTCGAACGGCTGGCGGAAGGCATCACCATCGAGGGCGTGCGCTACGGCCCGATCATCGCCGACCTCGAACGCCGCACCGGCGCGAACGCCTGGGTGACGATGACGCTGACCGAGGGCAAGAACCGCGAGGTGCGGCGGGTGATGGAAGCATTGGGCGTGCAGGTCACGCGGCTGATCCGCGTCGCCTACGGCCCGTTCACGCTCGGCGACAGCGAGCCAGGGCAGATCGTCGAGGCGCGCCCGGCCGAAGTCGAACGGCTGAAGCGCGGGCTGAAGTGAGGATCATCGCCGGCCGCTGGCGCGGGCGCCCGCTCGTGGCGCCGGCCGGGAGCGCGACGCGCCCCACCGCCGACCGCGTGCGCGAGGCGCTGTTCTCGATGATCGCGAGCCGCATCGGCAGCTTCGAGGGGCTCGACGTGCTCGATGCCTTCGCCGGAACGGGCGCGCTCGGGCTGGAGGCGCTATCGCGCGGCGCGGCGCGCGCGACGTTCATCGAACCCGATCGCCAGGCGGTGCAGGCGCTACGCACCAACATCGACAAGTTAGGTGCGGCGGCAACCGTCGTCGCGCAGCGCGTGGAGACAGCCGGCAAGGCTCCTGCCCTGCATCATCTCGCCTTCCTCGACCCACCCTATGATCAGGATCTGGTGCGCCCGGCGCTCACGCATCTGGCCGAACGCGGCTGGCTCGCCCCGCAGGCCTTGGTGAGCGTCGAGACCTCGCGCGACGAGGTGCTGGATGTTCCCGGCTTCGAGCTCGACGCCACGCGCGACCACGGCAAAGCGCGCGTCCATCTGCTGCGGTATCTGGGCGCCTAGCTCACCACCTCGACGAAGCTGTCGAGCACGCGCTTCGAGCCCGCCTTCTCGAAGTCGACCTCGAGCTTGTTGCCCTCGATCACGGTGATGCGGCCGTAGCCGAACTTGGTATGGAACACGCGCTGGCCGACGCTCACGTCGCTGCGGCCGGGGTTGCCGAGGCTGACAGCGCTCGCCCGCGCCTCGATCAGCGGCCCGCGCGTCTTCGGGATGCCGCCGGCGCCCGCCGCGCGCTGCCAGCCCGGCCCGCGCCCCGTGCCGCGCCCCGCATCGAAGAAGGGATCGCGTTCGGACAGCGCCGCGCGCCACAGGCTGGCGCCGCCGCTCATCGTCGTCTCGACGTCGATATGCTCATCGGGCAATTCGGTCACGAACCGCGACGGAATGGACGAGGTCCACTGCCCGTAGATGCGGCGGTTCGCGGCGTGGAGGATATAGGCCTTCCGCTTGGCGCGCGTGATGCCGACATAGGCCAGCCGCCGCTCCTCCTCCAACGAGGCGTTGCCGCCCTCGTCGAGCGAGCGCTGGCTCGGAAACACGCCCTCCTCCCAACCGGGCAGGAACACGAAGTCGAACTCCAGCCCCTTGGCGGCGTGGAGCGTCATGATCGTCACCTTCTCCGAGGTGTCCGACTGCTCGTTCTCCATCACCAGCGCGACATGATCGAGGAAGCTCGACATGTTCTCGAACTCCTCCATCGCGCGCGTGAGCTCCTGAAGGTTTTCAAGGCGGCCGGAGGCTTCCGCCGAGCGATCGGCCTGCCACATCGCGGTATAGCCCGACTCCTCGAGGATCAGGCGCGCCAGCTCGGCATGCGGCAGGTCGTTGAGCTGCGCCCGCCACCGCGCGATGTCCTGCACGAGGCCCGAGAGCGAGCGCCGCGCGCCGCCCGGCAGCTCGTCGGTCTCGACCAGCATCGCCGCAGCCGCCGCGAGCGGAATGCCCTCGGCGCGCGCGAGGCCGTGCAGGCGCTGGATGCTCTTGTCGCCCAGGCCCCGCTTCGGCGTGTTGACGATGCGCTCGAAGGCGAGGTCGTCGGCCGGCTGGCTCACGACGCGGAAATAGGCGAGCGCGTCGCGGATCTCCTGCCGCTCATAGAAGCGGAAACCGCCCACGATCTTGTACGGCAATCCGATGGTGATGAACCGGTCCTCGAACTCGCGCGTCTGGAACTGCGCGCGCACGAGGATCGCGACGTCGTTCAATGACTCGCCCTGGCGCTGCAGCCGCTCGATCTCGTCGCTGATGCGGCGCGCCTCCTCGGGCCCGTCCCACACGCCGACGACGCTCACCTTCTCGCCGCCATCGGCCTCGGTCCACAGCGTCTTGCCGAGCCGTCCAGAGTTCTTCGCGATCACCCCGCCGGCCGCCCCCAGGATATGCGAGGTCGAGCGGTAATTCTGCTCCAGCCGGATGATCTTGGCGCCGGGGAAATCCTGCTCGAAGCGCAGGATGTTCGCCACCTCGGCGCCGCGCCAAGAATAGATCGACTGGTCGTCATCGCCGACGCAGCAGATGTTCTTCCGCTCCTGCGCCATCAGCCGTAGCCAGAGATACTGGCTGACGTTGGTGTCCTGATACTCGTCGACGAGGATATATTTGAAGCGCTGCTGATACTGCTCGAGCACGTCGGGGTGCTTCATGAAGATCGTCAGCATGTGGAGCAGCAGGTCGCCGAAGTCGGCGGCGTTGAGCGTCAGCAGCCGGTTCTGGTACGCTTGGTAAAGCTCGCGTCCGCGCCCGTCGGCGAAAGCGAACACCTCGTCGCCCGGCAGCTTCTCGGGCGTCCAGCCGCGGTTCTTCCACTTGTCGATCAGCGAGGCGAGCAGCCGTGCCGGCCAGCGCTTCTCGTCGAGATCGGCGGCGATGATTGTCTGCTTCAACAGCCGCAACTGATCATCGGTGTCGATGATCGTGAAGTTGGACTTGAGCCCGACCAACTCGGCGTGGCGGCGCAGCATGCGCGCGGCGACCGAGTGGAAGGTGCCGAGGAACTGCATGCCCTCGACCGCATCGCCGATGATCCGGCCAACGCGGTGCTGCATCTCGCGCGCCGCCTTGTTGGTGAAGGTGACGGCGAGGATCTCGCTCGGCCAGGCGCGGCGCATGTAGATCAGGTGCGCCAGCCGCGCGGTCAGCGCGCTGGTCTTGCCCGTACCAGCCCCCGCCAGCACCAGCACCGGCCCCTCGGTCGTCAGCACCGCCTCGCGCTGCGGCTCATTGAGGCCGGCGAGATAGGGCGGTTCGGCTGACAGGGCGGAGGCTTGCATCGACAATGATCCCAGTTTTCGGCACGCAACAGCCGCCAACGATGAACGCAGGCGCGGGCTGCATCGGAATTTCCCACGCTATAGAACAATGTAGGAACGAGTTGCCACGCGAAAAGTCCAGGACGCAGCGTCGTCGCCGCAGACGATACCGCCATCATCGGTTTCCGGTTGCTTATTCGTTGCCGTTCACCCGAGGAGGCCATCACTAATCTTCGTTAACGCATCAGCATTGCGTTTGCCGTAGATCGGTCTGCGGGTGACTGGCCCCCCTGCAAACGGACGTGGCCGCGAGGCTAATGTGGATGCGTGCCTTTGCGCAAACCGAGTGCCGCAGCGATCTACGCCGATGTTGCGGGGCACCTGTCGAGCTGAGGCGGCCGTGAAGCTCGATCACTGCGGCCTACCATAGGTGGCGCATGAACCATGAAGTGACGAGCAAGCGGACATGGCCGGAGACCGAGCGGCTGCAGGCGCTCGAGCGCTACGCCATCCTTGGCACCCCGCCGGAGCCGACCTTCGACGGCATCGTCCAGCTGGCGGCCGACCTGTGCGAGGCCCCCATCGCGCTGCTGACCTTCATTGCCAGCGACCGCCAGTGGTTCAAGGCGGAGATCGGCCTTGGCGTTCGCGAGACCCAGCTTACCGCCTCCGTGTACGCGCTCCTGCTGTGCGAGCCCGGCGTCACCGTGTTTCCCGACCTGAGCGCCGATGCGCGCACGGTCGGCAACCCGCTGGTCGCCGCCGCTCCCAACCTGCGCTTCTACGCCGGCGCACTGCTTGAAACCGCGGATGGTTTCCCGCTCGGCCGCCTTTGCGTCCTCGATGTCGAACCCCGGCCGCAGGGGCTGACCGAGCGCCAGCGCCGCGGCCTGGCGACGCTCGCCGCGCAGGCGATGGAGAGCCTGGAGTTCCGGCG
>JAEZQR010000002.1 GCA_023413015.1 Pseudomonadota bacterium
CCGCTGCGCACCGTGTTCGGCATCACCACGCAGCCGGGCTGGTGGAAGAAGCCGACGATCATCGACCGCGATCGCGCCCGCTGGGGGATCTTCAACGAGGTGCCCACCGACATCGCCGAGCACGAGATCGACGCGCTGATCTGGGACTCGGGCCGCGTGCTGTTCCAGATGGCGATGCCGTGGGCCGATCCGGCGAAGGGCACCAAGGTCGACTATGCGCGCCTTGCGATGCCGTCGCTGGTGATCGTCGGCGACCGCGACCGGATCACCCCGGTCGGCACCGCCCGCGCCACGGCGCGCCATCTGGCCGGCCGCGTCGACTATCGCGAGCTCACCGGCGTCGGCCACTGGCTGTTCCACGAGCCGGTGCTGAGCCGCACCGCCGCCGAGATCGAAGCCTTCCTGCGCGAGCTTCCAGCGACCTGAACAATCGCTGTCCTACAGCCCTGCGGCTTTGCTAGCGTCGCCGCGGCCGAGTCGCCCGGCTCGTGCCGCCAGCTTGGAGGCAGAAAGCAGCTCTCGTTGGTGTGACCTTCGTGTGAACTTTGGCGTGTGAACTTTGGTCCGGCTTCGCCGACGCAGATTGGGCTGGCCCATCTCCGGCGTTTGCACCTCCGGGCACGACGAGGCGTTCCTCGCCTCGATGTCCGGTCGATTTCACAAGGAGGTAGCGCGTGGCGGAGAAGGTGTGGGGCGGCAAGTTCGTCGAGGTGTTCGTCGACGACACCTGGGAATTTGTGAAGCGCGCGCGCGGCATCTCCGCCGCCGTCATCCTCGCGCTCACCGACGATGACGAGGTCGTCCTCGTCGAGCAGTATCGCGTGCCGCTCGGCCGCCGCTGTCTTGAGCTACCCGCCGGCCTGATCGGCGACGAGACGCCCGGCGAGGAAGCGGCGAGCACCGCCGAGCGCGAGCTGGAAGAGGAAACCGGCTTCGCGGCCGACCATTGGGAGGAACTGGGCGAGTTCGCATCCTCCCCGGGCATGCTCGGCGAGACCTTCCGCCTGTTCCGCGCGACCGGCCTCCGCCGCGTCGGCGACGGCGGCGGCGTCAGTCATGAGGACATCATCACCCATGTCGTGAAGCTCGCCGACGTGCCCGCTTTCCTGGCTGCCCGGCGCGCGGAAGGCTGCGCGGCGGACGTCAAGCTGCTCGCGCTTCTGCCCTACGCGAAGCTTTAGGGCAGCCAGGCGTCGCGTCAGGGCAGGACTTCGCTCAGCGTCTCGGTCAGGATGAATTGCGCGTCGGCGAACTTCTCGAACTCGGCGCTGAGGTTGCGCATCGCCTCGGTGGAGATGTCGCGGTCGAAGGCTTCCATATTGTCGATGTCGATGACCCCGATGTACGCGAAGGCGGGCTTGCCCTCGCCGCCGAGCAGGCCCGTGGTACGGTAGATCTGGAAGTCGAGGACGGAGACGAGCGAGCCCACTCCCGGTAGCTCACGGGTGCGCGCCCATTCCTCATAGGCAGCCGTGTCGGTGCCGGGCTTCAGGTTGAACGGTACGATGATTCGCATGAACTTCTCCTTCAGGTGTAAGCAGGGGGTGGGGCGTAGGCGTTGAGGGCGTGGTCGAGACGCCCGGCGAGATCGAGCAGCGCCGTTTCCGAGCCGGCGCGACCGATCAGCTGGACGGCAACGGGCAGCCCGTCCGACGTCCAGCCGGCGGGCAGCGACAGCGCCGGCAGCCCCGCGATGTTGGCGAGCGCGGTGAAGTCGGCCTGTGTGACCGGCGCGGCGCCATGCGCGAAGGCGGGCTGCGGCGTCGTCGGCGTCAGGATCGCCTCGGCATCGAGCAGGATGGCATGCAGGCGTTCGGCCGCTGCATCGAGGTTCGCGCGTCCCTGTGCGAGCGCCGCTGCGTCGAACCCGTCGGCGAACCCGAGATAGCCGCGGAACGCCTCGGAGAAGCCGGCCGGATCGGAGGCCACCTCGGGGAAATGCTCGCGCGCCTCGCGCGCCATCTCCACGAAGGCGGCAAGCCGCACCTGCGCCAGATCGAGATCCGGCGCCGCGAAGCGCTGCACCTTGAGCCCGAGACCGGCGAGCAGGTCGGCGGCGAGCTCGTAGGCACGGTGCACCGCCGGATCGCTGTCATAGGCATCGACGACGTCGAGTTGGGCGACCTTGGCGACCGGTTGGGCTGTAGCGAGCGGGGCCATGGCGCTCATCATCGCCCGCAGGTCGGCGATCGATCGCGCCAGCGGCCCGATGCAATCCAGCCGCCGCGCCAGCGGCACCAGCCCGTCATCGGGCACGAGGCCGTTGGTGGGCTTCAGGCCGTAGACGCCGTTGTAGGCGGCAGGGATTCGCACCGATCCGAGCGTGTCGGTGCCGAGAGCCGCGACGCACAGGCCGGCGGCGACCGCCACGCCGCTGCCGCCCGAGGAGCCGCCCGGCGTATGGCCGATCCGGTGCGGGTTCATCGCGCGCCCATAGGCTTCGTTGTCGGTGGTGGCGCCGAGCGCGCCCTCGTGCATGTTGAGGTTGCCAAGCACGATCGCGCCGGCGGTGCGCAGCCGCGTCACCACCTCGGCATCCTTGACGGCGACCGCGTTCCGCCGCGCCGCGACGCCGGCATGCGTGGGCAGCCCCTCGACATCGATGTTCGCCTTCACCGCGATCGGCACGCCCTCGAGCGAAGCGGGGGCACCGGCCTCGAAGCGCCGCCCGCTCTCGTCGGCCGCCGCAAGCGCGCGTTCGCGATCGATGCTCGTGAAGGCGCGTAAGGTCGGGTCGTGTGCTTCGATGCGGCCGAGATAATGTTCGACCACGACGCGCGGGGTGAGCACGCCGCGCCGGTAGGCGGCGGTCAGCTCGGCGATCGACAGGCAGTGGATATCGGTCAAGGCTTCCTCTCGTCGCTCAGGCGCATCGACTTTACCGAACGTCGATCGGCGCCTGCGGTGCCGTGGCTTGGAGCCAGCAATCCGCTTATCCAATGCATATTGACGCCGATCGCCAAGGCTCCGATCTTCGGGTCCTGCGTTGATGAGGCTGAAGGCCGAAGGAGGCCCGACGATGCGTATCGCCCCTTTGCTCGCCCTCATGTTCGCTACGACGCCCGTCGCGGCCCAGGAGATGGCGGACAAGCCGAGCGCGATGGAAATCTACCGTCAGCGTACCGTGACCGTTTACGGCAACGATCCCTGCCCGGTGGCGCAGAGCCCCGACGAGGTGGTGGTCTGTGCCCGGCGTCCCGAGGAAGAACGCTACCGGTTGCGCACGGTCGAGCCGGTGCCGGGCCAGCGGACCGAACAGGGCGGTGCCGCCCGCGTGAACGGGGCCGACAGCACGCGGCTGGCCGGCGGCTCGGGCAGCTGCACCACCGTCGGGCCGAACGGGCCGGCGGGCTGCACCCGGGGCCTCGACCTGCTCGGCCTCGGTGCCTGGCTCAACTCGCTGATCAACAAATAATCGGTGCGGGCGCCCGGCGCGCATGCGGCGGCTGGTAGATGATGCACGCCGTAACGGTGCGTGCTAGACCCGCGAGCATGAACCGTATCGACGCTGCCAACGCCTTGACGCTGCTCGGCTCGTCCGCCCTGCTCGGCGGCGCGCTGGCTTTCCAGTATCTCGGGGGGCTTGCCCCCTGCGAGATGTGTTACTGGCAGCGCTGGCCGCATCTGGCGGCGATCCTGCTCGGGCTGGCGGCGTGGGGCTTGGCACGCACCGCCGCCCGGCGGCCGCTCCTGATCCTGGCCGGGATCGCCATTCTCGTTGCCGCCGGTCTCGGCCTGTTCCACGCCGGGGTCGAGCAGCATTGGTGGCAGGGGCCGACGACCTGCAGCGCGGCGCCTACGGCCGGCGCCTCGGCGCAGGACATCCTGGCCGAGGTTCTGGCCGCGCCGATCGTCCGCTGCGACGCCATTCCCTGGGAACTGTTCGGCCTATCGCTCGCTGGCTGGAACGCGCTGCTGTCGGCGCTGATCGGAGGAGGCGTGCTGTGGCTGGCGAGCAAGCGATAGGCCGTCCCCGGCGCCTGCCGGGCGACCGCGTCGCCGATTCTGCCTCGATGATCCGCGTCGATCAGGCCGGCGAATATGGTGCGACGCGCATCTATGCCGGTCAGCTCGCCGTGCTCGGCAACCGCCACCCCTATGCGCGCGAGATCACGCGGATGGCGGAGCAGGAGAAGGACCACCTCGCGACGTTCGACCGGCTGGTCGCCGAACGCCGGGTGCGGCCGACCGCTCTCCAGCCCTTCTGGCACGTCGCAGGCTTCGCGCTCGGTGCGGCGACCGCGCTCCTCGGACCCCGGGCGGCGATGGCCTGCACCGTCGCCGTCGAGACCGAGATCGACCGCCACTACAGCGAGCAGCGCGAGTTGTTGGGCGACGACGATCCCGAACTCAAGGCGCATGTCGAAGCCTTCCAGGCCGACGAACTCGAGCACCGCGACATCGCGCTTGAGCATGAAGCCGAAAAGGTGCCCTTCTACCCACTGCTGTCGGCCGGCATCCGCGCCGCCTGCCGCCTCGCGATCGGGCTGTCGAAGCGGATCTAGTGCCTGATGGCCGCCGTATCCGCTGACTCAATCCTGTCGTTGATGAGGCGACCGTCCCGCGTCAGGCGCACGTAGACGACCATCGGTCCACGCCGCAGCAGCGCCTCCAGGCGGGGGGCGCTCGCTTCCGATACGAAGAGGCGGCTCATCGCGGCGAGCGGCTGGCCACTGGCAGCGAACTCTGGCGTGTAAGCGAGCGCGATGCGGCTCATCGACGGATCGATGCGTGCCGGGCATTCGCCGTTACGCGGGATCACCCGCACATGCCGACCGCCTTCCTCAAGGCAGAGCATGCAGCCACCGTCGCGGCACAGATAGGCCGGGCCCGAGACGGTCCAGTCGTAGCGGAAGGCGATGAAGCGGCCGCGCAAAGGGTCACGCGGATCGTAGCCGGCGATCGGGATGCGCCATTCGGTGGCGCCGCGCTCGCCAGTCTCCTGCATGACGATCCCGACGGCAAGACCGGCGAGCGGAAGGGCGAGCGCTGCGGCGAGCATCCAGCGGTTCATGCCGGGGCCCTCCGCATCAGCTTCGTCCAGCCCACGGCAAGCCCGATCAGCAACAGCCCACCGATGATCAGGCCGATGCCGGTAAGCGCCAGGCCGCCGAACAACTCGATGTAGACGATGAACAGCCGCAGCGCGATCATGCCGATCGCGATGCCGAACAGCACGCGCCAGCCGCTGTCATACGCGCCCTTGGCGATGGCGCCCCACATGCCGAAGTAGACGAAGGCGCCGAACAGCCGCGGCGCCAGCGCATCGGCGTGCGGGATGGCGGCCGCGAGGAGCACCGCAGTTGCCGCTGCGACAAGGCTGATCCGGACGACGCGCGCCGCGCCCGCGCCAAGTCGGTTGGCCAGCAGCACCGTCACGGCGACAACAGCAATGCCGATCGGCAGACGCATCGCCATCGCGGCGGCATCGAATGAGGTAACCGTCACCGCCCAGCCGAAATGCGCGATGCTCGCGCCGCCGAGCAGGAAGGCGAGCCCCGCTTCGCGCACGCCGTCCGCGAACTCGTCGCTCGCACGGCCATGCAGCAGCACGGCTGTGAGGATCAGCGTCGGCGGGAGCGCGACGGGAAGATTGTCGCGTGCGGCCTCGGTGAGGCGCTGCGACAGCGTCGAGTCGGCGACGCAGGTGAGCGCGAGCAGCCCCATCATGGCCGCCCAGCCGTAGGCGGTGAGGCGGGTATGCCCGGCCACGAGGATGGCCGGCGTGGCAAGCAGCGCCCACCAGCCGAGCGCCTGCCAGACCGGCGAGGTGACCTGATAAATCTGCCCCTGAAGCGCGATACCCGCGAGCACGAGTGCAGCCAGCAGGAACAGCGCGCCTTCACCGAGCCATCGCCGTTGCTGTCGCTGGGCTTGCCAGACGACGGCCGCCGCAGCTGCCATCATCGCCCAATGCACCCCGAGCTTGACGCCCGTCGGGATCATGTCCCAGCCGGCCGCGACGATCAGGACGAGGCCGAGCGCCAGCGCGAACAGCCCGATGCCGATCGTCGCCCAGAGGGCGATCGGCCGGCTGGCATCAGCCTCGTGTGCGAGGATCGCCTGCGCGGTCGCGGCGTCGATCAGCCCTGCGGCCTGCCATTCGTCGAGCTTTCGATCGATCGCCATCGGGGTTGCTTATCCCGCGCCCATGCGGATCGGACAAGTCACTCCCGTATCGAACGGAGCCGGCGAAGACCGGCTCGAGGGCGGTGATGGACACTCACAGCCTGATCTGCCGCATGATCGCCTCCTCCGGTCGCCGATGGCTTGCCGGATCGCTGGCGCAGTCGCAATCCGGGCGCCCGGAGGAGCGGGACATGTCGTTGTTGGATGAGTATCGGGCACGGGCGGCCGAAGCGGCGCAGCAGGCGGAGGCGGCAACGTCGAGCGGGGTCAGGGAGCGCTGCCGTCATCTCGAGGCAACCTGGCGCGCCGCGGCCGAGCGCGTCGAGCGCTCGCTCGCCCGGCGCGAGGCACGGCTGCAGAACTAGGCCTAAGCTACTCGGTCAGCTCGTCCCAGGCGTTCTTGAGCTTGGCGAAGAAGCCGGTCGACTTGGGGCAGTTCTTGCCTTCGTGGGCGCATTCGATGGTGCGGAACTCTTCGAGGAGTTCGCGCTGGCGTTCGGTTAGCTGGACCGGCGTCTCGACCTCGATCTGGACGATGAGATCGCCATGGCCGCTGCTGTTCAAGGCCGGCATGCCCTTGCCGCGCAGGCGGAACTGGCGGCCCGACTGCGTACCCGCGGGAATCTTCACCGTGCAGCCCTTGCCGTCGAGGCAGGGGACCGGAATCTCTCCGCCCAGTGCGGCGGTGGTGATCGAGATCGGCGCGTGGGCGAACAGCGTCGTGCCCTCGCGCTTGAAGATGGCGTGCGGACGCAGATGCACGAAGATATAGAGATCGCCCGCCGGGCCGTTGCGGAAACCCGCTTCACCCTCGCCCGAGACGCGGATGCGCGTGCCGTCGTCGACGCCGGCCGGCACCTTGACCTGGAGCGTCTTGCGCCGCTCGACACGGCCGGTGCCCGAGCAGGGCTCGCATGGATCGGCGATCACTTGCCCCGCGCCGCGGCACGACGGGCAGGTGCGCTCGACGACGAAGAAGCCCTGCTGCATTCGGACCTGACCGGCGCCGTTGCAGGTGCCGCAGGTCTGGACCTGCGCGCCCGGCTTGGCGCCGGTGCCGGCGCAGTGGTCGCAGCCGGCCGAGACGTCGAGTTCGATGTCGGCGGTCTTGCCGGCGTAGGCCTCCTCGAACGTGAGCTCGAGATCGTAGCGCAGGTCGGCGCCGCGCATCGCGGATGACCGCTGCCGCCCGCGACCTGTGAAGTCGCCGAAGAAGCTTTCGAAGATGTCGGAGAAGTCGCCGAACCCCGCGCCGGCACCGGAGCCGCCACCGTTCTGGAAGGCGGCCTTGCCGTAGCGGTCGTAGGCGGCGCGCTTCTGCGGGTCCTTGAGGCAGTCGTAGGCCTCGTTGATCGCCTTGAACTTCGATTCGGATTCGTGGCAGCCCGGATTGCGGTCCGGATGATATTGCATCGCGAGCTTGCGATACGCGGCCTTTATGACCTTGTCGTCCGCGCCCTTCTGGACGCCCAGCAGCTCGTAATAGTCCGCGTCGATCATTGCGCCCGCCCGACTCCGCTTACCCACAATGAGAAGCGCGACCCCCGTCCAAACTTAACGAAGGTCGCGCACATCGACATGCTTATTTCTTGTCCTCGTCGACTTCCGAGAATTCGGCGTCGACGACGTCATCGTTGGTACCGCCAGCGGCTGCACCGCCGTCGGTCGCCGTGCCGGCGCCGGCCGCGTTGGCCTGCTCGGACTTATAGATCTCCTCGCCGAGCTTCATCGCGACGGTGGCGAGCGCCTGCGTCTTCGACTGGAGCGTCGCCGGATCGCCGCTGTCGAGCGAGCCCTTGAGGTCGGCGATCGCCGATTCGATCTGGCCCTTGAGGTCGCCCGAGACCTTGTCGCCATGCTCGGCGAGCTGGCGCTCGGTCTGGTGGATCAGGCTGTCGGCCTGGTTGCGGGCCTCGGCCGTCTCGCGGCGCTTCTTGTCCTCGGCCGCGAACTGCTCGGCGTCCTTCACCATCTTGTCGATGTCGGCGTCCGACAGGCCGCCCGAGGCCTGGATGCGGATCTGCTGCTCCTTGCCGGTGCCCTTGTCCTTGGCCGACACGTTGACGATGCCGTTGGCGTCGATGTCGAATGTCACCTCGACCTGCGGCACGCCGCGCGGCGCCGGCGGGATGCCGATCAGGTCGAACTGGCCGAGCAGCTTGTTGTCCGCCGCCATCTCGCGCTCGCCCTGGAAGACACGGATGGTCACCGCGTTCTGGTTGTCCTCGGCGGTTGAGAAGGTCTGGCTCTTCTTGGTTGGGATCGTCGTGTTGCGATCGATCATGCGCGTGAACACGCCGCCCAGCGTCTCGATGCCGAGCGAGAGCGGAGTCACGTCGAGCAGCAGCACGTCCTTGACGTCACCCTGGAGCACGCCGCCCTGGATGGCAGCACCCATCGCAACGACCTCGTCCGGGTTGACGCCGGTGTTCGGCTCCTTGCCGAACAGATCCTTCACGAACTGGCGCACGCGCGGCATGCGGGTCATGCCGCCGACGAGGATGACCTCGTCGATCTGGTCGGCCTTCGTGCCCGCTTCGTTCATCGCGTCGATGCACGGCTTGCGGGTACGCTCGATCAGGTCGAGCACGAGGCGCTCGAGGTCGGCGCGGGTGATCGTCTTGACGAGGTGCTTCGGTCCCGTGGCGTCTGCCGTAATGAACGGTAGGTTGACCTCGGTCGAGGCCGACGACGAAAGCTCGATCTTCGCCTTCTCGGCCGCTTCCTTCAGGCGCTGGAGCGCCAAGCGGTCGTTGCGCAGGTCGATGCCCTGATCCTTGCGGAAGTCCTCGGCCAGAAATTCGACGACCTTGGCGTCGAAGTCCTCGCCGCCGAGGAAGGTGTCACCCGACGTTGACTTCACCTCGAACACGCCGTCGCCCAGCTCGAGGATCGAGATGTCGAAGGTGCCGCCGCCGAGGTCGTAGACCGCGATCGTCTTGGCGTGCTTCTTGTCGAGGCCATAGGCGAGCGCGGCCGCGGTCGGCTCGTTGATGATGCGGAGCACCTCGAGGCCCGCGATCTTGCCGGCGTCCTTGGTCGCCTGGCGCTGCGCGTCGTTGAAGTAGGCCGGGACGGTGATGACCGCCTGCGTCACGGTCTCGCCGAGATAAGCTTCGGCGGTTTCCTTCATCTTCTGGAGAATGAAGGCGGAAATCTGCGACGGGCTGTAATCCTGGCCGCCGGCATGGACCCAGGCGTCGCCGTTGCCGCCCTTCACGATCTTATAGGGGACGAGACCCATGTCTTTCTGGGTCATCGGGTCGTCGAAGCGGCGGCCGATGAGGCGCTTGACGGCAAAGACGGTGTTCTCGGGATTGGTCACCGCCTGGCGCTTGGCCGGCTGGCCGACGAGACGCTCGTTGTCCTTGGTGAACGCCACCATCGACGGCGTGGTGCGAGCACCTTCCGCATTCTCGATGACCTTGGGCGCCGAGCCCTCCATCACGGCAACGCACGAGTTGGTGGTGCCGAGGTCGATGCCGATGACCTTTGCCATGTTTTCCTCTTCTAACCTTCGAATCGTTTCAACGACTTCTGCGACCGACGCGCCTTGCAGAAGCACGCGTCGGACGCGGCTGCCGGGCATGTAAGAAAGCGGCACTGGCGTCGCAAGGGCAGGTCGTCGCGCGGGCGATACTTTCGTTGCAGCCGCGCCACAGGCGGCAGGGTGCCGCATCGGATGGACGCGGGCAGGCCAAAGCGTCAAACGGAACGCAAGACATGCAGGGGATGCGCGTGACCAAGGGCCGGAACATAGGTGCGATCGCAGTGGCCCTCGCCGTGCTGCTGCTCGGCGTTGCGCTGGTCGCCGGACAGCTGGCGAAGTCGGCCCCCGTGCAGCTCCTGGTGGGCGATGCGGTCGTGCGGTTGGCACCAGTACCGGGCCGGCCGGCGGCGGGCTATTTCGTCGTGAACGGCGGCGCGCAGGCGGACCGTCTGCTGTCGGTCGCGAGCCCGATGGCGCGCATCGAGATGCACGAGACGATGATGGCGAACGGCGCGATGCGCATGACGCCGATGAAGTCGGTCGCCATTCCGGCCGGCGCGCGCGTGGCGTTTGAATCGGGCGGCCGGCATCTGATGATCTTCGGACTGCCCGCCGACGTGAAGCCGGGTTCGAAGCTGACGCTGACCTTCACGTTCGAGAAGGCCGGCGCGGTGCCCGTCGAGGCAGTCGTGCGTTCGGCTGCCGATGCGGATGGCTCTCACGCACACCATTGAGGCGCGCCCGCCGACCGCGGGCGAGCTGGACATCATCGAGTCGGTGTTCGGGCCGGCGCTCGATCCGAGCCGGTTGACGTTCCGGCGCGGCAAATGGTGGTTCCTGCAGCCGGCCTGGATCGTGATGGCCCCCGACGGGCACGTCTGGTTCCATCCGAACAACAGCGCTTGGCGTGCCGATTACGCGGCCGCGCATCTGCCGCTTCGCGCACTTGTCGTCCACGAGCTGGTGCACGTCTGGCAGCATCAGCGCGGGATCAACCTGGTGCGGGCGCGCAAGCCGTTCACGCCGTAC
Source organism: Pseudomonadota bacterium (assembly GCA_023413015.1). GTDB lineage: Bacteria > Pseudomonadota > Alphaproteobacteria > Sphingomonadales > Sphingomonadaceae > Sphingoaurantiacus. The sequence continues at coordinate 10,649 of JAEZQR010000002.1, forward strand.
CGCTACCTGCCGCTCCAGCCGGGCCGGCGCTTCGCCGATTACGGCATCGAGCAGCAGGCCGAGATCGTCCGCCATGCCTATGTGCTGCGCGAAGGCGGGCGGGTGCCGAATGCCCCACCGCTGGAGGTCTATGCCGAGCTGATCCCGTTCGGCCGCTGGGAGCGGCCGTCGATCGTCTGAGGACTAGAAATCCGCGCTCGGGTCGAGAAGATCCTGCGTCTCCGGGTGGCGGCGCATGTAGCCGGCAACGAAGGAGCAGCGCGGCACGACCTTGAGCCCACGTTCGCGCGCGGCCGCCAGCGCGGCGCGGACGAGCGCCGAGCCGACCCCACGCCCCTCGAGCGCCTGCGGCACGACCGTATGCGTGAAGGTGATGCGGCCGTCCGCGAGCCGATACTCGGCGACGGCCGTCACGCCGTCGATCACGGCTTCGAAGCGGCTCTCCGCCGGATTGTCGTGCACGTCGATCATGGGGGTGCTCATGGGCGGTGCCTTTCTCCAATGGGTTTCAGGCCCCGTGTCACAGGTGCGGAACCCGTCACGCGTCCGTGCGCTGGTGGCGCGATGACGAGGAGCGTAGCGATGAGCGACGAGGCGAACAAGAAACCGTCCGATGAACGCAAGCGGGAGGACCGCCTGGGCGACATGAGCGGCGATCCGCAACGCGGCGGCCGGTTGCCACAGCCGGAAGCCGAAGCCGGCAATAAGCCGCGCCCGGCCGACGAAAGCGCGAGATCGGGCATCCCGAGCCGCAGCTTCGATCTTTGAACAATCAGGAGGCTCGTCTGCCGTGTCCCATCATGTCTACAAGCTGATCGAGATCGTTGGTTCGTCCGAGCAGGGAATCGATGATGCGATACGCACCGCGATCGCGCGGGCGAGCTCGACGATCCGCAACATACGCTGGTTCAAGGTCCTGGAGACGCGTGGCCACGTCGAGAACGGTGTCGTGAAGCATTTCCAGGTAACGCTGCAGATCGGCTTCACGCTCGAAGAAGGCAGCGGGAACTCGACCGAAGCCGACGTGGCGCAGATGCGCGTGGGATCGATCGCCGAGCCGGGCACCGAGCCACTATACGAGGGGCCATAGCCGGTCCCCGCCGATCCATCTTGACGTCTACCCCAAACGGGGGAGGCAGCCGGCCCCCCAACCGAATACACGTATTCGTGAAGGGTTTTCCCCCTTCTTTGCGACCCGAACTGCCCGCCGGTTTGCGCCGGCGGGCATTTTTATATGTTTGGAAGGCGACGAACGCCGAACTCAGAACAGCCGCGGCCACAACAATGGCAGCAGAAGCGAGGTGGCGAGCCCAGCCAGCACCATCGCGATGCCACTGAACGCCGCCGCCTTGGCGCTGCGCCGAGCCAGCGCATCGGTGCCGACGATATGCGCCGCCTGGCCGAGGGAAACGCCCAGCGTTTCGGGATCGTCGAGGCGCAACAGCCGCAGCAGCGGCGGTAGCAGGATCGCGCCGATGATGCCGGTGACGATCACCAGGCCCGCGGCGAGTTCGGGCGAGCCGCCGAGCCGCTCCATCAGCGCGATGGCGAACGGGCTGGTCACCGATTTGGGCGCCAGCGCCGTGACGAGCGAGACATCCAGGTGGAGAAGACGCGCGAGCCCGACGCCGCTGGTGATCCCGGTCAGCGAGCCGATGGTGATCGCGACGAGGAGCGGCAGCGCGGTCCGGCGAATCGCGGCGCGGCTCTCCCAGATGCGCAGGCCCAGCGCGACGATGGCCGGCCCCAGCAGCCAGCGCAGCGGATAGGTGAGGTCTGCGAACAGCGGGAGCGATAGGCCGGAGAACCACAGCCCCAGGCCGACGAGCGCCGCGGCAAAGAGGATCGGGTTCAGAAGCGGGTGGTGGCGCGCCTTCGCCGCCAGCCGCCGCGCGAGCAGGAAGGCCGCGATCACGGCGAAACAGATGCAGGCCGACGCGAACAGCCAGATCATCGCCGCAGTCCCGCATAGATGAGCGCGGTGGTGAGACCGGTCACGAGCGTGCTGACGACGAGCACCACCGCGAGCGCGGGGGCAGCTTCCGCGAGGAAGGGACCGAAGGCGGCGAGACCGACGGCCGCGGGCACGATCAGTCCGCCCAGCAGGCGCAGGAAGGTGCGGGCCGCCGGTGCGGTGGTGGCTTCCGCTCCGGGCACCAGCGCCAGCAGCAGGAGGTACAGCCCGAGGCCGATCACCGGTCCCGGGACCGGCAGGCCGAGCAGATGTGTGATGTGGTCGCCAGCGACCGACAGGGTCACCAGCACAAGGAAGCCGGCCGCATGAACGGCCCATCCCGTCAGTTTCGTCCGCTTATCGCCCACCGGCCACAGGCTATAGACCGCGCTCGTTCGACCGCCTAGCGTGGACCCATGCCACTTTTTGCCATTCATTGCATCGACAAGCCCGACAGCCAGGCACTTCGCGCCGAAACGCGCCCGGCGCACCTTGAGTATATCGAGTCCATGATCGACCAGATCGTGGTCGCGGGTCCGCTGCTCGATATGGGCGGTCAGCCGATGGGCTCGCTGCTCATCATGGACTTCCCGGAGCGCAAGGACGCGATCGAGTTCGCGGCCGCCGATCCCTATGCGCAGGTGGGTCTGTTCGCCAGCGTCGCGGTCACCGCGTGGCGGAAGGTCTATCCGGCGTGACGGTCCGTCAGGAGCGCCAAGGTGCGGTCCTGATCGTCACCATCGATCGCCCGGCGGCACGCAATGCCGTCGACCGTCCAACGGCGCAGGCGCTAGCCGACGCGTTCCACGCGTTCGACCATGATGATTCGCTCTCCGTCGCGGTGCTGACCGGGGCGGGCGGCACCTTCTGCGCCGGCGCCGATCTGAAGGGGGTCGCGGAGGGGCGCGGCAACCGTACCGAACGCGACGGCGACGGACCGATGGGACCGTCCCGGATGCGGCTGTCGAAGCCGGTCATCGCCGCCGTCGAAGGCCATGCGGTCGCCGGCGGGTTGGAACTCGCGCTGTGGTGCGACCTCCGCGTCGCCGCGGCATCCGCCATATTCGGCGTGTTCTGCCGCCGCTGGGGCGTGCCGCTGATCGACGGCGGCACGGTGCGGCTCGCGCGGCTGATCGGGCAGAGCCGGGCGCTCGACATGGTGCTGACCGGCCGTCCCGTGGGCGCCGACGAAGCACTGAGCTTCGGCCTCGCCAACCGTGTCGTTGCCGACGGCGCGGCGCTGGCCGAGGCGATCCGGCTCGCCGAGCAGCTCGCCGGTTTCCCGCAGACCTGTCTGCGCAACGACCGCCGCTCGCTGCTCGAGCAATGGGGGCATGACGAGACGGCCGCCATGGCGCGCGAGTTCGAGCTGGGACTGGCGACGCTGGCGAGCGGCGAGGCGGCGGCGGGTGCCACGCGCTTCAAGGACGGGGCAGGACGCGGCGGGTCGTTCGAACGCTGAGGCGTTACGGCCGGCTCCCGTATCAACCAGCTTTACCTTGCTTGGGATCGGCGTAATCTGAGGGCAACTCAGAAGGGGAGACGCCAATGGCCACCGTGCTCGAGCCCAACCGCGAGACCCTGTCGCTGGATGCGATCGACGTCACCCGCGCCGACCTGTGGCGCGACGACAGGTTCGCGCCGCTGTTCACGCGGCTGCGGGCCGAGGATCCGGTGCATTTCTGCTCGGAGAGCTCGTTCGGGCCCTACTGGTCGGTGACGAAGTACAAGGACATCGTCCATGTCGAGTCGCTGCCCGACATCTACTCGTCCTCGTGGGAATATGGCGGCATCACCGTGCTCGGTGATGGCCCGACGCTGACGCCGGGCGAGGAACCGATGCCGATGTTCATCGCGATGGACCGGCCGCAACACACCGCGCAGCGTCGTACCGTATCGCCGGCCTTCACGCCGTCCGAGATGGACCGGCTGTCGGGCGACATCCGTCGCCGCACCGCGACGCTGCTCGACGAGCTGCCGGTCGGCGAGACGTTCGACTGGGTCGATCGGGTATCGATCGAGCTCACCACCGGCATGCTCGCGATCCTGTTCGACTTCCCGTGGGAGGACCGGCGCAAGCTCACCTACTGGTCCGACTGGATGGGCGACATTGAGGCGGCGCGCGATCCCGAGCTGGGACCGAAGCGCATGGAGGTGATCTGGGAGGCCGGCGGCTATTTCATGAAGCTGTGGCAGGAGCGGCAGGCAGCCGAGCCGCGGCCCGACCTCATCTCGATGATGATCCATTCGGATGCCACCAAGAACATGACGATGCAGGAATATCTGGGCAACCTGATCCTGCTGATCGTCGGCGGCAACGACACCACGCGCAACACCATGTCGGGCCTCGCGATGACCGCGACGCGCTACCCGGAGGAGTGGGCGAAGGTGATCGCTGACCCGTCGCTTATCCCGAACGCGACGCAGGAGCTGATCCGCTGGCAGACGCCGCTTGCGCATATGCGGCGCACGACTACGCAGGAGACCGAGCTCGGCGGCAAGCGCCTGCCCAAGGGCGCCAAGGTCGTGATGTGGTACATGTCGGGCAACCGCGACGAGGAGATCTTCCCCGATGCCGAGCGCTTCATCGCTGACCGGGAGAATGCGCGCCGCCATCTCGCCTTCGGCTATGGCATCCACCGCTGCGTCGGTGCGCGGCTGGCCGAGCTGCAACTCGGCATCCTGGTCGAGGAGCTGTTGAAGCGCCGCTTCCTGCCGGCCGTGGTCGGTGAACCGGAGCGGGTGAACTCCTGCTTCGTCCATGGCTACCGCAAGCTGCCGGTCGAGCTGCGGCGAATCTAGCGACGCGGTATCAGGCGCCGGCGGAAACCCCCGCCAGGCGGCGGAAGCGCTCGCGCCATGACGGGCGGGCGAGCCACGGCATGTACTGGAGACGGTTGGCTTCCTCGGCGAACGGCCGGTGCCACAGCTCGGGTTCGAAGGGGACACCGGGCCGCATCCAGAGCGAGGTATCGAACGGGCGATTCATGACGTCGGATTCTATGCGGCGCGCGGAGCGCAGCTAGAGGGCGTATTCATCGCGAAGCCGCAGTTCGTCGCAACTCGTCCGGTCGTTGCGCCGGAGTCACACTCGTGCGCGTTAGGCCACCTCCGCGATCGGAAGCGTGCTTTTGCGCGCCTCGCGGAAGCGGCGCGCTTCCTCGCGGCGGCGCTGGGCCCAAGGGTAATCATATTCCTGTGGCTTGATGACCGGGACGATGAGGCAGACGCTCTGCGTCGGCAGCACGGTTTGCCAATCGTCGATCAGCTTCTTGTAGGCGTGCCCCACAGGCCGGATATTGCGGTCGAGGTCGCAGAGCCCGAGCGGATTCACCCGGTTATTCTCCTCCCGTAGCGCAACGTCCCAGTCGACCTGGTCGGTGAGCGAGTACCAGGTGAAGCCGACGATCGGCACGCCGTCGTTCCGAACATGAAGCACATTCGCCCACTGCTTCCATAGCCAGTCGACCGCACCTTCGCCGTTCTTGTGATCGTTGAAGTTGGTCTCGGTGTGCATCACCGGCAGCCTGTACCGGTCGTAATATTGCATGGTGATGTTGTCGTAGCCGAACACCTCGCCCGAGGCGCCGCTGCTGCCGTCGGGATACACGCGGTGCTCGTTCGTACAATAATAGTCGTTGCCCATGATGCAGTGCTGCTTGAGCCGGTGGCGCAGGAAGAAATGATATTCCTCGCGTGTCATGCCGTTATCGAGCAGATACTCGTACATCTCGGAGTCGACGCGCTTGCCGTAGTTCAGGTCGAGCGTGAGGAAACGTTGCGCGTTGCGGATCTCCGCCGCCTTGATCGCGGCCGGACTGTCGGCATGGAAATACTCCGAGCTTTCGGACTGGATGAAGATCGCATCGGGGCGGGCATCGAGGATGCCCTGCATCGCCAGCACATTGGCTTTGACGATGTGCTTGAGGGCCATGACGAAGGTGGCGTCGGTGGTGCCCTGCTCGTTCCACCAGCCATATTTGGCTGAGAACAACGCGCAGATGAACATCTCGTTGACCGGCGTATAGAGATGCACCCAGGGGAAGCGTTCGGCGAACGCCTTGGCGTAGCGCGCGAACAGCTTGGGAAAATCCGGGTTCTGGAAGTCGCCGATCCAGTCGGGGACACCGAAGTGGCACAGGTCGACGATCGGCACGATGTTGCGGCGGTGCAGCTCGCGGAACGTCTCGTCGGTGAACGACCAGTCGTAGCGGCCGTCGCCGAGCCAAGTGCGGTGGATCGGCGGCCCGTAGCGCAGGAACTGCAACCCGAACTCCTCGACCAGATCGAAGTCGCGACGCCAGTATTTGTAATGATGCGCCTTTTCCATCTGGTCGATGCGCGTGCGCCCGCCGTTGATCGTCGGGTAGCTGTTCTCGATGCCCGTGGCGAACATGAAAGCCGTCATGCGGGGGTCAACTCGGACGTGTCCGTTATGGTTCATCGTCCGCGCGGTTTGTGCGTTGATCGCGGCATGACGACGCTTCTCCAGGACCGGGCCACCGAGGCCATCGCCCGCTTCGCCGAACCAATGCCGCCGCTCGAAGCGGCGGAAGCCTTCGGCGCCATGTTCGATCGCTTCGCCGATGCGCGCGTGGTGCTCCTCGGCGAGGCCAGCCACGGCACGAGCGAGTTCTACCGCGCCCGTGCTGCAATCACCCGCCAGCTGATCGAACGCCATGGCTTTACGATCGTGGCGGTCGAGGCCGACTGGCCGGACGCCGCGCATATCGACCGCTTCGTGCGCGGACGGCAGGCGCAGCCCTATCCGCCCGACAGCTTCGAACGCTTTCCGCGCTGGATGTGGCGCAACACCGAGATGCGCGCGTTCGTCCGCTGGCTGAAGCGGTGGAACGACACGGCGGCCGACAAGGTCGAGTTCCGCGGGCTCGACGTCTACTCGCTCGCGGGGTCGATGCGCGCGGTACTCGATTATCTCGACACGACCGATCCGGAAGAGGCGGCGCGCGCCCGCCAGCGCTATGCCTGCCTGACGCCGTGGCATGAGGAGCCGGCGCTGTACGGTCGCATGGCGATCACGGGCCGGAAGCATGGCTGCGAGGATGCGGTGGTGCAGCAGCTGCGCGAGCTGCTCGACAACCGGCTCGATTATCTCGGGCACGATGGCGAGGCCTTCTTCGAGGCCGAGCAGAACGCCCGCATCGTTCGCGCCGCCGAACAATATTACCGCGTCATGTATCGGAGCTCGGTCGA